>NZ_JBSFTT010000006.1:0-345401 GCF_053591415.1 Streptomyces sp. NPDC003032 | reverse complement strand
GCCGTGTACACGGCCCGCCGCCCCTCACGTGTGTCAGGACAGGTCGTCGGATGTCGGAGTCAGAGCTTTGCCAGCTTCGCGTAGGGACTCAGGAACCGTCCCTGACGGCCCGCGAAGTCGATGACGACCGCGTCCTCTCCCTCGACACCGATGATCCTCCCGAGTCCGTACTGGTCGTGGGAGACACGGTCGCCCACGGCGAACTGCTCTACGGGTGGGGCGGGCGCAGCGGGCACGTTGAAGGGACTGTTCGGCAGGTGGCGGCGCGAGCCGGCGGGCCTCGTCATATTCGAAGTATGCGCCCCCGGACGCCCTACGCACCATGCTCCGAGCTCACACCGCTTTCACATCGGTATGGAACAGACACACAGACCCCGGTGCGGGACGGTGTGCCGCAAGGCCGCAGGCGACCCGAACGGGGTACGGGCGTGACAGCACGTACCCCGCAGACCACTTACGGTGAATTTAAATCGCGCCTTCAGGACGGCCCCCTGTGCGGTATCTCACCCGCGTGCTGCCCGTACCGGACTGGACGAGGTCCGCGTCGATCGTGGCCGCGCGGTCCGCCGGTGGTCCTCGACGGCGAGGCGGCGGAAGCGCGCTCCCCCCTCCCGGTGTTCCGGTGTCCCGGTCTCCCGGGGGCCGCAACCGTACGATGCCTCACAGGCGTCGCACAGACCGTCGGATCGCCTGTCGCGTGAAGGGCCCGCCGGGGCCGCTGGAAGGAGCACCCGTGGAGGTCGGCGGGTACCGGATCGTTTCGCTGCTCGGCGAGGGCGGCATGGGCCGTGTCCATCTGGCGCGGTCGGCGTCCGGGCGGCCGGTCGCCGTCAAGACGGTCCACGCGCACCTCGCGGCCGACCCGGAGTTCCGCGAGCGCCTCCGGCGCGAGGCGGCCGCCGCGCGCGCCGTGACCGGGCCGTACTCGGCCGCCGTGCTCGACGCCGATCCGGACGCCGAGCAGCCGTGGCTGGCCATCGAGTTCTGTGCGGGGCCCGGTCTGCCGGAGGCCGTGGCCGTGCACGGCCCGCTGGACGACGCCGACCTCGCCACGCTCGGCGCGGCGCTCGCCGAGGCTCTCGTGGGGGTGCACGCGGCGGGGGTCGTGCACCGTGACGTGAAGCCGTCCAACGTCATCGTCACCCGTGACGGCCCGAAGCTGCTCGACTTCGGCGTCGCCAAGCACGCGGCCGCCGAGAGCCTCACCGCCGACAGCGGGACCATCGGCTCGCCCGGCTTCATCGCCCCCGAGCAGCTGGCGCGGGACGGCCGGCCGGGGCCCGCGGCCGATGTGTTCGCGCTCGGCGCGGTCCTCGCGGTGGCGGCGACGGGGCGCGGCCCGTTCGGCTCGGGCCGCGCGCCCGAGGTCCTCCACCGCACGCTGCACGAGGAACCGGACCTGCTGGGCGTGCCGAACACCGCCTGGCTCGACTTCCTGAACCGCTGCCTGACCCGCACCCCGGCCTCCCGCCCCACGGTCGCGGAGGCGCTGGCCTGGTGCGGGGCACGAGCGGCGGAGCCCCCGTGGTGGGAGAGGGACCCGGTCAGCGACCTGATCACCCGCCAGGAGGACGAGGTGGCGGAGCTGCTGGGCTGGGACGTGGAGTCGGCGGCGGAGGCGGATTCGGGCGGCGTCGCGGTGCCCTTGCCCGACGGAGCGTGGCCTGGGCCGGCGGGCGGGGACCTGCCCGGAGAGGGGGGCGGGCGCGGGCGGCGAGCTGGGCTCAGGGGACACGGCGGGCGGGGGTGACCCGGCGGGACATGGCCCCGGCCGGTGGGCGAGACCCCGGGTCAAGAGCTGCCTGACGGCACAGCGGGAGAGAGCGCGAGCGGGGGAACCCCGGCAGGCCCAGCTGCCATGGCCCCGGCCGCAGGCAGGCCGACCAACCCAACCGGCGAAGCATGGCCCGCGCCGAAGGGCGAAACCGCAGACCAAGAACAGCCCGACAGCACGACGGGCAACGGCACGAGCGGGGGAACCCCGGCAGGCCCAGCTGCCATGGCCCCGGCCGCAGGCAGGCCAGCGGGCCCAGCCGACGGGACACAGCCCGCACCAACGAACGAGACCGCAGACCAAGAACAGCCCGACAGCACGACAAGAGCGAGCTGCGCCTCCTGGACGTACGCACCGGAGACCTCGCCCGCCGCGTCTCCTCGGACGTGTCCGCCGGGTCGGGCACCACGGCCCTCGGCCGTGCCTTCGGTGCCGGTCTGCTGTTCGCCGGCGGGCAGCCCCTCATCGGCTTCGACCCGGCCGACGGCGCGGAGCTGTGGGCGACGTCGTTCGACACCGCCCGGTGCCCGCCCGCCGTCGGCGGTGGCCTGGTCCACCTCACGGCGGGCCGCGCCGAACCCGCCGCCGAACCGGCCGCCGACGGCCACGGCTGGTACGCCCGCCTGGGCGACGCGACCCTGAGGGCCCTCAACACTCCGTAACGGCGGTTCAGCGCCGCTGACGCTTCCACGGGCCGGTGATGGCCAGCAGGATGCCGGGCGTCTGGATGTTGGCGTACAGGGTCTTGCCGTCGGGCGAGAACGTGACGCCCGTGAACTCGCTGTACTCCGGTTCGTCCTTGGTGCCGGCGTTGAGTTCGTTGCGCGCGATGGGGTACGTACGTCCGTGCTCCGTCGCGCCGAAGAGGTGCTGGACGCCGTCGCCGTCCTCGGCGATGACCAGACCGCCGTACGGCGAGACGGTGATGTTGTCGGGGCCGTCGAGGGCGCCGTCCCTGCCCGGCTCACGGTTTATGCCGAGCAGCACCTTGAGGGTCAGGGTGCGGCGGCCGGGGTGGTAGAACCACACCTGCCCGTCGTGCTGTTCGGGGCTCTCGTCGCGGGCGTAGGAGGACACGATGTAGACGCCGCCGTCGCCCCACCACATGCCTTCGAGCTTGCGGGCGCGCGTGATGTCGCCGTCGTCGAACTGCTCGCGCACCGGCACCGTCCGCGCGTCGCGGTCGGGGACCTCCACCCAGTCCACGCCGTACACCGTGCCGATCCGGGTGGCGCGGGAGAGGTCGTCGACGAAACGGCCGCCGGAGTCGAAGCACTTGGGCGCCTTCAGGACGCCCGCGTCGTCGGCGAGGGTGCGCAGCCTGCCGCGGCCGTGTGCGAAGCCGTGCGGCGGGGTCCAGCGGTAGAGCAGGCCGTTGGGCCCGGAGGCGTCCTCGGTGAGGTAGAGGTGACCGCGCCGGGGATCGACGACGACGGCCTCGTGGGCGTAGCGGCCGAGCGCCTTGATGGGCTTCGGGGCGCGATTGGCGCGCCGGTCATTGGGGTCGACCTCGAAGACGTAGCCGTGGTCCTTGGTCATGCCGTTCTGGCCGGCCTTGTCCTCGGTCTCCTCGCCGGTCAGCCAGGTGCCCCAGGGTGTGCTGCCGCCCGCGCAATTGGTGGCGGTGCCCGCGATGCCGACCCACTCGGCGACGTGTCCGTCGCGGCGGACCTCGACGACGGTGCAGCCGCCGGACGCGGCCGGGTCGTACACGAGGCCCTCGGTGAGCGGGACGGGGTGCTTCCACTTGGAGCGGGGGCCGCTCAGCTCGTGGTTGTTGACGAGGAGGGTGGTGCCGCGCGGCCCCGCGAAGGCGGCGGTGCCGTCGTGGTTGGAGGGCGTGTACTCGCCGCTCTCCAGCCTGGTCCTGCCGCTGTACGTCAGGACGCGGTACGAGAATCCGGCGGGCAGGGCGAGCAGGCCCTCCGGATCGGGGATCAGCGGGCCGTAGCCGGGGGCGTGGTGTCCGTGGCCCCGCGCGTCCGCGTCCGGGGCCGCGTCCGCTCCGACCTCCTCGGTCTCGGAGGCGGCGAGGGCGCCGGGCGCGGTGGCGAGCGCGCCGACGCTGCCGGCCAGGGCGACCCCCGCCCCGGTGATCGCGGAGCGTCTGGTGAAGTCCCTGCGGGTGAGCGACATGGTTACTCCTGAGGCGCGAAGGCGGATGCGTACGACCGGGCTGCCGTCGGCGAAACCGTCCCGCCCGCGCCTGAACAGCGGTTGAACGCCGTTCGACGCCGAAGGGACCGCTTCCGTGAACCTGCCCGTCCGGCGACCGCGGCGGCCACCGGCCGCCGGACGGACCCCCACCGGCTACAGCCCCTGCTGCGACCTCGCCTTGAAGGCCGCCTTGCGGGCCTCCTTCGCCACCTTCTTGTCGGGGTGCAGCCGGCCCATCGCGTCCAGGACGTCCGCCGTCGCCGGGTGCTCCACCCGCCACGCCGTGGCGAAGAAGCCGCTGTGCTGCTGCGCGAGACCTTCGACCAGGCCCTGCAGTTCGTCCGAGTTGCCCTCGGCGGCGAGCTGCGCGGCGAGCGTGTCGATGGTCAGCCAGAAGACGAGCGCCTCCGACGGCGCGGGCACGTCCGTGGCCCCCTGCTCGGCGAGCCACACCCGGGCGAGCCCCCCGAGCTCCGGGTCGTCGAGCACCTCCCGCAGCGCGGGCTCCGCCTCGGCGCCGGCCAGGGAGAGCGCCTGCTGGCAGCGGAGCCTGCGCAGCGGCGCGCCCTCGTCGCCGCCGCGCGCCGCGGCCAGCAACTCCCGTGCCGCGCCGAGCGGTTCGTGCCGGGCGAGCCACTGCTCGATCTCCGCCTGCGCGGCATGCTGGGGGAAGCCCGAGGTGCCCTCGAGGAGGACGTCCGCGCCCTTGTCCGCGAGCTCGCCGACGGCGGGCGCGTCGACGCCGGCCTCCAGCATGCGGGCGCGGACGCCGTACAGGCCGAGCGGGGTGAGCCGGACCATGCCGTAGCGGGTGACGTCCTCCTCGTCGACCGGCGCGGGCTCGTCCGTGCCGTCCGTGACGCCGGTGTCGTCGATCTCGGCCATGAGGGCCTCGTCCACCGGCTGGTACTCGACCAGGCCGAGCGGTTCGAAGAGCCGGAACTGGTCGTCGAGCTTCATCATCGCGTCCGACACCTGCTCCAGGATGTCGTCCGTGGGCTCGCCCATGTCGTCGGGGACGATCATCGAGGCGGCGAGCGCGGGCAGCGGCACCGGGCCCTCACCGGCCGGGGCCTCGCCCACCGTGAGCAGGTAGAGGTTGCCGAGGACGCCGTCCAGGAAGTCGGCCTCGCCCTGGGGGTCCCAGCCGAGCTCGTCGAAATTGACCTCGCCGTTCTCCTCCAGGACGTCGAGGAGGTTCTCCATGTCCGGCACGGTGGCGTCCGCGTACACGGTGTCCAGGGCGCCCAGCCAGATGCCGAGGACGTCCTGCGGGCCGCCGGAGGAGAGCAGCGTCAGCTCCTCGCCCTGGGTGACGGTGCCCTCCGCGCCCTCCTCCTCGCTGTCCGTGACCTCGACGAGGCCGGTGTCCACGGCGATCCGCCAGGCCTCACTGGCGTGCGCGGCCGCGTCGGGGTCGTCCGCCGCGAGGCCCAGCTCGGCGGCGGCCGCCGGAAGCTGGGCGTCGACGAGTTCGCCGCCCGCGCCGACCCGGGTCTCGGCTGACGCCCAGCGGGCGAGCCGCACGGCGCGGGAGAGCAGCGGTGTGGCGAGCGCGGCCCGCGCGAGCTCCGCTTCGGAGTGCAGCAGCACCGGCGGCAGGGTGGCGGGGCTTACGGACATCGGCTGGTTCTCCTCCGGGGGGTAAGGGTCTCCCCTGCTCGTCGAGCGGAGTCGAGGGCTCGGGAAGGGTCGGGCAGGGCGCAAGCCTAGACGGATTTGGCACCATGCCGCCCGGTTCATGTCCCTGTCAGGAGACATACGGCACCTGAACACCCGTACAACCTTGACAACTGCCCTGGTCACACAAGAGATTGACGCGCGTAGAGCGCCTTGCGCGGCCTGCACCGCCGCTTCGTTCCTTCACCCTCATCCGGAGCCCCTCATGCCTCACATACCGACGCCCCGCATACCGAGATCGGCCGCCGTCGGCGCCGTCGTCGCCACCGCCCTCGCGGCCGGTCTGCTCGCCGCCTCCTCCTCCGCCGCCTCGGCCGACGCGGTCCGCGTCCACGACATCCAGGGCACCACCCGGATCTCGCCGCTGGCCGGACAGCAGGTCACCGACGTCTCCGGCATCGTCACGGGCGTCCGCGGCCACGGCTCCAAGGGCTTCTGGATCCAGGACGCGAAGGCCGACGCCGACCCGGCCACCAGCGAGGGCGTCTTCGTCTTCACCGGCTCGGCGGCACTCACCGTCAAGCCGGGGGACGCGGTCAGGGTCTCCGGGACGGTCGGGGAGTACGTCCCCGGAGGCGCCGCCTCCGGCAACCAGTCCCTCACCCAGATCAGCAAGCCGACGGTGACCGTGGAGTCCTCCGGCAACGCGCTGCCCGCGCCGGTCCGGATCGGCGCCAAGTCGGTGCCCGCCCGCTACGCGCCCGCCGGTGACCCCGCGCAGGGCGGCAGTGTCAACGGGCTGCCGCTGAAGCCCCGTACGTACGCCCTGGACCTCTACGAGTCCCTGGAGGGCATGAACGTGGCGGTCGGCAGCTCGCGCGTGGTCGGCGCGACCGACCCGTACAGCGAGCTGTGGGTGACGGTGAAGCCCCACGAGAACCGCAGCAAGCGCGGCGGCGCCGTCTACGGCTCCTACGGCGCGCAGAACGGCGGACGGCTCCAGATCCAGCAGCTCGCGCCGGTCTCCGAGCGCCCCTTCCCGAAGGCGAACGTCGGCGACGTCCTGAGCGGCGGCGCGGAAGGACCTCTGGACTTCAACCAGTTCGGCGGCTACACCCTCGTCGCCCGCGAGCTGGGTGACGTCCGCGACAAGGGGCTCGTACGGGAGAAGACGCGGCGGCAGGCCAAGGGGGAGCTGGCCGTGGCCACGTACAACGTCGAGAACCTCGACCCGACCGACCCGCGGGAGAAGTTCGACGCGCTCGCCGGCGCGGTCGTGACGAACCTGGCCTCGCCCGACATCGTCGCCCTGGAGGAGATCCAGGACGACAACGGCGCGAAGAACGACGGCACGGTCGCCGCGGGCGCGACCCTGAAGAAGTTCACGGACGCGATCGTCGCCGCGGGCGGGCCGCGCTACGAGTGGCGCTCCATCGACCCGGCGAACAACAAGGACGGCGGCGAGCCCGGCGGCAACATCCGCCAGGTCTTCCTCTTCAACCCGGAGCGGGTCTCCTTCACCGAGCGCGCGGGCGGCGACGCCACGACGGCCACCGAGGTCGTACGCGCGGGCGAGCGGGCCGCGCTGAGCCACTCGCCCGGCCGGATCGACCCGCAGAACGCGGCGTGGACCAACAGCCGCAAGCCGCTGGCCGGCGAGTTCGTCTTCCGCGGCCGCACGGTCTTCGTGATCGCCAACCACTTCGGGTCCAAGGGCGGCGACGAAGGGCTCACCTCGCACCGCCAGCCGCCGGTGCGGTCCTCGGAGACGCAGCGGCTGAAGCAGGCGCAGGCCGTGAACGGCTTCGTGAAGGACATCCGCGAGGTCCAGCGGAACGCGGACGTCGTGGTGCTCGGCGACATCAACGACTTCGAGTTCTCGGCGACCACCAAGGCCCTGGAGGACGGCGGGGCGCTGCGCGCGGCCGTCAGGTCGCTGCCGAAGAGCGAGCGTTACTCGTACGTCTACCAGGGCAACTCGCAGGTCCTCGACCAGATCCTGACCAGCCCGGGGGTCGGCGAGGCCGACGACTTCTCGTACGACAGCGTGCACATCAACGCGGAGTTCGCGGAGCAGAACAGCGATCACGACCCGCAGGTGCTGCGCTTCAAGCCGTAGCGCGGACGGGGTCCTGGCGGATCGGCTCACCCGTAGAGGTGATGCAGCCAGTCCTGCCAGGCCAGTTCGGTGCGTTTGGCGTCCGCGTGCGGGCCGAAGTCGTGCACGCGGACGCCCACCGGCGTGCCGAAGAGGTTGCGGCCGAAGAAGCGGTGCAGGGTGTCGTCGGTCCGCAGGCCGATGAAGTACGGGCTGCGGAAGTCGATCACCGCGCTCAGCTCCTCGCCGGGTGCCTCCACGCGGATGCGGGCGCCCTCGGTCGCGTCGTCGGGCAGGCCGAGGGCGCGGGCGAGGAGGACGAGGGCGTCCGGCGTCGCGGAGGTGCGCGGGCCGTTGAGGGCGGAGAAGACGGCGGCGCGGCCCGCGAAGTGCGCCATGTACTGGCGCAGGGTGTGCAGATGGAAGTCGGTGCGCTTCGCGGCGTCCTCGTACTGGTTGTTCCCGTCCTCGGTGAAGGTGCCGCTGTGGACGTAGCGCAGCCAGGAGCGGCGGCCGCCGTCGCGGGGCTCGATGGTGTGGTCGAGCAGGTCGAGGCTCTGTCCGGGCACGCCGTCCGGGTCCTCGACACGCGCGGTGAGGCGGTGCGGCGGGTCCCAGTGGGTGACGGTGCCGCCGAAGGGGGCGGAACCGCCCTCGCGCGGCTCGTACTTCATGGGCCAGAGCCAGCCGCCCGTGCCGGTGGTGAGGGCGGCCCAGAGCTGCGCCGGGGAGCCCTCGACCTCGAACTCCCGGGCTATCTCGAACTCCTTCGGCATCGCTCCACCGTCCCGCCGACACCTGCCGCTGTCCAGGCGGGTGGAGCCGTCGGCGGGAGGGTGTCCGGAATTTACGCTCAGCTCGGTACGAAGCGGTACGCGAAGCGGTACCGGGCGACCGAGCCGCCGGGGGCGACGCCGGGGAAGTCGCGCACCCGCCGCCACTGTGGCGTCGGCGATCCCACCCCGTCGCCCGCCGCGGCGAGCGCGTCGATGTGGGCCTGCTCGCTCTCCCACTCCGCGTAGTTGACGACCCTCGTGCCGTCCGTGCTGACGTGGAAGTGCGCGGAGATCAGCCCCTTGTCGTCGGCCGGGTCGCTGTCCAGGGCCTCCAGCACGCCGTCCACCCAGGCGCGCTGGCGGTCCGCGTCGGGGCCGTCGAAGTCGACCCGCACGATCACGATCGCGCCGGGCTCCCGCCCCTCGCGCCCCTCGCCATGGCCCTTGCCCTGACCCTTTCCCTGGCCCTTCTCGGCGCTCCAGCCGCGGTACAGCCGCGTCTTGGAGAGGGCGAGGCGTTCGATGCCCGGCACGGCCGCGTCGATGTCGGCGTTGCGCGCGTCCCTGCCGTCGGGGCTCGCGAAGAAGTCCTGGTAGGCCTCCTCGTCGCGCCACTGGGAGTGGTGCAGGACCGTCGAGCCGTCGGAGCCCGCGTACACCGTGTACGACAGGAGGCCCTCGTGCGGCCAGGCGCGGCTCTCCCAGGCCCGCGCGATGGCGTCGAGGGTGGCCCGCTGCCGCTCGGGCGAGCCGGTGCTCCAGGTGCTGAAGAAGGTGAGGCCCGCGTCGGGGCGGGCCGGGTCGGGGTGGCTGCCGGTGCTCAGGGTGGTGGTCGCAGACATGGCTGTCCGTCCGTCCTCTCGGTGCGTGTCGGTACGTGTCGGTACGTATGGACGCGTGTGCGTCGGTGCCGGGGCGGGCCCGGCTCCGTGTACGCACCACCACGTTCCGACTTCAACCGAGGTTCAGGTCAAGCCGTTTCGTGATCCGGTGCGCTGACCGCGCCGAGGACGGGGCGCTTGGGCTCCCGGCCGTCCCCCGACGAGCGCCCCCGCACCCGCCGCCACAGCCACGGCCCCATGAACCCCGCGAACCAGCGCGCCTCCGCCGTCACCTCGCCCAGCACCGACGCGCGGGCCAGCGGCGGCAGCGTGGTCAGCCAGCTCTCGTGCCCCGGCAGGCCGAGGGCGTCCGCCATCCCCGCGGCGATCCTCGCGTGACCCAGCGGGCTGGCGTGCATGCGGTCGGCGCTCCACAGCCGCGGGTCGGTGGTGATCCGGTGCGGGAACGTGTCGAGCACGGTCACGCCGTGCCGGTCGGCGGCCGCCCTGATCCGGGCGTTCAGGTCCAGGACGCGGGGCAGCAGGCGGCCCGCGAGCGGGGAGATCCGCCCGAGGTCCGGGAAGGTCACGGTGGCCACGTGTGCGCCCGCCGCGGTGAGCGCGGTGAACATCTCCTCGATGTCGGCGGCGACGCGCGCGGCGTCGAAGCCCGGCCGCACCAGGTCGTTCATGCCCGTCATGACGGTCACCAGATCCGGTTTCAGCGCGAGGGCGGGGCCCAGTTGCTCCGCCCTGATCCGCGCCGTCGGCCGGCCGCGCACGGCGAGGTTGGCGTAGGTGAGGTCCGGGTTCTCCGTGGCCAGGATCTCGGCGAGCCGGTCGGCCCAGCCGCGGTAGCCGTGCGCCTCGTCGCCGTCCCCGATGCCCTCCGTCTGGCTGTCGCCGATCGCGACGTAACGTGCGTACGGATGGTGCCGCATGGTGGTCATGCGCCGAGCTTCCTCCGGGGACCCTGCCTCGTCAACGCGGTCTCTGGGGTGATCTCGAGCCGGCCTCCGGGGCAGGCGGCAGGGGGTGGCTGTGCGAGACTCCCGCCATGTCCACGCCCATGATCCTGCGCCCGGCCACCCGTTCGGAACTGCCCGCCGTCCTCGCCCTGCTGGCCGACGAGGACACGTGCGTGGACCCGGCGGCGGTCGTCGTCGACGAGGCGTACGAGCGGGCGTTCGCGTCAATCGAGGAGGACGCGCGCAACGAACTGCTGGTCCTGGTCGACGAGGCGGAGGACGTCGTCCTGGGGTGCCTGCAAGTGACGTACATCCCGGGACTCGGCAAGCGCGGCGCCGAGCGCGCGCTGATCGAGGCGGTCCGGGTCCGGGCCGACCGGCGCGGTGGCGGGCTCGGGCGGCTGCTCATGGAGCGTGCCGTGGAGCGGGCACGCGCGCGTGGCTGCGCGCTGGTCCAGCTGACCAGCAACAAGCGGCGCGCGGACGCGCACCGCTTCTATGCCTCGCTGGGTTTCGCGCGCAGCCACGACGGTTTCAAGCTGCCTCTTTGACCACGGGGCCGGGTGGCTCGGAGCAGGTGGCCGCCGGCGTCCGGTCGACGCCCCGGGAGCCGGTCTCAGCCCGGCCAGCGGCCGGTCACCCGGCGTACGCCGACCGCGCCGCCGCGTTCCACCACCGCCCTGACCACGGCGAAGATCGCGCCCTGGAGCGCGGCCGCGGCGAGGATCTCGCGCCAGGCGCGGTCCTCGTCGTGGGCGTCCGGGGCGTCGTCCTCGCCCGCGACCGCCTTCCACGTCCGTTTGAACAGGGCCCCGGCGACCGCGCCGCCGAGCATGCCGAAGGCCATCCCGAGCGGCTTGTACAGCATCGCGGTCCCGCTCATCGGCGGCCACCTCCCTTGCGGCGGCGCAGCGCCACGCAGGCGATCAGGGCGCCCGCGCCCGCCCCCGCCGCGATGAACGCCCGCGGGTGCCGGCCACCGGTCCGTACGACGTTGCTCGCGGCGGCACGTACCGGCTCGGGCGTGCCGTCCTGCACGCGCCGCGCGGCCTCGGCGACCCTCTCCTCGACCTGGACCACGGCCTGGTGCTCCTCCGCCCGCGCCTTGACACCGAGCACGGCCCCCTTGGCCAGAGCGGCACCCTCGACCGCCTTGCCCCTGGCCAGAGCGGCGCCCTCGATCGCCTTGCCTTTGGCCTGTGTGGCGCTCTCGGCTGCCTTCCCCTTGGCCAGGGCGGCACCTTCGACCGCCTTGCCCTTCGCCCGGCTCGCGCCTGCGACCGCCTGACCCTTCACCTGCGCCGCGCCTTCGACCGCCTTCCCCTTGGTCTGCCCAGCGCCCTCCGCAGTCGCGTTCGCGTTCCTCGCGTGTCCCGACTTGCCCGCCGCCTTGTCCTTCGCGCGTGTCGCCTGTTCCGTCACCTTGTCCTTCACCTGTGCCGCCGTCTCCCGTACCTGCCCCTTCACCTCTTCGGCCCGGTGGCGGGCGCGGGACTTCACGTCCGCCTTCGCCACCAGTTCCTCCACGGTCTCGCCCAACTGGCCGCGGGTCTCCTCGATCTGCCGGCGCAGTTCGTCCGGCCCCTTCACGCCCGTGTTCTTCGGATCCTTCGGCGTGTTCGTCATCGGTGCGCCCTTCCCTTGATCTCCTCGACGTCCGCCTTGACGCTGTCGATGGCCTCCTGCGGTACGGGCGGTACCGCGCGCGCCATCTGTCCGCGCCCCGCCGCGGCCAGCACCCCGGCCACGGCGAAGAGGACGCCGGTGACGACGAGGGCCGCGGCCCAGACGGGCAGGGCCAGTGAGAGCGCCGCGATCGCCGCGGCCGCCAGTGCCATGAGCCCGACGTAGGAGATCGCGCCGGCCGCTCCGAGGAGCCCGCCACCGCGCCCGGCGCGCTTGCTCTTGGCGGCCATCTCCTGGCCGGCGAGCCGCATCTCCTGGCGTACGAGTTCCGAAAGCTGCGCGGTGGCCTGCTCGACGAGCTGTCCCACCGAGTGCTGCGCGTGGTCGCGCGTCGGCCGCTCGTCCATGGTCCCGGTCACGTATGCCGCCTCCCTTCCGGCTGGGGGCGCCCGGGTACCCGTGCCCGGCCGTGCTATCCCCGCTGATCGCCGGTCAGCCGGGCCAGCTCCGCCTGGAACCAGTCGAGGCGCGCCTGGAGGAGCGCCGCCTCGGCCATCAGCTCGGGCATGCCGAGCCCGGGGAGCCCGCCCGCGGAGGCGGGCGGGGCGGCCGCGACGACCCTCAGCCCCTCTCCCGCGAGCCGCGCGAACTCCGGCACGGAGACGGCCTGCCGCCCACCCCGGCACCGCCCGCACGCCGCCTCCAGCACCCGCCACCCCGGCCTGCCCCATCCGGCGTCGGCGAGGAGCGAGGCGGTGGCGCCGCAGTCGCAGGGCGGCACGGTCGCGCCCCGCACCCGCTGTCTGGCGTACCGGAAGCCGCGCTCGAAGCGGATGTACGCCCCGAGCACCGTCACTTCGAGGAGCACCGCCTTCCGGTGCTCGGCGGTGCGCAGCAGCCCCTCCGCGGTGGCGCGGTCGTGCACGCAGTGGAAGCCGCAGTCGCAGCGGCGGTTCGGGGCGCTGTGCCGTCTGCCGTAGACGCAGCGGGCCTCGTCGAGCACGGTGTACGGCAGCCCGCGCCGAGGGAGACGCCGGTGAAGGCGGCCCCGGTGCCGTCGTGGGACAGCACCGGGCGGGCGATCTTGTATCCGGTCGGCGGCTCCGTCGGGCGTTCCTCGGGGAGCCGCATCCTCATCGGGTGACCGCGGCCTCGACCGGCCGGGGCTCCGTCGCCGACTCGGGGGCCTTGGTGGCCGGGTCGGGTACGGACTTCTCGTACTCCCGTACCGACTCCTCCCGCCGCGGCTGCTCTTCGGCGATTCCGGTGGCGAGTGCCTTGCCGAGCCTCATGACGCCTCCTAGGGACCGACTGTCCCGCCATGGTGGCCCATACGGGGACGGGTTGGCACCAGTGCCTGCCCCGTCCAGACGCGCCGATCCGCGCCGCGCCGCCCCGGACCTGCCCGGAAATCGCCCCTCATCGCGTAGCACTGTTCGCCGTTTCCCCGTAGGAGAATTAAGTGGAGCTTCAGCGAGCGCGCGCACCGACACTTCTCCCCTGCCCGGGACCCAGCGCTCCACGACGTTCCCGGCCGCACCGGCGCCCGGATCGAGCCGCCGACGCTCCTGCGCCTCGCGGACCATCCCGGATCGTCGGAGCGAAGGACTGCGCGTACGGCATCCTCGGCAGCCGGCACGTCATCTCGCGGACGGGCCTCGCCCACTATGACGGCTTCTACACGGGCGACACGGCGGCCGCTCGCCGCCTACCGGTCCGCGAAGATCGGGGTCCAGCGCCCGGGGGAGAGTTCCTTCGGCGAGCGGTAGCCGCTGAGCGGGACGGTCTTCCGGCTCCCGACGGTGACGAGGACGAGCCGCTGCCGGTACTCGTTCGTGCCGGGTGCGATGTCCCAGGCGATGAGCCGCTTCGAGTCGGCCCAGGCGAGGAGCTGCTGGCCCGGCACCTTGGCGACGCGCTTGCCGGTGGCGGGATCGATGATCTCGGACGCGGTGGTCCCGGCACCGCCCGCGAAGTCGCCCGCGGCGAGCCTGCCGTCCGGGGAGGGCCCGGCCTCGTTGAACCAGCGCAGGTGCTTCTCCTTCTCGGGAGTGTTCCGCTCGCGGCCCTCGAAGTCGTAGTACTGCTGGTGCGGCGCCGAGGTGAGGCCGGAGTAGACCAGAGTGCCGTCCTGGCTGAAGGCGAAGTCCTCCCGGGTGTTGATGTCGGAGAACCCGTAGGCGCCCTCCTTCGTCCTGACCGCGCTCCAGCCGGAGTCGCCCGACGCCACGTCGATGACGTAGAAACCGGTCCTGCTCGGCGCGGCGGGACCGGGCTCCTCGTGCTCGCCGTCGTTCATCGGCCGGTCCTTGTCACGCAGGTCCGGGCTCTTCGCGTAGGTCGTGGCGACGAGCTTCCTGCCGTCCGGCGAGAACGCGACGCCTCCGACCTTGTGGTCCACCGGGATCCAGCGCTCGACCTCGCCGGTGAGCAGGTTCAGCAGGCCGATCCGCCGGGCGGGCAGTCCGTGTTCGAGGACGGCGGCGGTGCGCATGCCGGGGGCGACGTCCAGCCACGCCCACCGGGCGTCCTTGCGGTAGGTGCCCGTCTTCTGGTCGAGCAGATGGTAGGTACGGGTGATGATCTCGTCGCCGTCCGGCTGCTCGACGCGCTCGCTCATGCTGAACGCGGCGAGCGCCGTGCCGCCCGCGGCGATCAGGTCGCGCGGTGGCGTCTGGCCGGGATGCGCCACGATGTCGCCGCTCTCCAGCTCGCTCGCCGGACGCGTCTCCTGCCGCCCGGAGTCCTGGCCGAACACCGGCACCGCCACCGCCACGACGACGGCCGTCACGGCGGCGAGCGAGGTGCCCGCGATCGTACGGTTCTTGCGGCGCCGCCGGGCGGCGAGCACCCGGTCGGCGAAGTCCCCCGGTACGGGCGCGCCTTGGTCGGCCTGCTCCCGCAGCGACTCGCGCACCAGCTCTTCCACGTTCACGGTCATACCTCCATGGGCGAGAAGTCGGGGGACGCCGACCGGGCGCCGCTGCCCGGCCGGTCCGGTCGGTCCGGCCGGTCCGGTCGCGCCAGTTCGGGAGCGAGGCTCCGGAGCCGGGCGAGCGAGCGGTGCGTCGTGCTGCGCACGGTGCCGACGGAGCAGCCGAGGAGCTGGGCGACCTCCGCCTCGGGCAGATCCTCGAAGTAGCGCAGGACCAGCACGGTCCGCTGGCGCGTGGTGAGCTTGGCCAGCGCCCCGCGCAGCACGATCCGCAGCTCGGCGGCGGACGTGCCGTCCCCGGCGGCGGCGCTCTCCGGCGGCTCGGCGACGGCCAGTTCGCGCCGCGGCCACTTCAGCCGCCACCGGCTCACCTGCTGGCGGTACAGGATGCGCCGTACGTACGCCTCCGGCTCGTCGATCCGCCGCCACCGCCCCGCCGCCTTGACGAGCGCGTTCTGCAGCAGGTCCTCCGCCGCGTGCCGGTCGCCGCCGCTGAGCAGTACGGCGGTCTTCAGCAGCGCCGACGATCTGGTCGCCACGAACTCGCGGAAACTCTCCTGCTCCTGGGCATCCATCGTCACCTTCGCTCCCTGGGGGGCCTGTTGCCCTCCCGCATGAGTGAGGACGGGTCCGGGCGCCTCCCGCTATGCCTGCTTTCCGATAAACCGGAGAAAGAAAGAACGGCCACCCCGCGGAGGGTGGCCGTTCTGGGTGGAGCGTGTGGTTCGGCTTCGCTCAGTTGTGGCTGTGCAGGATCTCGTTCAGACCGCCCCAGACCGCGTTGTTCGGGCGGGCCTCGACGGCGCCCGTGACCGAGTTGCGGCGGAAGAGGATGTTCGAGGCGCCGGAGAGTTCGCGGGCCTTGACGATTTGTCCGTCGGGCATGGTCACGCGGGTGCCGGCCGTGACGTACAGGCCCGCCTCGACGACGCACTCGTCGCCCAGCGCGATGCCGACGCCCGCCTCGGCGCCGATCAGGCAGCGCTCGCCGATGACGATGCGGACGTTGCCGCCGCCCGACAGGGTGCCCATCGTGGAGGCGCCGCCGCCGATGTCCGAGCCGTCGCCGACGACGACACCGGCGGAGACGCGGCCCTCGACCATGGAGGTGCCGAGCGTGCCCGCGTTGAAGTTCACGAAGCCCTCGTGCATGACCGTGGTGCCCTCGGCGAGGTGCGCGCCGAGCCGGACCCGGTCGGCGTCGGCGATGCGGACGCCCTTCGGCGCGACGTAGTCCGTCATGCGCGGGAACTTGTCGACGGACGTCACGGCGAGGTGCAGGCCCTCGGCGCGGGCGTTGAGCCGCACCTTCTCGACGTCGTCCACGGCGACCGGGCCGAGCGAGGTCCACGCGACGTTGGCGAGGAAGCCGAACTGGCCGTCCAGGTTCACACCGTGCGGCTTGACCAGGCGGTGCGAGAGCAGGTGCAGGCGCAGGTAGACGTCGTGGGCGTCCAGCGGCTTGTCGTCGAGGGAGGCGATGACCGTACGTACGGCCACGGTCTCCACGCCCCGGCGGGCGTCGGGGCCGATCGCCTTGGCGGCGCCCTCGCCGAGCAGCTCCACGGCGCGCTCGGCGGTCAGCCGCTCGCTGCCGGCGGGGCCCGGCTCCACGACCAGCTCGGGCGCGGGGAACCAGGTGTCGAGAACGGTGCCGTCGGCGGCGACGGTGGCGAGGCCTGCGGCGATGGCGCCGGTGGTGCGGGATGCGTTCGTGTCGGTCATGGGTGAAACCTAACCGGAGCGGTGTCGCGCGGGCGAACCGGTCTCACGGTCCGGCGACACGGCCCGTCACGGCACGGCACGGCACGGCCCGTCACGGCACGGCCCGGCACGGCCGATCCGGCACGGCACGGTCCGGCAGCAGCCGGCCGAGCATCTCGCGCGCGTACGCCTCGTCGTACGTGCCGCCGGTGAGCAGCACCTGGAGGCAGACGCCGTCCATCAGGGCGACGAGGGCGCGCGCGGTGACCGGATCGGTGCGCGGCGCGAGGACGCCGGCGAGGCCCTGGCACCACTCGGCGGCCACGGGCCGCAGCGCGGGTCTGCGCAGGGCGGCGAGATACAGCTCGTACTCCAGCTCGACCCCCGTGCGCTCCCCGCCGAGCCACTCGCCGAGCAGCCGCGCCAGCTCCTCGGCGAGGTCGGCTGCGGGGTCCTCGAACGCGCCGCTGGCGGCCACGGCCTTGGCGAAGCCCTCGTTCGCCAGCCGCAACGCGGCGACCAGGAGTTCGTCGAGTGTCTTGAAGTGGTACGTCGTCGAACCGAGCGGCACGTCGGCCTCGGCGGCGGCCGAGCGGTGGCTGAGCCCGGCGATGCCCTTCGCGCCGACCACCCGGATCGCGGCGTCGATGATCCGCTGGCGGCGCTCGGGGTCGTAGCGGCGGGGCATCAGTGGGCTCCGCCCAGATTGAGCACGACGACGCCCACGATCACGAGCGCGATGCCCGCGAGCTTGAGCGGACTGGCCGACTCCCCGAGGAACATCATGCCGATGGCGGCGACGGCGGCGGTGCCGATGCCCGCCCAGATCGCGTAGGCGGTGCCCACGGAGAGCGTCTTGAGTGTCTGCGCGAGGAGGGTGAAGGCGAGGAGATACCCCGCGACAGTGATCAGCGACGGCCACAGCCTGCTGAACCCCTCGCTGTACTTCATGGCCGTGGTCCCGGTGACTTCCGCCGCGATGGCCGCGGCCAGCAGTGCGTATCCCATAAGTACGAGTGTACATATCGATGCGTACGAGCGTCCGCAACGGCGCCGCCCGCGCGTCCGCAACGGCGCCGACCGCGCGGCTTCCACGGCCCCGCCTGGTGGCGCACGTTCGGCAGGCGGCGTGAACACGGCGAAGCCCCCCGGAGATCCTCCAGGGGGCTTCGCGGCGGAGTCGGCCCGCGGACTCGGCTCAGACGTTGAACCCGAGCGCCCGCAACTGCTCGCGTCCGTCGTCCGTGATCTTGTCCGGACCCCACGGCGGCATCCAGACCCAGTTGATCCGCAGCTCGTTGACGATGCCGTCCGTGGCGGACTTCGCCTGGTCCTCGATGACGTCGGTCAGCGGGCAGGCCGCGGACGTCAGCGTCATGTCGATCGTGGCGATGTTGGCGTCGTCGACGTGGATGCCGTAGATCAGGCCGAGGTTGACGACGTCGATGCCAAGCTCGGGGTCGACGACGTCGTACAGCGCCTCGCGGACCTCTTCCTCGGAAGCCGGCTTCGTGGTCAGGGTCTCGTTCTCGCTCATGCGGTCTTCCTCTCGGCGACAGCGGCAGTGGCGCCGTCGGTCTCGCCCAGCGCCTGCGCCGTCGCGTCCTTCCACGCCATCCAGCTCAGCAGAGCACACTTGACGCGCGCGGGGTACTTGGAGACCCCGGCGAACGCGACCGCGTCCTCCAGGACCTCCTCCATGGCCTCGTCGGGCTCCAGCCTGCCCTTGGACTGCATCAGCTCCAGGAAGACTTCCTGGATCTTCCGCCCCTCCGCGAGGTCCTTGCCGACCAGCAGGTCGTTCAGGACGGACGCGCTGGCCTGGCTGATGGAGCAGCCCTGGCCCTCGTACGACACGTCGGCGATCGTCGACCCGTCGTACTTCACGCGCAGAGTGATCTCGTCACCGCACGTCGGGTTGACATGGTGCACCTCGGCGTCGCCATCGCGCAGACCACGCCCGTGCGGGTGCTTGTAGTGGTCCAGGATGACTTCCTGGTACATCGAATCCAGCTTCACGTTCCCAGCCAGCCCCTCAGCCGAAGAAGTTCCGTACGTGCTCCAGGCCGTCGACCAGAGCGTCGATCTCGCCGGGCGTGGAGTACAGATAGAACGACGCTCGCGTGGTCGCGGGAATTCCGTAGCGCAGGCAGACGGGGCGGGCGCAGTGGTGACCCACGCGGACCGCGATGCCTTCCTCGTCCAGGACCTGGCCCACGTCGTGCGGGTGGATGTCGCCGAGCGTGAAGGAGATCGCGGCGCCGCGGTCCTCGGCCGTCGTCGGACCGATGATCCTCAGGTCCGGGACTTCCAGGAGCCGCTTGACCGCGTACTCGGTGATCGCGTGCTCATGCGCGGCGATCTTGTCCATGCCGATCGCGGAGAGGTAGTCCACGGCCGCGCCCAGGCCCACGGCCTGGGAGACCGGGGGCGTGCCCGCCTCGAACTTGTGCGGCGCGGGAGCGTACGTCGACGAGTGCATCGACACCGTCTCGATCATCTCGCCGCCACCGAGGAACGGGGGCAGGTCCTCCAGGAGTTCCTGGCGTCCCCACAGCACGCCGATGCCCGTCGGGCCGCACATCTTGTGGCCGGTGAAGGCCACGAAGTCGGCCTGGAGCGCCTGCACGTCCAGCGGCATGTGCGGCGCGGCCTGCGAGGCGTCGATGAGGACGAGCGCGCCGACCTCCTGGGCGCGGCGCACGATCGCCTCGACCGGGTTGAGCGTGCCCAGGATGTTCGACACGAGCACGAAGGAGACGATCTTCGTCTTCTCGGTGATGATCTCGTCGATGTCGGACAGGTCCAGGCGGCCGTCGTCGGTGAGGCCGAACCACTTCAGCTTCGCGCCCGTGCGCTGCGAGAGCAGCTGCCACGGCACGATGTTGGAGTGGTGCTCCATCTCCGTGATGACGATCTCGGTCTCGTGGTCCACGCGGTAGGGCTCGTCGGCCCAGCCGAGCATGTTCGCCACGAGGTTCAGCGACTCCGAGGCGTTCTTGGTGAAGATCACCTCGTTGCGGCTGGGCGCGTTGATGAACGCCGCGACCTTGTCACGGGCGCCCTCGTAGAGCGCCGTGGCCTCCTCGGCGAGGACGTGCACGCCGCGGTGAACGTTGGCGTTGTGCTGCTCGTAGTACTCGTTCAGTACGTCGAGGACCTGGCGCGGCGTCTGGGACGTCGCCGCGTTGTCCAGGTACACGAGCTTCTTGCCGTCGTGGATCGTGCGATCCAGGATCGGGAAGTCCTTGCGGATCGCCTCGGTGTCGAGGAGGCCGGAAAGCCCCTGGTGGGCCACTGTCACGCTGATGCGCCACCCTTCGTGTAAGCCTCGTAGCCCTCGGCCTCAAGCTTGTCGGCCAGCTCCGCGCCGCCCGACTCGGCGATGCGGCCGTTCGCGAAGACGTGCACGAAGTCCGGCTTGATGTAGCGCAGGATGCGCGTGTAGTGCGTGATGAGGAGCGTGCCGACCTCGCCGGTCTCACGGACGCGGTTCACGCCGTCCGAGACCTGGCGCAGCGCGTCGACGTCCAGACCGGAGTCCGTCTCGTCGAGGATCGCGATCTTCGGCTTGAGGAGCTCCATCTGGAGGATCTCGTGGCGCTTCTTCTCACCGCCGGAGAAGCCCTCGTTCACGTTGCGCTCGGCGAAGGCCGGGTCCATCTGGAGCTGCTCCATCGCGGCCTTGACCTCCTTCACCCAGGTGCGCAGCTTGGGGGCCTCGCCGCGGATCGCCGTCGCCGACGTACGCAGGAAGTTGGAGACCGAGACGCCGGGGACCTCGACCGGGTACTGCATGGCGAGGAACATGCCGGCGCGGGCGCGCTCGTCGACGGACATCTCCAGGACGTCCTCGCCGTCGAGGGTCACGGTGCCCTGCGTGATCGTGTACTTGGGGTGACCCGCGATGGAGTAGGCGAGCGTCGACTTGCCGGAGCCGTTCGGGCCCATGATGGCGTGGGTCTCGCCCTGCTTCACGGTCAGGTCGACGCCCTTGAGGATCTCCTTGGTGGAGTTGTCGGCCTCGACGGTGACGTGCAGGTCCTTGATTTCAAGCGTTGCCATGGGTGCCTCAGGACTCCTGGGAGAGGGAGACGAGCACGTCGTCCCCTTCGATCTTTACGGGGTATACGGGGACGGGGCGCGTCGCGGGAAGGCCGGACGGCTTGCCGGTACGGAGGTCGAACGCGGAGCCGTGCAGCCAGCACTCGATCTGGCAGTCCTCCACCTCGCCCTCGGAGAGGGAGACGTTCGCGTGCGAGCAGATGTCGTTGATCGCGAACACCTCGCCCTCGGTGTGGACGACCGAGACCGGCGTGCCGTCGAGTTCCACCCGCTTGGGGGTGTCCTCCTCCAGCTCGCTCAGGCCGCAGGCCCGAACGAAGCGAGCACGGTCGGAACTCATGCGGCCGTCGCCTCCAGCTCCTCTTCGATCTTCGCGAGGAGGCGCTCCTCGACGTCCGGCAGACCGATCTGCTGGACCAGCTCGGCGAAGAAGCCGCGGACGACCAGGCGGCGCGCCTCGTCCTGCGGGATGCCGCGCGACTGGAGGTAGAAGAGCTGCTCGTCGTCGAAGCGGCCGGTCGCCGAGGCGTGGCCCGCGCCGACGATCTCGCCGGTCTCGATCTCCAGGTTCGGGACCGAGTCCACGCGGGCGCCGTCGGTCAGCACGAGGTTGCGGTTCATCTCGTACGTGTCCGTGCCCTCGGCGGCGGCCTCGATGAGGACGTCACCGATCCACACCGCGTGGGCGTTGTCGCCCTGGAGCGCGCCCTTGTAGACGACGTTCGACTTGCAGTGCGGGGTGTTGTGGTCGACCAGGAGGCGGTGCTCCTGGTGCTGGCCCGCGTCGGTGATGTAGAGGCCGAAGAACTCGGCCTCGCCGCCGGTGCCCGCGTAGTGGACGCGGGGGTGCAGGCGGACCAGGTCGCCGCCGAAGGTGACGACGACGGACTTGAAGGAGGCGTCGCGGCCGATCAGCGCGTTGTGCTGGGCGACGTGCACCGCGCTGTCGTCCCAGTCCTGGACGGAGACGACGGTGAGCTTGGCGCCGTCGCCGACGATGAAGTCGACGTTGGCGGCGAGCACGGCGTCACCGGTGTGGTCGATGACGACGAGGGCCTCGGCGAACGCGCCCAGCTCGATGACCTGGTGCGCGAAGGCGGTGCCGCCCTCGCCGTGCACGGCGATCCGGATCGGCTCGCTGAGGACCATCTCCTTGGGGACGGTCACGACCGAGGCCTTCTCGAAGGACGAGTAGGCCTGCGCGGCGACGCGGTCGACGGGCTTGCCCGCCTTGCCGACGCGCGCGTCGTCCCGGCCGACGGTCTCCTGGGTGACGCCCTCGGGGGCGCTCACCTCGACGCGGATGCCGCCGTCGGCGACCGCGGTGCCGTCGTGCAGCCCTCGCAGGCGCTCCAGCGGCGTGAACCGCCACTCCTCCTCGCGGCCGTGGGGGACCGGGAAGTCCGCCACGTCGTAGGACGGGGGCGCGCTCATGCGGGTGGCGACGGTGGACTCGGCGGCCACCGCGATCGATCCGGCGGTGGTGGACCCCACCGGGATGTTCTGAGCCTCAGCCATGGCTGTCGTCGTGCTCTCTCTCTGCGTAAGAAGTCAGTCGCTGCGGGGAGACGCGGCCGGTCCTAACCGACCGAGCCCTCCATCTGCAGCTCGATCAGCCGGTTCAGCTCCAGGGCGTACTCCATCGGCAGCTCCTTGGCGATCGGCTCGACGAAGCCGCGGACGATCATCGCCATGGCCTCGAACTCCGTCATGCCGCGGCTCATCAGGTAGAAGAGCTGGTCGTCGGAGACCTTGGAGACCGTCGCCTCGTGACCCATCGACACGTCGTCCTCGCGGACGTCGACGTAGGGGTAGGTGTCCGAGCGGGAGATCGTGTCGACGAGCAGCGCGTCACAGAGCACGTTCGACTTCGAGCCGTGAGCGCCCTCGCCGATCTCGACGAGGCCGCGGTACGACGTACGACCGCCGCCGCGCGCCACCGACTTGGAGACGATGTTGGAGGACGTGTTCGGCGCCATGTGGACCATCTTGGAGCCGGCGTCCTGGTGCTGGCCCTCGCCCGCGAAGGCGATGGACAGGGTCTCGCCCTTGGCGTGCTCGCCCATGAGGTAGACGGCGGGGTACTTCATCGTCACCTTGGAGCCGATGTTGCCGTCGATCCACTCCATGGTCGCGCCCTCGTACGCCACGGCGCGCTTGGTGACCAGGTTGTAGACGTTGTTCGACCAGTTCTGGATCGTCGTGTAGCGGCAGCGGCCGCCCTTCTTCACGATGATCTCGACGACGGCGGAGTGCAGCGAGTCCGACTTGTAGATCGGCGCGGTGCAGCCCTCGACGTAGTGCACGTAGGCACCCTCGTCGACGATGATCAGGGTCCGCTCGAACTGGCCCATGTTCTCCGTGTTGATACGGAAGTAGGCCTGGAGCGGGATCTCGACCTGTACGCCCTTGGGGACGTAGATGAACGAGCCACCGGACCACACGGCGGTGTTCAGCGACGCGAACTTGTTGTCGCCGACGGGGATGACGGTCCCGAAGTACTCCTTGAAGAGCTCCGGGTGCTGCTTCAGCGCCGTGTCGGTGTCGAGGAAGATGACGCCCTGCTCCTCCAGGTCCTCGCGGATCTGGTGGTAGACGACCTCGGACTCGTACTGGGCCGCGACACCGGCGACGAGGCGCTGCTTCTCCGCCTCGGGGATGCCGAGCTTGTCGTACGTGTTCTTGATGTCCTCGGGCAGGTCCTCCCAGGACGCCGCCTGCTTCTCCGTGGAACGCACGAAGTACTTGATGTTGTCGAAGTCGATGCCGGAGAGGTCGGAGCCCCAGTTCGGCATGGGCTTCTTGTCGAAGAGGCGCAGGCCCTTGAGGCGGAGCTTCGTCATCCACTCGGGCTCGGACTTCTTGGCCGAGATGTCCCGGACGACGTCCTCGTTGATGCCGCGCTTGGCAGAGGCACCGGCGGCGTCGGAGTCGGCCCAGCCGTATTCGTAAGTGCCCAGACCCTCGAGTTCGGGGTGGGCAGTCTCCGTGGGGAGCGTCATGCGGGGTTCCTCCCGGCCGTGCGTGCTGATGCTGGTGTGGTGGTCTGTGTGGTCGTACTGCCGCCGCTGCCACTGCGCGGGATGAACGTCGTGCAGACGCCGTCCCCGTGGGCGATGGTGGCGAGGCGCTGCACATGCGTGCCGAGCAGTGCGGAGAAGAATTCCGTCTCCGCCTCGCACAGCTGCGGGAACTGCTCGGCGACATGGGCGACCGGGCAGTGGTGCTGGCAGAGCTGCTCGCCGACCGGTGCGCTGCGCGCCGTGGCAGCGTACCCGTCGGCGGTCAACGCCTTGGCCAGAGCCTCGGTGCGCTGCTCGGGCGGTGCGGCGTCGATCGCCTTCTTGTACGTCTCGGCCTGGGCGGTGATCCTCGCCCGGGCGAACTCGACGACCGCTGCTTCGCCGTGGTGCTCGGTGATCCACCGGAGCGCGTCCGTGGCCAGCTTGTCGTACGACTGGTCGAAGGCGTCGCGCCCGCAGTCGGTGAGGGCGAAGACCTTCGCGGGGCGGCCCCGGGTCCTGGCGCCGTAGACGCGCTGTTCACGCGCCTCCACGACGTTCTCATGGGCGAGGGCGTCGAGGTGCCTGCGGACGGCCGCCTGGGTGAGTCCGAGGCGCTTCGCGAGATCGGCGACGGTGGAGGGGCCGTGGTCCAGGATGGAGCGCGCGACCCGGTTGCGCGTCGAGCGCTCTCCGGTCGCGAGTTCCTCCTGCGGAGCCTCGCCAACGTTTTTCACAACGCCATTGTTGCGTAATTCCTCAGAGCCTGACAACCCACGCCTTGATCACCGCGTGGTGCGCTGCATCACTTAGGCAAACCTAAGCTGACCTGCGAAAACGATCATTGATCGATCAAATCGGTGGCGCCGTCGCCCCCCTGGGAGGACACTGCTCAACCATGCCCACACCCCCTCCGACCGGCCCTTTGTGTACGCGCGAGACACTCGCGGACGGACTCCGCGCCCTCGGCGTACGCACCGGCGACACCCTCCTCACGCACTCCTCGCTCAGCGCGCTCGGCTGGGTCAGCGGCAGCCAGGTCGCGGTCGTCCAGGCCCTCCTGGACGCGCTCGGCCCCGACGGCACGCTGGTGGTCCCCACCCACTCCGGGGAGAACTCCGACCCCGCGCAGTGGCGGAACCCGCCGGTGCCCGAGAGCTGGTGGGCCGAGCTCCGCGCCTCCCTCCCCGCGTACGACCCGCTGACCACGCCCACGCTGGGTGTCGGCGTCATCCCGGAGGCCGTGCGCACCTGGCCCGGCGCCCTGCGCAGCGCGCACCCGCAGACGTCGTTCGCGGCGCTGGGCCCGGCCGCCGCCGAGCTGATGGCCGGCCACGCCCGCGACTGCCGGCTGGGTGAGCGCAGCCCCCTGGCCCGCCTGGAGGAGGCGGGCGCCCGCGTCCTCCTCCTCGGCGTGGGCTTCGAGACCTGCACCGCCTTCCACCTGGCCGAGTACCGCGTCCCCGGCCCCGAGGCGGAGAACGCGTTCGCGGTGATGACGCCCCGGGGCCGCCGCTGGACGACCGTGCGTGAGCCCTCCATCAGGGACGACGACTTCGGCGACCTCGGCGCCGCCTTCGAGCAGGACATGTCGGACAAGGACACACCGGTCGTACGAGGTCTCGTCGGCGCCGCCGAGTCGCGCCTGTTCCCCTTGGCGGACGCCGTCGCGTACGCGGAACACTGGCTCGCGCGCAACCGGTCGCGCCCCGCCCGACCGGCGCCCCCGGTCCGTCCCTAGACTGGCTCACCATGCGAAACGAGCCCGTCGTCCAGATCCAGGGTCTGGTCAAGCGGTACGGAAACAAGACCGCGGTCGACGGTCTCGACCTGGCGGCCGGGGCGGGCATCACCGCCGTCCTCGGCCCCAACGGCGCCGGCAAGACCACCACCGTCGAGACCTGCGAGGGCTACCGGAGGCCGGACTCCGGCACCGTCCGCGTCCTCGGCCTCGACCCGGTCCGCGAGGCCGCCGCGCTGCGGCCCCGCATCGGCGTGATGCTCCAGTCCGGCGGCGTGTACTCCGGCGCCCGCGCGGACGAGATGCTGCGCCACGTCGCCAAGCTGCACGCCCACCCGCTGGACGTGGACGCCCTCATCGAACGCCTGGGGCTCGCCGGCTGCGGCCGCACCACCTACCGGCGGCTCTCCGGCGGCCAGCAGCAGCGCCTCGCGCTCGCGATGGCCGTGGTCGGCAGGCCCGACCTGGTCTTCCTCGACGAGCCGACCGCGGGCCTCGACCCGCAGGCCCGCCGGGCCACCTGGGAGCTCGTACGCGATCTGCGCCGCGACGGCGTCGCCGTCATCCTCACCACGCACCACATGGACGAGGCCGAACAGCTCGCCGACGACGTCGCGATCATCGACGCGGGCAAGGTCATCGCCCAGGGCAGCCCCGACGAGTTGTGCCGCGGCGGCGCCGAGAACACCCTGCGCTTCACCGGCCGTCCGGGCCTCGACGTCGCCTCGCTCCTCAAGGCGCTGCCCGCCGACTCGGCCGCCGCCGAGCTGACCCCGGGCGCCTACCGCGTGAGCGGCACGGTCGACCCGCAGCTGCTCGCCACCGTCACCTCCTGGTGCGCCCAGCACGGGGTGATGCCCGACAGGATCTCGGTCGAACGCCACACCCTGGAAGACGTCTTCCTGGAACTCACGGGTAAGGAGCTGCGCGGATGAGCGCCGCCGGTCTGTACACACCGAAGCCGGGCGGCGCCCCGCTCCCCCGCATGATCGCCGCGCAGGCCGCGCTGGAGACGAGGATGCTGCTGCGCAACGGCGAGCAGCTGCTCCTCACGGTGGTGATCCCGACCCTGCTGCTCGTGCTGTTCAGCGCCGTCGACATCGTCGACACGGGCAAGGGCGAGGCCGTGGACTTCCTCGCGCCCGGCATCCTGGCGCTCGCCGTGATGTCGACGGCCTTCACCGGCCAGGCCATCGCGACCGGCTTCGAGCGGCGCTACGGCGTGCTCAAGCGGCTCGGCGCCTCGCCGCTCCCCCGCTGGGGCCTGATGGCGGCCAAGACGCTCTCCGTGCTGGTCACCGAGGTCCTCCAGATCCTGCTGCTCACGGTCATCGCCTTCGCGCTCGGCTGGTCGCCGCACGGCAACCCGCTCTGGGTGCTCCTGCTCCTGGTGCTCGGCACGGCGGCCTTCTCCGGACTGGGCCTGCTGATGGCGGGCACCCTGAAGGCCGAGGCGACGCTGGCCGCCGCCAACCTCGTCTTCCTGCTGCTGCTCGTGGGCGGCGGTGTGATCGTGCCGCTCGACAAGTTCCCCGACGCGGCGCAGACGGTGCTCGGCCTGCTGCCCATCGCCGCGCTCTCGGACGGGCTGCGCGACGTGCTGCGGCACGGCGCGGGCATGCCGTGGGCGGACCTCGGCATCCTCGCGGTGTGGGCGGTGCTGGGGCTCGGCGCGGCGGCGAAGTTCTTCCGCTGGGAGTAGCCGCTCCGCGTAAGGGAATGGGCGCGCGGCGTAACCGCCGTGACAGATTTCCCGGATACGTCCCCCTCGTGAAGCCGTGCACAAGCGGCCCCCTACGATGGGGCCCGTGCCAAACGTGACCCGAGCCGACGTCGCTCAAGCCGCGCGGAACCCGCTCGCCTTCATCGCCGAGCGCTGGACGCCCACCCAGCGGACCGTCCAGCGGGCGGCCTTCATCTCCCTCGCCATGACCGTCGTCATCGTGGTGACGGGCGGCGCCGTCCGGCTGACCGGCTCGGGCCTCGGCTGCCCGACCTGGCCCAAGTGCACGGAGGACTCCCTCACCGCGACCAGCGAGATGGGCTTCCACGGCGTCATCGAGTTCGGCAACCGCATGCTGACGTACGTGCTGTGCGCGGCGGTCGGCTGGGCGATCATCGCCGCCCGCTCGCAGAAGCCGATGCGGCGCAGCCTCACCCGGCTCGGCTGGACCCAGTTCTGGCTGGTCATGGGCAACGCCGTGCTCGGTGGGATCGTCGTACTCGTCGGCCTGAACCCGTACACGGTGGCCGCGCACTTCCTGCTCTCCTCCGCCCTGATCGCGGTCGCCGTCACCATGTGGCAGCGCAGCCGCGAGGGTGACGCCGAGCCGCGCCCGCTGGTCGGCAGGGCCGTGGCGCAGCTCGTCTGGTTCCTGGTGGCGGCCTCGGTGCTGCTGATCGCGGTCGGCACGGTCGTGACCGGCGCGGGCCCGCACGCGGGCGACTCCAGCGACGTGCCGCGGATGAACCTGGACCCGATCGGCCTGGACTGGGAGGGCGTCACCAAGCTGCACGCGGTCCTCGCCTGGATCGTGGTGACGCTGACGTTCGCCCTGTGGTTCGTCCTCAAGGCGGTCGACGCGCCGCGCGGCCCGCTGACCCGCACCCGCGACCTGTTCCTGATCCTCCTCTCGCAGGGCGCCATCGGCTACGTCCAGTACTTCACGGACCTGCCGGAGGTCCTGGTGGCCCTGCACATGTTCGGCTCGTGCCTGGTGTGGATCGCCGTGATGCGCGTACTGCTGTCACTGCGGGAGCGGCCGCCGGTCACGACCGACATGCCCGCCCAGGCCGACGACTCACAGCTCTCGGCCGTCTGACAGCCCGTACACGCGGCAGGCGTTGCCCGCCGCGATCAGGCCCGCCACGCGCCGCGCGTCGGTGAGCGACCAGGCCCCCTCGGCGACCCAGGTGCCGAGGACACGCCCGAGCGCCTCACGGAACAGGTGGGCCCCCACGACGTGCAGTTCGGGCAGGCCGTGCGCGCCGCTGGAGAACAGCAGCTTTCCGAAGGGCGCCAGTTCGAGGATCTCCGCGAGCACGGCCGCCGCCCGCGCCCCGGTGCGTACGAGCGCGGGGCCGAGGTCGGCGTACACATGCGGGAAGACGGCCGCGAGGTGCGCGGCGCCGCGGTGGTACGGATAGCCGTGCAGCAGCACCAGGTCGGTGCCGAGGCCCGCGGTGGCCCGCGCGAAGTCCGCGAAGTACGTCTGCGGGTCCCCGGCGCCCGCGTGCAGTTGCAGCGGCCGGCCGGAGGCCACCGCGACCCACAGCAGATGCCGCAGCAGCACGGGGTCGGTGAGCGCCCCGCCCACCTGCCGTCCCGTGAGCCAGCGCCCCACCGCGCCCCGCACCTCGCCGGGGCCCGGCGGCCGGGCCGCGAGGGCGAGCGGATGGCGCATCCCGGCGACCGAGGTGAAGGCGACGGCTTCCGCGGCGGCGGCGTGCACGGACTCGGCGAGGTTGGCGAGGAAGGAGTCGGCGGTGCCCGAGGTGTCGGCGACCTGCTCGGCGAGCAGCTCGAGGCGGACGATCTCGCGGGCCTGGGCGTCGCCGGTGGACGCCATCTCGCCGGGCCCCGTCAGATCCCCCGGCAGCCCCGTGTCGACGAGGTACGTGGTGATGCCGCTGCCCCGCAGCAGCCGCCGCCCGGCCTCCAGGACGCCGAGCTCGCGGCGCCGGGCCAGATAGCGGGCCGGCGGGCAGTGCGGTTCGAGGCCGAGCAGCGGCGGGCACCAGCGGCGCACCGCGAAGCCGGTCTGGGTGTCGAAGAGGGTGGTGCCGGGCGCGGGCGGTCCCTCGCCCCGGCCGAGATGGGCCTCGAAGGTACCGAGGCCCAGCTCCGTACGGAGGACGCCATGGCAGTACTGGTCCACCAGGGACGGCGTTTCGATCATGCGGGCTCCCGCTGGACGGACCTTGCTCCTACGGTCCTAACGGGTGACCCGGGTGTCAGGTGTTGCCTCAGACGTCGTTCTTCGGTCCGCCGATCTGAATCCCGGCCATGCGCGTCCACTCGTAGGGCCCGGTCCTGACCTTCGCGGCGAACTCCCCGTCGAAGTCCTCATGGACGGTGATCCCGGACTTCTCGACGGCGCTCAGCGCCACCGCGTGACTGGGCGCCACCAGGTCGCCCCAGCCGCCGTCCTCGCCGACGAGGACGATGCGGGCGCCCTTCTGGCCGAGGTAGGCGATCTGGCCCTCGGCGCCGCCGTGCGCCTGCGCGAAGGCGCCGATCTCCTTGGCGAGCCGAGCCGCGCGGCGCTCGGCCTTGGCGGCCTGCTTGCTGTCGTCCACCTGCTCGTCCACCTGCTGCGTGTCTGCCATGGGCAGGATGCTACCGACGGGTAGATCAACTGGCGACGGGCGGGTCGCGTGGCGTTCGACACCACGCGACCCGCCCGTCGGCAAGACCTTGAAGAAGCTCAGCGGAGGAAGGGATCCACCGCCACCGCGACGAAGAGGAGGGAGACGTAGGTGATGGACCAGTGGAAGAGCCGCATCTCCTTGAGCTTGCCGCCCGTGACCTCCGCCTTGGCGCGGGTCTGCAGGCCGTGCGCCTCCCACAGCCACCAGCCGCCGGTCACCAGCGCCACCACGGTGTAGAACCAGCCGGTGTAGCCGAGCGGCTGGAGGAGCAGCGAGACGGCGACCATCACCCAGCTGTAGAGGACGATCTGCCGGGCGACCACCTTGTTCGAGGCGATGACGGGCAGCATCGGCACGCCCACGCGCGCGTAGTCGTCCTTGACCTTCATGGAGAGCGGCCAGTAGTGCGGCGGTGTCCAGAAGAACATCACCAGGAAGAGGATGACCGGCGCCCACGAGAGGGAGTTCGTGACCGAGGACCAGCCGATGAGGACCGGCATGCAGCCCGCGATGCCGCCCCAGACGATGTTCTGCGAGGTGCGCCGCTTGAGGATCATCGTGTAGACGACCACATAGAAGAGGAGCGCGCCGAGCGAGAGCCAGGCGGAGAGCCAGTTCACGGCGAGGCCGAAGAGCAGCGTGGAGACGACGGCGAGGCCGATGCCGAAGACGAGGCACTCGCGGGGGCTCACCATGCCGGTGACCAGCGGCCGCTGCGACGTACGGTCCATGAGGGCGTCGATGTCGCGGTCGATGTACATGTTGAGCGCGTTGGCGCCGCCGGCGGAGAGATAGCCGCCCAGGCAGGTCACGAAGACCAGCCACAGGTCGGGCACGCCCTGCTCGGCGAGGAACATCACCGGAACGGTGGTGATGAGGAGGAGTTCGATGATCCGCGGCTTGGTCAGCGCCACGAACGCCTTGACACGGGCCCCGAACGGCCGATGGCTCGGGCTAAGGTCCGTCCCGGAAACCCCCGCTGGACGGGATTCAACGGCCGTCACGCACACCCCTGACAGAGACATCCCAGCGAACCCACCGGCACCTTCAGAGATGAAGATCCGGTAAAGGCTCGCGCGTACCACGCCACTGTAGACGTTGCCCATACCTCGCCCTTCGCGGGGGTGGGGTCGTGTTGAGCGTCCGGACGCGGGGTACCGCGAGATTGCCGGGCGGTCACCTGAAAGGTGTAAACGGCCCTTCGGGCGGTCACATGAGCGACGTCGGACGTCCTTTGAGCGGACATATGAGCGGTTCCCTATTCACATGGCGAATCGCCGCGCATTCCTTTCAGGAGGCGGATCCCCTCTTGTCCCGGCAGTCTGGAATGACTCGAAAAAATGCACGTTCGGGCAACGGTAGGCTCGACAACGGCCGGTGTGATTCACATCGCCGGCATTCGACATGTGGAGAGGAGCCCTGACTCAGGGTGAGCACCAAGCCGACCACCACAGACCTCGAGTGGACCGAACTGGACCAGCGAGCTGTAGACACCGCTCGCGTCCTGGCCATGGATTCCGTACAGAAGGTCGGCAACGGCCATCCCGGTACGGCCATGAGCCTCGCGCCCGCCGCGTACACCCTCTTCCAGAAGGTGATGCGCCACGACCCGGCGGACGCGGAGTGGACCGGTCGCGACCGTTTCGTCCTCTCCGCGGGTCACTCGTCCCTGACCCTCTACATCCAGCTCTACCTGGCCGGTTTCGGCCTGGAGCTGGATGACCTGAAGGCGTTCCGCACCTGGGGCTCGAAGACGCCGGGCCACCCGGAGTACGGGCACACCACCGGCGTGGAGACGACGACGGGCCCGCTGGGCCAGGGCGTCGCCAACGCCGTGGGCATGGCGATGGCCGCCCGCTACGAGCGCGGTCTGTTCGACCCGGAGGCCGCCACCGGCGAGTCGCCGTTCGACCACCACGTCTTCTGTATCGCCGGTGACGGCTGCCTGGAGGAGGGCATCTCCGCGGAGGCGTCCTCGATGGCCGGGCACCAGAAGCTCGGCAACCTCGTGCTGCTGTGGGACGACAACCACATCTCGATCGAGGGCGACACGGCGACCGCGATCTCCGAGGACACCCTCAAGCGGTACGAGGCGTACGGCTGGCACGTCCAGCGCGTGGAGCCCAAGGAGAACGGCGACCTCGACCCGGCCGCCCTGTACGCCGCGCTCCAGGCCGCCAAGGCCGAGACCGAGCGCCCCTCCTTCATCGCGATGCGCTCGATCATCGCCTGGCCCGCCCCGCACGCGCAGAACACCGAGGCCGCGCACGGCTCGGCGCTCGGCGACGAGGAAGTGGCCGCCACCAAGCGCGTCCTCGGCTTCGACCCGGAGCAGACCTTCGAGGTCTCCGACGAGGTCATCGCGCACACCCGCAAGGCGCTGGACCGCGGCCGCGAGGCCAAGGCCGAGTGGGAGAAGGGCTTCGCCGCCTGGCGCACCGCCAACGCCGAGCACGCCGCGACCTTCGACCGCGTCGCCGCGGGCGAGCTGCCCGAGGGCTGGGAGGAGAGGCTCCCGGTCTTCGAGACGGGCAAGGGCGTCGCCACGCGCGCCGCGTCCGGCAAGGTCCTCCAGGCCCTCGGCGCGGTCATCCCCGAGCTGTGGGGCGGCTCCGCCGACCTCGCGGGCTCGAACAACACGACGATCGACAAGACGTCGTCGTTCCTCCCCGCGGACAACCCGCTGCCGGAGGCCGACCCGTACGGCCGCACGATCCACTTCGGCATCCGCGAGCACTCCATGGCCGCGGAGATGAACGGCATCGCGCTGCACGGCAACACCCGTATCTACGGCGGCACCTTCCTGGTCTTCTCCGACTACATGCGCAACGCCGTACGCCTGTCCGCGCTGATGCACCTCCCGGTGACGTACGTGTGGACGCACGACTCCGTCGGCCTCGGCGAGGACGGACCGACGCACCAGCCGGTCGAGCACCTGGCCTCGCTGCGCGCCATCCCGGGCCTGAACGTGGTCCGCCCGGCCGACGCCAACGAGACCGCCATCGCCTGGCGCGAGATCCTCAAGCGCTTCACCAAGGAGTTCGGCAAGGGCGCCCCGCACGGCCTCGCGCTGACCCGCCAGGGCGTGCCGACGTACGACCGCAACGAGGACGCCGCCAAGGGCGGCTACGTACTGTTCGAGGCCGAAGGGCCCTCCGGGCAGAACACAGCGCCCGAGGTCATCCTGATCGGCACCGGCTCCGAGGTGCACCTCGCCGTCGAGGCCCGCGAGCAGCTGCAGGCCGCCGGGGTCCCGACGCGGGTCGTCTCGATGCCGTCGGTCGAGTGGTTCGACGAGCAGGACCAGGGGTACCGCGACAGCGTGCTGCCGCCGTCGGTGAAGGCGCGCGTGGCGGTCGAGGCGGGCATCGGCCTGACCTGGCACCGTTTCGTGGGCGACGCCGGACGCATCGTGTCGCTGGAGCACTTCGGTGCCTCGGCGGACGGCAAGGTGTTGTTCCGCGAGTTCGGGTTCACCGCCGACGCGGTGGCCCAGGCGGCGCGGGAATCGATCTCCGCCGCTCAGCGCTGACGCCCGTACACGACGAAGTAGGAGATGTAATTCCATGACAGACGCACTCAAGCGCCTCTCCGAAGAAGGCGTCGCGATCTGGCTGGACGACCTGTCGCGCAAGCGGATCACGTCCGGCAACCTCGCCGAACTGATCGACCAGCAGCACGTCGTGGGCGTCACCACCAACCCGTCGATCTTCCAGAAGGCCATCTCGCAGGGCGACGGTTACGACCAGCAGCTCTCCGACCTCGCCGCCCGCGAGGTCACGGTCGAAGAGGCCATCCGGATGATCACGACGGCGGACGTCCGTGACGCCGCCGACATCCTGCGGCCGGTCTTCGACGCGACGGGCGGCCAGGACGGCCGCGTGTCCATCGAGGTCGACCCGCGCCTGGCGCACAACACCAAGGCCACGGTCGCCGAGGCCAAGCAGCTCGCCTGGCTGGTGGACCGCCCGAACACGCTCATCAAGATCCCGGCCACCGAGGCGGGCATCCCTGCGATCACCGAGGTCATCGGCCTCGGCATCAGCGTCAACGTCACGCTGATCTTCTCGCTGGAGCGCTACCGCAAGGTCATGGACGCGTACCTGGCGGGCCTGGAGAAGGCCAAGGAGCGCGGCCTGGACCTCTCCACGATCCACTCCGTGGCGTCCTTCTTCGTGTCCCGCGTGGACACCGAGATCGACAAGCGCCTGGACGGCATCGGCACGGACGAGGCCAAGTCCCTCAAGGGCAAGGCCGCGCTCGCCAACGCCCGTCTGGCGTACGAGGCGTACGAGGAGGTCTTCTCGTCCGACCGCTGGGCCGCGCTCGACAAGGCGCAGGCCAACAAGCAGCGTCCGCTGTGGGCCTCGACCGGCGTCAAGGATCCGGCGTACAAGGACACCCTGTACGTCGACGACCTGGTCGCGCCCAACACGGTGAACACCATGCCGGAGGCGACCCTGGAGGCCACCGCCGACCACGGCTCGATCACCGGCAACACCATCGCGGGCACCTACGACCAGGCTCGTGCCGAGATCGCCGCCGTGGAGAAGCTCGGCATCTCGTACGACGACGTCGTACAGCTGCTTGAGGACGAGGGCGTCGAGAAGTTCGAGGCCTCCTGGAACGACCTGCTCAAGTCGACCGAGGCCGAGCTGAAGCGCCTCGCTCCTTCGAAGGGCTGACCACTTTGTCAAGCAGCAATCCGCTGCGTGACGCCGCAGACCGACGGCTCCCGCGTATCGCGGGGCCGTCGGGCCTGGTCATTTTTGGCGTCACGGGCGATTTGTCCCGTAAAAAGCTGATGCCCGCTGTGTACGACCTCGCCAACCGAGGTCTGCTGCCGCCGGGCTTTTCTCTCATTGGTTTCGCCCGCCGCGACTGGGAGGACGAGGACTTCGCCCAGGTCGTCCACGACGCGGTCAAGCAGCACTCGCGTACGCCGTTCCGCGAAGAGGTCTGGCAGCAGCTCATCCAGGGGATGCGCTTCGTCCAGGGCAACTTCGACGACGACAAGGCGTTCGAGCAGCTCAAGGCCACCATCCAGGAGCTGGACAAGGCGCAGGGCACGGGCGGCAACTTCGCCTTCTACCTCTCGGTGCCCCCCAAGTTCTTCCCGCAGGTCGTCCAGCAGCTGAAGAAGCACGAGCTGGCCGAGGCCCCCGAGGGCTCCTGGCGCCGCGCGGTCATCGAGAAGCCGTTCGGCCACGACCTGGCCTCCGCCCGGGACCTGAACGCCATCGTGCACGAGGTGTTCGACCCGGACCAGGTGTTCCGGATCGACCACTACCTCGGCAAGGAGACCGTCCAGAACATCCTGGCGCTCCGCTTCGCCAACCAGATGTTCGAGCCGATCTGGAACCGGTCGTATGTCGACCACATCCAGATCACGATGGCCGAGGACATCGGCATCGGCGGCCGCGCCGGCTACTACGACGGCATCGGCGCCGCCCGCGACGTCATCCAGAACCACCTGCTCCAGCTGATGGCGCTGACCGCGATGGAGGAGCCCGCCTCCTTCGACGCGAACGCGCTGGTCGCCGAGAAGGCGAAGGTGCTCGGCGCGGTGAAGCTGCCGAAGGACCTCGGCAAGGACACCGTCCGGGGGCAGTACGCGGCGGGCTGGCAGGGCGGCGAGAAGGCCGTCGGCTACCTCCAGGAAGACGGCATCGACCCCAAGTCGAAGACCGACACCTACGCGGCCATCAAGCTGCAGATCGACAACCGCCGCTGGGCGGGCGTCCCCTTCTATCTGCGCACCGGCAAGCGTCTGGGCCGCCGCGTCACCGAGATCGCGGTCGTCTTCCAGCGCGCTCCCCACTCCCCCTTCGACCACACCGCCACCGAGGAGCTCGGGCAGAACGCGATCGTCATCCGCGTCCAGCCCGACGAGGGCATCACGGTCCGGTTCGGCTCGAAGGTGCCCGGCACCTCCATGGAGATCCGGGACGTGTCGATGGACTTCGCGTACGGCGAGTCGTTCACGGAGTCCAGCCCGGAGGCGTACGAGCGGCTGATCCTGGACGTCCTGCTCGGCGACGCCAACCTCTTCCCGCGCACGGAGGAGGTCGAGCTGTCCTGGAACATCCTCGACCCGATCGAGCAGTACTGGGACAAGCACGGCAAGCCCGCGCAGTACCCGGCGGGCACCTGGGGCCCGACCGAGGCGGACGACATGCTCGCACGAGACGGACGGAGCTGGCGTCGGCCATGAAGATCGACCTCACGGACACCACGTCCGGCAAGATCAACAAGGCGCTCGTGCAGGGCCGCCGCGCGATCGGCACCCCGGCCGTCGGCATGGTCCTGACCCTCGTCATCGTCACCGACGAGGAGAACGCGTACGACTCCCTGAGGGCCGCCAACGACGCGTCACGCGAGCACCCCTCGCGCACCCTCGTGGTCATCAAGCGCGCCGCCCGCTCGCCCCGTGACCGCACCACCTCGCGCCTGGACGCCGAGGTACGGGTCGGCGTCGAGGCGGGCACCGGCGAGACGGTGGTCCTGCGGCTCTACGGCGAGGTCATCGGCCACGCCCAGTCGGTCGTCCTGCCGCTACTGCTCCCCGACGCCCCCGTGGTCGTGTGGTGGCCGGTGAACGCCCCGCTCGACCCGGCCAACGACCCGCTCGGCGCGCTGGCCCAGCGCCGCGTCACGGACACCTACGCGGCCGAGCAGCCGATCCACGAGCTGGCCGCCCGCGCCGAGGCCTACCACCCCGGCGACACGGACCTGGCCTGGACCCGCATCACCCCGTGGCGCTCCATGCTGGCCGCCGCCCTGGACCAGGTCACGTGCAAGGTCACCTCGGTGCGGGTGGACGGCGAGGAGTTCAACCCGAGCTGCGAGCTGCTCGCCATGTGGCTCGCGGACCGGCTCGACGTGCCGGTCAAGCGCGCGGTGTCGGCGGGCCCGGGTCTGACCGGCGTACGTATGGAGACCGACTGCGGTCCCATCGTGCTCGACCGCGCCGACGGCTCGCTCGCCACGCTCTCCATCGAGGGACAGCCCGACCGCGCGGTGGCGCTCAAGCGGCGCGAGACGGCCGAGCTGATCGCGGAGGAGCTGCGCCGTCTGGACCCGGACGACACCTACGCGTCCTCGCTGAGGTACGGCGTGGAGCGGCTGGGTGAGCCGTTGAAGCCGTCGTCGGAGCCGATAGCGGCTCCCGGGGCCGCTCCGGAGGCTGCTCCGGAGGCCGAGGGGCCCGCCGACAAGGCCGAAGACGCGCAGGACGCGGCCGCGCCGAAGAAGGCACCGGCGAAGAAGTCCGTCACGAAGAAGGCCACCCCGAGGAAGGTGCCCGCCAAGTGAGCACGACCCCGCAGCTCGTCGTCCACCGCGACAAGGAACTGATGGCGCAGGCCGCGGCGGCCCGCCTCATCACGAAGGTCGTCGACGCGCAGGCCGCCCGCGGTCACGCGTCGGTGGTCCTCACCGGCGGACGCAACGGCAACGGCCTGCTGGCGGCGCTCGGTTCGTCCCCGGCCCGGGACGCGATCGACTGGTCGCGCCTCGACCTGTGGTGGGGCGACGAGCGCTTCCTGCCGGACGGTGACCCGGAGCGCAACTACACCCAGGCCCGTGAGGCGCTGCTCGACGCGGTGCCGCTCAACCCGGCCCGGGTGCATCCGATGCCCGCGTCGGACGGCCCGTACGAGGTCGACGCCGCAGCCGAGATCTACGCCGCCGAACTCGCCGCCGCCGCGGGCCCGGAGGACCACGGCCCGGTGCCGACCTTCGACGTCCTGATGCTCGGCGTCGGCCCGGACACGCACATCGCCTCGCTCTTCCCCGAGCTTCCGGCGGTGCGCGAGACGGAGCGCACGGTGGTCGGCGTGCACGGCGCGCCGAAGCCCCCGCCCACCCGTATCTCGCTCACGCTCCCGGCGATCCGGGCGGCCCGCGAGGTGTGGCTGCTCGCGGCGGGCGAGGACAAGGCGAAGGCCGCGGCCATCGCCCTGTCCGGCGCGGGCGAGGTGCAGGCCCCCGCGGCCGGCGCCCACGGCCGCGCGCGCACACTGTGGCTACTGGACGAGGCGGCGGCCTCGCAGCTCCCGCCGCAGTTGTATCCCCCGGCCGTGGCCTGAGGCCGTACGCGACAAGGAGGGCCCCGCACCGGACGGTGCGGGGCCCTTACGCGTGGGCGTGGACGCGGCGGTAACTGCTGCCGTCCGAGGCCCGCTCCAGGAGACCGTCGGAGACGCAGTACCTGCGCAGCGCGGAGGAGTCGTCGTGCACGGTGCGGAACGCGTCGTTGATCTCGCGCTCGCTGTAGGCGCGGTCGGCGTCGAAGAGGGTGTCCGTGAGGTGGACGAGGAGTTCATGGCGTACGACAGGGCGTACGGGAATGGTGGTCAGGCGGCCGTGCGCGAAGAAACCGGTGAGGCGGCGCGGCACGGTGGGATGGGCGTCCACCGGCGCGGGAGCCCGCCGGAAGACGGCCGGGTCGGCCCGCAGCGATCCGTCGGGCAGCCGCTCCACGAGCCCGTTGGCCAGCAGCCGCCCCAGGTGCTTGCGGGCGGCGGGCGAGTCGGCCTCGCGCGGCGGCAGGTCGTCCAGGACGATGCGCGCGTACAGCCGCAGTCTCTCGGGGTCGGCGAGCGCGGCGAGCAGCTGGTCCATGACGGGGTCCCTCCCGGCGGGTGACAGAGCCGAAGCAGTGTCACCCGGCGGGCGGGGCGCCCGCATCCGATTAACGGTCCGTGCGGCTCAACGGCCGCGCAGGTCCCGGTACTTGGCGACGAGGGCCGTGGTCGAGCCGTCCAGGTCCGGCACCTCGGCGCCCTCGGTCAGGGCGGGCTCGACGCGCTTGGCGAGGACCTTGCCCAGCTCGACGCCCCACTGGTCGAAGGAGTCGATGTTCCACACGGCACCCTGCACGAACACCTTGTGTTCGTAGAGCGCGATGAGCTGGCCGAGGACGGAGGGCGTCAGCTCCTTGGCGAGGATCGTCGTCGTCGGGTGGTCGCCCTTGAACGTCTTGTGCGGGACCAGCTCCTCGGGCACACCCTCGGCGCGCACCTCGTCGGCCGTCTTGCCGAACGCCAACGCCTGGGTCTGCGCGAAGAAGTTGGCCATCAGCAGGTCGTGCTGGGCGGCCAGACCGGGCGCCAGGTCGGCGACCGGCTCGGCGAAGCCGATGAAGTCCGCCGGGATCAACTTCGTGCCCTGGTGGATGAGTTGGTAGTAGGCGTGCTGGCCGTTGGTGCCGGGCGTGCCCCAGACGACCGGGCCCGTCTGCCAGTCGACCGGGCGTCCCTCACGGTCCACGGACTTGCCGTTGGACTCCATGTCCAGCTGCTGGAGGTACGCGGTGAACTTGGACAGGTAGTGCGAGTACGGCAGGACCGCGTGCGACTGAGCGTCGTGGAAGTCGCCGTACCAGACGCCCAACAGGCCGAGCAGCAGCGGCACGTTGGACTCGGGCGGCGCGGCGCGGAAGTGCTTGTCGACGAGGTGGAAGCCGTCGAGCATCTCGCGGAAGCGGTCGGGCCCGACGGCGATCATCAGGGAGAGGCCGATGGCGGAGTCGAAGGAGTAGCGGCCGCCGACCCAGTCCCAGAACTCGAACATGTTCGCCGTGTCGATGCCGAAGTCCGACACCTTCTCGGCGTTGGCCGACAGGGCCACGAAGTGCCTGGCCACGGCGTCCTGACCGGCCTTCAGCTCCGTGAGCAGCCAGTCGCGGGCGGAGGTGGCGTTGGTGATCGTCTCGATGGTGGTGAAGGTCTTCGAGGCGATGATGAACAGCGTCTCGGCGGCGTCCAGATCCCGCACGGCCTCGTGCAGGTCCGCGCCGTCGACGTTCGAGACGAAGCGGACGGTGAGGTCGCGGTCGGTGAAGGAGCGCAGTGCCTCATACGCCATCGCGGGGCCGAGGTCGGAGCCGCCGATGCCGACGTTGACGACATTGCGGATGCGCTTGCCGCTGTGGCCGGTCCACTCGCCCGTACGGACCTTCTGTGCGAAGACCGCCATCTTGTCGAGGACGGCGTGGACCTTCGGCACCACGTTCTCGCCGTCGACCCTGATGACGGCGTCCTTCGGGGCGCGCAGCGCGGTGTGCAGGACCGCGCGGTCCTCGGTGGTGTTGATCCTCGCGCCGCGGAACATGGCGTCCCGCAGCCCGAAGACGTCGGTCGCGGCGGCCAGCTCGCGCAGCAGCCGCAGCGTCTCGTCGGTGACGAGGTGCTTGGAATAGTCGATGTGCAGGTCACCGACCTGGAGGGTGTACGCCGTGCCGCGCGTCGGGTCCGCGGCGAACAGCTCGCGCAGCCGCACCTCCCCGAGCTGCTCACGGTGGTCGGCGAGCGCCGTCCACTCGGGTGTCCTGTTGAGCCTGCCGCGGCTTTCTGCGTTCATCCGGACTTCAGCCTTCTTTCGTACCCGCGTACGTACCTTGTCCCGCTGCGCTTCCCAACCTAATGGATCAGCGGGCGGTATGAGATGTCTGCGGCCATCTGTCCGCACACGTACCGGCAGAAGAAACCGGCCGGACACCTTTTCGGTGCCCGGCCGGTCGCCAAGTCCTAGATCTCGCCCCGCAGTTTGGCGAGCGCCTCCGCGAGAATCGCCTCGCCGTCCGCGTCGCTGCGCCGCTCGCGCACATACGCCAGATGCGTCTTGTACGGCTCGGTGCGCGGCGGGTCCGGCGGGTTGTCCCGGTCCTGACCGGCCGGGAAGCCGCAGCGGGGACAGTCCCACGTATCGGGGACCTGCGCGTCGCTGGCGAAGCTCGGCTGCGTCTCGTGCCCGTTGGAGCACCAGAAGGAGATGCGCAGTCGCGGCGCGGACTCACCGCGCTCGGCCTCGCCCATCGGCCCCGCCCCGACCCGACTTCCTCGGATCGCGTTGCCACTTGCCACGGTCGTAACTCCCTGCGTGATGGTGCTGCTGCGGGCGCCTCAGTTTACGTAAGGCCCAACGCGCGTCCAGTGCGGGGAGTTACACCCCGCCCCGGACGCAAGCCCCATGATAAGCCGCGCACGCGAGCTGGCACCGGACAAGCGACCAGTGCCTGGCGTCAGTTGTTCGCCTTCATCAGCAGGCCCAGCGCGACAATGCACGCGAACCACAGCAGACCGACCACGACCGTGATGCGGTCGAGGTTGCGCTCCGCGACGGAGGAGCCGCCGACGGAGGACTGCATGCCGCCGCCGAACATGTCGGAGAGACCGCCGCCCTTGCCCTTGTGCATCAGCACCAGCAACATCATCAGAGCGCTGAAGACGATCAGGGCGATCGAGAACCCCATAACCACGGCTGGACCAACTTCCTCGGATCTGAATCGACTCTGTATCGACGACGGGGGCCGGAGCCTCGGTGAACGAGGCCGCCCGGCCCCCGCAAGGGTACGACGTATTGCCGCTAGCGCATACTCACTGGTCGCGGAAGCGGACGATCTTGACGAACTCCTCCGCGTCGAGCGCGGCGCCGCCCACGAGGGCGCCGTCGACGTCGCGCTGGGCCATGATCGCGGCGACGTTCCCGGACTTCACGGAGCCGCCGTACTGGATGCGCACCTTGTCGGCGAGCTCCTGCGAGTACAGCTCGGCGAGGCGGCCGCGGATCGCGCCGCAGACCTCCTGCGCGTCCTCGGGGGTCGCGACCTCGCCGGTGCCGATCGCCCAGACGGGCTCGTAGGCGATCACGATGGACTCGGCCTGCTCGGCCGGGACGTCCTTGAGGCCGCCGTCGAGCTGGTTCAGCGTGTACTGGACCTGCTGGCCGGCCTTGCGGATGTCCAGGCCCTCGCCGACGCAGAGGATCGGGGTCAGGCCGTGCTTGAAGGCGGCCTTCACCTTGGCGTTGCAGATCTGGTCGGTCTCGTTGTGGTACTGACGGCGCTCGGAGTGGCCCACGGCGACGTAGGCGCACTTCAGCTTGGCCAGCATCGGGCCCGAGATCTCGCCGGTGTAGGCGCCGGAGTCCTGCGCCGAGATGTCCTGGGCGCCGTACTTGATCTTGAGCTTGTCGCCGTCGACCAGGGTCTGCACGGAGCGCAGGTCGGTGAAGGGCGGCAGGACGGCGACCTCGCAGGCCTCGTAGTCCTTGTCGGCCAGGGCGAAGGCCAGCTTCTGGACGTGGGCGATGGCCTCGAGGTGGTTGAGGTTCATCTTCCAGTTGCCCGCCATCAGCGGGGTACGCGTAGTCATCAGGTGTCAGTTCTCCAGTGCCGCGAGGCCGGGGAGCGTCTTGCCCTCGAGGTATTCGAGGGAGGCGCCGCCACCGGTGGAAATGTGGCCGAATGCGTCCTCGTCGAAGCCCAGGGTCCGCACGGCGGCGGCGCTGTCGCCACCGCCGACGACCGTGAAGGCCGAGGTGTCGAGGAGTGCCTGGGCTACCGCCTTGGTGCCCTCGGCGTAGTCGGGGTGCTCGAAGACGCCCATCGGGCCGTTCCAGAAGATGGTGGCCGCGTCGGCGAGCTTCGAGGCGTAGAGCTTACGGGTCTCGGGGCCGATGTCGAGACCCTCCTGGTCGGACGGGATGGCGTCCGCGGCGACCGTCGCGGGGTTGGACGGGGCCTTGGTCTTCAGGTCGGGGAAGGTCGGCGAGATGAGTACGTCGACGGGGAGGACGAACTCGACGCCCTTCTCCTCGGCCCGCTTCAGGTACCCCTTGACCGCCGGGATCTGGTCCTCCTGGAGGAGGGAGATGCCGACCTCGTGGCCCTGCGCCTTGAGGAAGGTGTACGCCATGCCGCCGCCGATGAGGATGCGGTCGGCCTTCTCCAGGAGGTGGTCGATGACGCCGAGCTTGTCGGAGACCTTGGCGCCGCCGAGGACCACGGCGTAGGGCCGCTTGACGTCGTCGGTGAGCTTCTTCAGGACGCCGACCTCGGTGGCGATGAGGAAGCCGGCGTAGTGCGGCAGCTTCGCCGGCAGGTCGTACACGGAGGCGTGCTTGCGGTGCACGGCGCCGAAGCCGTCCCCCACGTACACATCCGCGAGGGCGGCCAGCTGATCGGCGAACTCGCCGCGCTCGGCGTCGTCCTTGCTGGTCTCGCCCGCGTTGAAGCGGAGGTTCTCGACGACGGCGACCTGGCCGGGCTCCAGGCCGTCCACCGCGTCGTGCGCGGCGGGGCCCACGGTGTCCTGCGCGAACGCGACGGGCGCGCCCAGGAGTTCCCCGAGCCGCTCGGCGGCGGGGAGCAGCGAGAAGGCCGGGTCCGGGGCGCCCTTGGGGCGGCCCAGGTGCGAGGCCACGACGACCTTGGCTCCCGCGTCGGCGAGGGCCTTGACGGTCGGCAGGACGGCGCGGATGCGGCCGTCGTCGGTGATGGTGCCGTCGGCGAGCGGCACATTGAGGTCGGCGCGGACGAATACCCGCTTGCCGTTGACCCCTTCGGCGAGAAGTGCGTCGATCGTCTTCACTACTGGACTCCTTGGGAGGGCTGTGACGTGCGACAGGGCCCGTCCGGCGCGGCATCGCGCGGGACGAACCCTGTGCTCACATCGAGGTGCCTGCTCTGGATATTAGAGCTGACCGCCGACGAAGACCGTGAGGTCGACCAGACGGTTGGAGTAGCCCCACTCGTTGTCGTACCAGCCGAGGATCTTCACCGACGTACCCTCCTGGACCATGGTCATCAGGGAGTCGAAGGTGCAGGAGGCCGGGTCGCTGACGATGTCCGAGGACACGATCGGGTCCTCGGTGTAGTACAGGTAGCCCTTGAGGTCGCCGTCCTCGGACGCCTTCTTGAACGCGGCGTTGACCTCGTCCTTGGTGACCTCGCGGGAGACCTCGACGACCAGATCGGTGGCGGAGCCGGTCGGGACCGGGACGCGCATCGAGACGCCGTCGAGCTTGCCCTTGAGCTGGGGCAGGACCAGGGCGGTGGCCTTGGCGGCGCCCGTCGTGGTCGGGATGATGTTCTCGGCGGCGGCGCGGGCGCGGCGGAGGTCCTTGTGCGGGAAGTCCAGGATCCGCTGGTCGTTGGTGTAGGCGTGGATGGTGGTCATCAGACCCTTGACGACACCGAAGTTCTCGTCGAGGACCTTCGCCATCGGCGCCACACAGTTGGTGGTGCAGGAGGCGTTGGAGATGACGTGGTGGTTCGCCGGGTCGTACTTGTCCTGGTTGACGCCCATCACGATGGTGATGTCCTCGTCCTTGGCCGGAGCCGAGATGAGGACCTTCTTGGCGCCGCCGGCGATGTGCTTCTCGGCGTCGGCCTTCTTCGTGAAGATGCCCGTGGACTCGATCACGATGTCGACGCCGAGGTCGCCCCACGGGATGTCGGCGGGGTTGCGCTCGGACAGCACCTTGATGGTGTGGCCGTCGACGGTGATGGTGTCCTCGGTGTGCGACACCTCGGCCTTGAGGCGGCCCAGGATGGTGTCGTACTTCAGAAGGTGCGCGGTGGTCGCGGTGTCACCCAGGTCGTTGACAGCCACGACTTCGATGTCCGCACCCTGCTGGAGCAGCGCGCGGAAGTAGTTGCGACCGATGCGGCCAAAGCCGTTGATGCCTACGCGGATCGTCACGAAACCGATCTCCTCGTTGGTACGCCGGTTTTAGACGCCGGCGAGTTGTATGGGATGTCCCCGACCGCCTCCGACCCTACCTCTCTGAAGGCCCTGAGGTGACATCGAGAGGGGCCGCAAGCGGCACAAAAGGCCCGTACCCCGGAGTAGGGGTACGGGCCACCGGGACCTTGGTCCTGATTACGCTGCGTCAGCTGCGCAGATGTGCCAGGGAGGCGCCCATAAGAGCGGCCCTTTCGGCCTTTCCGGGGATGTGCTCGAAGCCGAAGCCGAGGAGCACACTGTCACGCGCTGTGACCGCCGCGTGGGGTCGGTAGAGCTCCCCGGTCCGCGCCCAGTCGCCTGTGATAGAGGGGCTTCCGGCCGGGGCCGCGGCGACGGTCCAGGAGCCGAGCGAGGTCTCGAATCCCTCGGTCTCCTTGACATCGCCGCCGACGACCAGTTGCGCGTTGTCGGCGAAGAGGCCGCGCCCTCCGCTGGAGGGGTCGGTGACGGAGCTGAGGGAGACCTCGACCTTCTTGCCCGCGTAGGCGCTCAGGTCGAAGGCGACGGGCTTCCAGCCGCCGGAGGAGCCCGTGAAGCTGTTCCAGGAGCCGCTGGTGCCGGTCGCCGTGCAGCCGGCCGTCCCCTGCGTCAGGTAGTGGTGCAGGAAGGGGTGGCCGTTGAGGAAGAACCCGGCGGCGCACTCTGCGGGCACGGTGGCACGGGAGTTGCCGTTCCGGTCGGGCAGCGTCGTCCAGTCGTCGGCGCCCGGGGTGTGCGCTTCGAGCAGCCCGTGGTCGTAGCCGCTCTCCAGGTTCCAGTTGAGGGCGAGCCGCAGCTCGGGCCCGTCGGCGGCCGAGACGCCGGTCAGGTCCAGGGTGCGGGTGAGCCGCTTGTAGTCCCGGTCGGCGTGGGTGGCCGACGCCATGCCCTGGCCCGCGAAGGGTGCGTACGGGTTGGTGAGGCCGGGGTAGGAGCCCGCCGCCGCGCTCTTGAACTGCGGGAACTGCCTGGGTGGCAGATTGTCCGAGGTGACGGTGAAGCGGCCGGCCTTGTCGAGCGGGTTGCCTTCGGCGGCGCCGAGCGGGGTGTCCACTCCCATGAGCGCGCCGCTGCCCGCGAAGCTCTTGACGCCGGGTGCGGAGAGACGTTCGTACGCGCCGAGGTAGTACTGCGCGAAGTCGTCGGTGAGGGCCTCCCCGAGGTCGACGTCGCCGCCGGTCCGCTCGCCGGACTCGATGAGCTTGCCGCCCTCGTTGAGGTAGGCGCGCAGGGCGAGTTGGGTGGGTGCGCCGGGGACGGGGTCGCCGGTGTGGTGCACGACCGCGGAGAAGTGCGACAGGACGCCCAGCGGATGCGGTGCGCCCTGCTTGGCGACGTCCCAGACGGCGGCGGAGCGCCCGTTGGCCTTCAGGGCGTCGACGTACTTCTGGGTCTGGGTGGCCGGGGCGCCCTCCTCGGCGACGACCAGCGTGCTCGCCCTCGGGCGTTCGGCGACGGTGTACGTGAAGTGCTCGCTGTGGGTGCGGCCCTTCTTGGTGCGGCCGGTGAACCACACCTCCACCTTGTCGCCCACGCGCGCGTCCTCGATCTCCGCGCGGTACTGGTCGAAGTGGAGGTTGTCCTCGCCGCCGTAGGTCTCGCCGCCCTTCCAGGCCTTGAGGTCCTCATCGTGCGTACGTCCGCCGTTGACGCGGTACTTCAGCTCCTTGTCGCGCACGGACTTGCGGGCGGTGACGGCGACTTCCTGGTCGCCTCCGCGCGCGTACGAGGTGGAGAAGGCGTCCGGGGTGAAGTCCGGGGCCTCGACACCGCTGACGGAGACCGGCTGGTCGGGGTGGAGCGCGGTCTCGGCGACGGCGAGCGCGTAGGGGACGTTCTTGGCGAACTCCTGCTGGATCAGCTTCTCGTCGTCGGGGAAGGTGAAGATGGAGGCGCAGTCCTGCGGCTTCCAGGCGTCGTCGGGGTCGATGTTCGAGACGGTCTGGCAGGTGGACATCTCCGGCGTGAACATCGACATGCCGTTGACGTTGCCCGCGTGGCCGTCGGACTCACCGTTGGTGGTGTAGAGCTCGGAGGAGACCTGCGGGCGGTAGCCGGGGATCGCGGGCTTCTCGGGCGTGCCCGCGAGCGCCTTGTAGAGGATGTCGTCGGGGGTGGGCGTGGCGACCTGCCAGCCCACTCCGTAGAGGATCAGTTCGGCCGCCGAGTGGTAGTTGATGCCGTACTCGAAGCCGATGCGCTTCTGGAAGCGGTCGAGCGCCTTGGTCTCGGGCTCGGACATCGGCCCCGTGCCGCGGTAGGTCTCCGACGAGGGCTTCGGGGACGAGCCCTCGTTGTCGTAGCCCCACTTGTAGGCGAAGTTGCGGTTGAGGTCGACGCCGTCGCCGGGCGCGATCCTTCCGTCGCCGTCGATGTCGCGGAGGTTCTTGCGCCACTGGCGCTCGCCGTCGGCGGCGTGCGTGTAGTCGTAGCCGTCGGGGTTGGCGGAGAGCACGAACCACAGCTCGGTGGAGTTCACGAGCTTGGTGATCCGCTTGTCCTTGCCGTAGTTGTCGAGGTAGTGGTGCAGCAGGCGGCGGGTCATCTCGGGGGTGATCCACTCGCGCGCGTGCTGGTTGGACAGGTAGAGCGTGGCCGGCTTGGCGCCGTCCTTGGACTTCTTGGCGTTCTTGGAGAGCTTCAGGGCGAGGATGTCCTTGCCCTGGACCGTCTTGCCGATGGAGACGACCTTGGTGAGGCCGGGGTGTGCCTGCCCGGTCCTGACGATCTCCTCCTTGAGCCCGCCCTTTCCGCTGTAGGGGCGGTAGACGCCGTCCCCCGCGGCCTCGACCCTCTTCCGGGCGGCCGGGGAGATCTTGTGCTCGCTCAGCTCGATGCCCTGGCGTTCGACCGCCTTGGCCTGGCCCTCGGTCAGATACAGCTCGACGCGGCCGGTGCCGCGCTCGGGCGCCTGCCCGGCGAGTTCGTGGGCGTCCTGCCCCGCCTTGATGAGGATCGGTATCTGCTTCTTGGTGACGTCGGCCTGGTAGACGTTCACGGCCGCCGGGTCGTCGGCGGCCGGGGTTCTCGCGGGCCCGCTCGCCTGGGCGTGCGGTGCGGCGGCGAGACCGCCGATGAGCAGTGCGCTAGCGGCGAGGATCGATCTCGCGCTCGCTCTTCGTCTCATGAGCCCCCCTTGCTGTTGTCCGGCACAGATGTGCCGGATGCCAGGCTCGTGACAGTGCATGATCATGTCAATACAGCGGGTGAGGCCGCGCGCGACGGGCATGCGAAAGCCGCCGGTGCCCTGTGGGGCGCCGGCGACTCATGGGGCGTGCGGGGCGATCGGACTGCGGTGTTGTCGCTGGACCGCCATGGTGTCGTTGTCCGCTACACCGCCATGTTGTCCGCGAGCTCCTCGGTCAGGTTGGACTCCGTGCCCGGGATGCCCAGGTCCTGGGCACGCTTGTCGGCCATGGCGAGCAGACGGCGGATGCGGCCCGCCACGGCGTCCTTGGTCAGCGGCGGGTCGGCGAGCGCGCCCAGCTCCTCCAGGGACGCCTGCTTGTGCTCCATGCGCAGCCGTCCGGCCGCCGCCAGGTGCTCCGGGACCTCCTCGCCGAGGATCTCCAGGGCGCGCTGCACGCGGGCGCCGGCGGCGACGGCCGCGCGGGCCGAGCGGCGCAGGTTCGCGTCGTCGAAGTTGGCCAGGCGGTTGGCGGTGGCGCGCACCTCGCGCCGCATCCGCCGCTCCTCCCAGGCGAGCACCGACTCGTGAGCCCCGAGGCGGGTGAGGAGCGCGCCGATCGCGTCTCCGTCACGTACGACGACACGGTCCACGCCCCGCACCTCGCGCGCCTTGCCCGCGATCTGCAGCCTGCGCGCGGCGCCGACGAGGGCGAGCGCGGCCTCGGGACCGGGGCAGGTCACCTCCAGGGAGGACGAGCGGCCGGGCTCGGTGAGCGAGCCGTGCGCGAGGAACGCCCCGCGCCAGGCCGCCTCGGCGTCGCAGGTGGCCCCCGAGACCACCTGCGGCGGCAGACCCCGGATCGGACGGCCGCGGCCGTCCACGAGGCCCGTCTGGCGGGCCAGCTGATCGCCGCCCGCGACCACCCGTACGACGTAGCGTGAGCCGCGCCGCAGACCGCCGGGGGCCATCACGATCAGCTCCGAGCTGTGCCCGAAGATCTCCAGGATGTCCCGCTTCAGCCGGCGGGCCGCCATCGCGGTGTCCAGCTCCGCCTCGATCACGATGCGGCCGCTCACCAGGTGAAGGCCGCCCGCGAACCGCAGGATCGCCGAGACCTCCGCCTTCCTGCAGCAGGTCCGGGTGACGGGTAGCCGGGAGATCTCGTCCTTCACCGCTGCCGTCATCGCCATGGGCCGATCCTTCCATGCATCCGAAAAATACGGTCGTACGCGGCTGCCAGGAGCTCCGGATCGTGCCTCGGAGTCCCGTCGGGCCGGGCCACCGGCGCCAGCTCGACCGTGGCACCGAGCCGCTTCGCGGCATCGGTCAGTGACTCACGGTCGGGCACGGCGGCCTCGTCGGCCAGCACCACGTCCAGGGCGAGTTTAGGGGCGTGTCGGGCCAAAACCTCCAAATGACGCTGCGGAGAGAAGCCATCGGTTTCTCCCGGTTGCGGCGCGAGGTTGAGCGGGAGGACCTTGCGGGCCTTCGTCTCGGTGAGCGCGTCGAGCAGTTCGGGGACCAGCAGGTGCGGGATCACCGAGGAGAACCAGGAGCCCGGGCCGAGCACCACCCAGTCCGCGTCGAGGACGGCGGCGACCGCCTCGGGGACGGCCGGCGGGTCGTGCGGGACGACGTGCACGGACTGGACCTCGCCCGGGGTGAGGGCCACCGTGGCCTGGCCGCGGACGGTGTCCACGTCGTCGGGGCGGCCCGGGTCGTGGCCCTTGACCAGGGCCTGGAGCTCCAGCGGCACGGCCGACATGGGCAGCACCCGGCCCTGCGCGCCGAGCAGGCGGCCCACCAGGTCCAGCGCTTGGACGTGGTCGCCGAGCTGCTCCCACAGGGCGACGATCAGCAGATTGCCGACCGCGTGCTCGTGCAGGTCGCCGCGGGACTGGAAGCGGTGCTGGATGACGCGGGCCCAGGTCTGGCCCCAGTCGTCGTCGCCGCAGAGCGCGGCGAGCGCCTTGCGCAGGTCGCCGGGCGGCAGTACGCCAAGCTCGTCGCGCAGTCGGCCGCTGGAGCCGCCGTCGTCGGCGACGGTGACGACGGCGGTGAGGTCGCCGGCGCCGGTGATGCGGCGCAGCGCGGCGAGCGAGGCGGACAGGCCCATGCCCCCGCCGAGCGCGACCACCTTCGGCTGGTTGCCCCGCTTGCGGCCCAGCCGGGTCAGGCGGACGGTCCGGCGGCTCTGCTTCACTCGCGCCCCATGTCCCGGTGGACGATGACGGTCTCCACGCCCTCGGACGCCAGGCGCGCCCCGAGCTTCTCCGACATGGCCACCGAGCGGTGCTTGCCGCCCGTGCAGCCGACCGCGATCGTCACGTAACGCTTGCCCTCGCGGCGGTAGCCCGCGGCGATGAGCTGGAGCATTTCCGCGTACCGGTCGAGGAACTCCTTGGCGCCGGGCTGGTTGAAGACGTACGCCGCCACCTCCTCGTTGAGGCCGGTGTACTGGCGCAGCTCCGGGACCCAGTGGGGGTTGGGCAGGAAGCGCATGTCCACGACCAGGTCGGCGTCGACCGGCAGGCCGTACTTGAAGCCGAAGGACATGACGGTGGCCCGCAGCTCGGGCTCCTCCTCGCCCGCGAACGAGGCGTCCATCTTGGCGCGCAGCTCGTGCACGTTCAGGCTGGAGGTGTCGATGACCAGGTCGGCGTCGCCGCGCAGCTCGCGCAGCAGGTCGCGCTCGGCCGCGATGCCGTCGACGATGCGGCCGTCGCCCTGCAGCGGGTGCGGGCGGCGGACCGACTCGAAGCGGCGGACCAGGGCGTCGTCGGAGGACTCCAGGAAGACGATGCGCCGCGTGACGTTCTTGGACTCCAGCTCGGCGAGGGACTCGCGGAGGTTGTCGAAGAAGCGCCGGCCGCGTACGTCGACGACGACCGCGATGCGCGCGACGTTGCCCTGCGAGCGGGCGCCGAGCTCCACCATGGTGGGGATCAGCGCGGGCGGCAGGTTGTCGACCACGAACCAGCCGAGGTCCTCCAGGCACTTGGCGGCCGTACTGCGTCCGGCGCCCGACATGCCGGAGATGATCACCAGCTCGGGGATCGCCGCGTCGGGGACCCCTGGCGTCTCGATGGGCGTGCCCGCACTCACTTGCTCTCCACCTTCGTCGTGCTCGCTCATGTCTCCTGCCCCCGTCGTTCCTCTGAGGTGCCCGCGGTCACGGGCTCCTCGTCTTCCATGATCTCTCCCGTCGCCATGTTCACGGCGGGTGCGGCGGGTGCCGCCCGGGCGAAGGCCACCACGATGGCCTCGGCCGTCTTGCGGCCTATGCCCGGAATCTCGCAGATCTGGTCGATTGTCGCGGATCGGAGCCTCTTCACCGAACCGAAGTGTTTGATCAGTGTCCGTTTGCGGGCGTCGCCGAGGCCCGGAACGTCGTCCAGCGGGCCCGCCTTGAAGCGCTTGGCCCGCTTCGCGCGCTGGTAGGTGATGGCGAAGCGGTGCGCCTCGTCACGTACGCGCTGGAGGAGATAGAGCCCCTCGCTGGTGCGCGGCAGGATGACCGGGTCCTCCTCGGTGGGGACCCAGACCTCCTCCAGGCGCTTGGCCAGACCGCAGACCGCGATGTCGTCGATGCCCAGCTCGTCCAGGGCCCGCTTGGCGGCCGCGACCTGCGGCCGGCCGCCGTCCACCACAACGAGCTGCGGGGGGTACGCGAACCGCTTGGGCCGCCCGTCCTCCTCGGTCAGGCCGCTCGCGGGAACCTCGCCGTTCGCCTCGCCGGTGTCCGCGGCGTCCTCCGGGGACCACTCCCCCGTGCGCTCCTTGTCGGCGATGTAGCGCTTGAAGCGGCGGGTGATCACCTCATGCATGGAGCGGACGTCGTCCTGCCCCTCGAAGCCCTTGATCTGGAAGCGGCGGTACTCGCTCTTCCTGGCGAGGCCGTCCTCGAAGACGACCATCGACGCCACGACGTCGTCGCCCTGGAGATGCGAGATGTCGTAGCACTCGATGCGCAGCGGCGCGCTGTCCAGCTCCAGGGCGGCGGCGATCTCCTCCAGGGCGCGGGAGCGGGTGGTGAGGTCGGAGGCGCGCTTGGTCTTGTGCAGGACCAGCGACTGCTGGGCGTTCCGCGCGACCGTCTCCATCAGGGCCTTCTTGTCGCCGCGCTGCGGGATGCGCAGCGAGACGCCCGCGCCGCGGCGCTCGGTCAGCCACTCCTGGACCGGCTCCACGGGGTCGGGCAGCGCGGGGACGAGCACCTCCTTGGGCACCGCGTCGCCGCTCTCCTCTCCGTAGAGCTGCTGGAGCGCGTGCTCGACGAGGTCGCCGCTGGTGACGGCCTCGACCTTGTCGGTGACCCAGCCGCGCTGGCCGCGCACGCGTCCGCCCCGGACGTGGAAGATCTGGACGGCGGCCTCCAGCTCGTCCTCGGCGAGGGCGATGAGGTCCGCGTCAGTGGCGTCGGCGAGGACGACGGCGCTCTTCTCCATCGCCTTCTTGAGGGCGTCGATGTCGTCGCGCAGGCGGGCCGCGCGCTCGTACTCCATCTCCTCGGCCGCGTCCGCCATCTGGCGCTCCAGGCGGCGGATGTACGTGCCCGTGCGGCCCGCCATGAAGTCGCAGAAGTCCTCGGCCAGTTCGCGGTGGACCTCGGGGGTGACGCGCTCCACGCAGGGCGCCGAGCACTTGCCGATGTAGCCGAGCAGGCAGGGGCGGCCGGTGCGGGTGGCGTTCTTGAAGACGCCCGCGGAGCACGTGCGGACCGGGAAGGCGCGCAGGAGGAGGTCGACGGTGTCGCGGATCGCCCACGCGTGGCCGTACGGGCCGAAGTAGCGCACGCCCTTCTTCTTGTGGCCGCGCATCACCTGCACGCGCGGGAACTGCTCGTTCATCGTCACCGCGAGGTACGGGTAGCTCTTGTCGTCGCGGTACTTGACGTTGAACCGGGGGTCGAACTCCTTGATCCAGGTGTACTCCAGCTGCAGCGCCTCGACCTCGGTGGTCACCACCGTCCACTCGACGGAGGCGGCGGTCGTCACCATGGAGCGGGTGCGGGGGTGCAGATTCGCCAGGTCCTGGAAGTAGCTGGCCAGGCGCTGGCGCAGGCTCTTGGCCTTCCCGACATAGATCACCCGGCGGTGCTCGTCGCGGAATTTGTAGACCCCCGGGGCGTCGGGGATCTGTCCCGGCTTGGGGCGGTAGCTGGAAGGGTCGGCCATGTCGGACAGCCTACTGGCGTGCGCTGACAGTCCGGGTGGGCGTAGGGGTCGGCGTACGACTCGGCACACGGAACGGCGGCCGGCGTCCCGGCCGCCGTTCCCCCGGGGTCAGCCCCGCTGCCGGGCGGCGCGGCGCCGGGCGAGCGCCGCCCCGGAGATGCCGAGGGCGACCAGGGCGCCCGCGCCGGCCAGCGAGGAGGCGACCGTGGCCGGGCCCTCTTCGTCGGAGGGCTGCCCGGACTCGGGTGCGTCGTAGCCGCCCGCCTTGCCCGACTTCTCGTACGCGGAACCGGGCAGCTTGTCGCCGTACGCCTTCTGGACGCGCTTGCGGTAGGCGGCCAGCGAGGTGCCGTCGGCGCCCACGGCGCGCACCGCGTCCTTGTCGAGGGGCAGCACGCGCGCGTGGCCCCGCACGTACCAGGCGTTGATCTGCGGCTCGTGGAAGACGGTGCCTCCGGGGAGCTTGTCGGCGCCCACGCGCGCGTAGTGGGTCTCGTCGTCGCCTGTGGCGATGTTCACGACCTGCCACGAACCGCCCCGCTCGACGGTCCAGAGGGAGGCCTCCTGACCGTCGGAGGAGACCGCCTTGCTGGCGAGGAACTCCAGGCGGGCGACCGGAGCGCCCTTCTTGCCCGCGACGAACTCCGGGGACAGGTAGTACACGGGCACGGCCCCGCCCTCGACGCGCGGGTCGGCCGCGGCCTTGCTGACCGCTCCCTCCCGGGAGAAGAAGCGGGAGAGCGTGTCCAGGGTCTTCGGCGCCTTCGCCGCCTTGTGCGCGGCGGCGCGGGAGGCCGCGGAGGGGGCCGCGGGGCCGGAGTCGGCGGAGGCGGCCGGGGCCGCCAGGCCCAGGAGCAGGGTGACGGCCGAACCGGCGAGCGCGGCCTTGGCCAGGTGGCGGGTCATCGCTCTCACGCCCCTATCCGGTAGAGCGAGTGGGTCCAGGAGAAGGTGTTGTTGTCGACGTACCAGGCGTGCGAGGCCCAGTTGTAGCGGTCGCTGGAGGGCCAGGGGTCGCCCCAGTAGACCCAGCTGTTGGCGTCGTCGTAGCCGTAGAGGACGTGCATGTGGCCACCGCCGTTGGACCACTGGATCCGGGTCTCGACCGGGCGGCCCGCGTTGATCTCGGACTGCACGGTGGAGTAGCGGAGCCAGCCGGTGACGTATGAGCCGGGGTTGATGCCCGCCCAGCGCAGGCCGCTCTGCACATTGCCGAGCGTGGCCTGGTTGTTCGGGCACTCGGTGTTCTGGTTGCGCCCGAAGGCAGCGTTGCAGAACTGGTTCTGGCTGTAGTCGCGGCCCATGAAGGTCGCGATGGTGTTGCCGGCCGCGGCCCAGCACCAGTTGGTCTTCTGCTGCGCCTGCATGGTGATGTTCAGGCGCTTGGCGGCGAGGACGGACGGGTCGGCGGCGGATGTGCCGCTCGCCTCGAGGGCGGTGGACGCGGCGGACGTGACGGGGGCGGGAGCCGCCGTCGCCGTGGCCGTGGGCGCGGCGAGAAGTGCCGCGGCGACGACGGCGAGCGCGGACAGACGTCTGCGTCTGCCTGTGCCGCTGCTCTTGCTGATCGGTGGGCGCATCGCGTTCCTCCCGAGCGGGATGTGGGGTGTGGAGGAGCGCGTCCGGACGCTGCGATTGAGCATCGAGTGTTGTCGAGTGCAGGTCAACACGCTTCAATGCGGAATTAATTCGGCGTGAACGGCGGCGTACGGATGTGAACAGGCGCCGTACGCCGACCTGGCGGCCCGCTCCCACCGGCGCGAACGCCGGAGCGGCGGAAGTGAACGTTCACAGGAAGGGGCCCGTATGCGGCACGGCACACGGCTCGTACAGGGCACGCCCGCGGGAGACGAGGACCGGGCGGCGGACGCCGACCTGGCGGAGCTGACGGCGGCCCTGCGCACCGGCCCCTTCCACATCGCGCTGCGCACCGCGATTGCCACCCGGCGGCTGCCGCTGCAGCGGGTGCGGCACCATCTGGCCCAGCACGGCATCAACGTCGGCGTCACCAGCCTCAGTTACTGGCAGCAGGGCGCCCGGCGCCCCCAGCGCGCCGAGTCGCTGCGCGCCGTACGCGCCCTGGAGGAGATCCTTCAACTTCCCGAGGAGTCACTGGTCCGGCTCCTGGCCCACCCCTTCGAGCGCGCCGACGGGGAGCGGCCCGCCGCCCGTTCGTACCGCTCCCTGGTGGAGGCCGCCGACGTGCTGCGCGCGCTCCTCGCCGAGCTGGGCTCGCCGGTCGACGGCGGGCTGCACACCATCGGCCACCACGAGCGGGTGCGGATCGGCGCGCGCCGGGAGCTGGTCGGCCGCGAGTCGCAGCACGTCGTACGCGCCCACCGGGACGGCGTGGACCGCTACGTGGCCATCTACCACGGCGACCCGGGCTGCGCCCCCGACCGGGTGCGCGTACAGGCACTGGAGAACTGCCGCACGGGGCGCATACGGTGGCACGCGGGGACGGGGGTCCTGGTCGCCGAACTGCTCTTCGACGCGCGGCTGCGGGCGGGCGACACGCATCTGTTCGGCTACGGCTTCGAGGACGGCACGGCGGGCACGGCCACCGAGTACGTGCGCGGCTTCACCTACGCGGGCGGCCAGTACGCGCTGCAGATCCGCTTCGACGACGCGGCTCTGCCCGTACGCTGCCACCGCTTCGCCCAGCAGTCGGCCGCGGCCCCGCGCGGCGGCCGGCAGGAGCTGACGCTGAGCGGCAGCCACCGCTCGGTGCATCTGGTGGAGCCACAGGTGCGGGCGGGGCTGCTGGGGATCGCGTGGGACTGGGAGTGAGGATCTCCGGAGGACTGCCGTGGGCTCCCGGCGGAAGAAGCTAAGCCGTCCCCTCCGGACCCGCGACGATCCTTCCGTTCTCCACCTTCACCGGCAGCTCGGGCAGCGGATCGACGGCCGGCTCGTGCAGCACCTTGCCGTTCATGGCGTCGAACTGGCTGCCGTGGCACTGGCAGATGAGCTTGTGCCCCTCCAGCTTGTTGATCGGGCACCGCGCGTGCGTGCAGATCGTGCTGTACGCCTTGTACTCGTCGTCGGAGATCCGGCTGACGACCACGTTCTGGTCCGTGTACAGCTTCGAGGCGCCCACCTTCACGTCGTCGGACTTCCCAAGGTCCACCGGCGCGGTCGGCGCCGACCGGTTCGATCCGCCGTCGCCCGATGAGCAGGCGGTGAGGCCGAGCCCGACGGCCGGGGCGAGAGCGGCGGCCCGCAGCACGGTGCGGCGGGCGGGGGGCGTGCCGGGCATGGTGTCTCCACAGGTCAGGGGCGTCGGTGACGGACCAGACGATACCGGCGCGGGGCCCTGGGACCGGGTCCGGCACGGGCGTGCCCGAGTGCTGCCCGCATCCGGCCAAAGGGCCGCGCACCGCCTAGCCTGAGCGGGACGCCGGGCGCGTGCCGCGCGGCCCGAGCCGAGCCGAGGCTGCGCGGCGCAGCGCAGTGTCCGAGAGGAACCGCCCGTGATAGTCGTCGCAGGAGAGGCCCTGATCGACCTCGTGCCGCAGGAGCCGGACCGGGGGGCCGGGCTGCCAGCGCTCGCGCCGCGCCTCGGCGGCGGCCCGTACAACACCGCCGTGGCGCTCGGCCGCCTGGGCTCGCCCGTCGCCTTCTGCTCGCGTGTGTCGCGGGACGTGTTCGGCGAGGCGCTGCTCGGCGGGCTGCGGGCCGCCGGGGTCGACCTCTCGTACGTCCAGCGCGGCCCCGAGCCGACGACGCTCGCCGTCGCCTCGATCGGCGCGGACGGCTCCGCCGGGTACTCCTTCTACGTGGAGGGCACGGCCGACCGCCTCTTCACCGCACCGGACCACCTTCCCGACGGCGTACGGGCGATGTCGTTCGGCACCTGCTCGCTGGTGCTTGAGCCGGGCGCGAGCGCGTACGAGGAGCTGCTGCGCCGGGCGGCGCGGCACGGGGTCTTCACGACGCTCGACCCGAACATCCGTTCGGCACTCATCCCCGACGCGGACGCGTACCGCGCACGGTTCAAGAGCTGGCTGCCGTCGGTCTCGCTGCTCAAGCTCTCACAGGAGGACGCCGACTGGCTCGGCGGCACCCCACGGGAGTGGCTGGCGTCCGGCCCCTCGGCCGTGGTGGTCACCCGCGGCGGCGACGGCCTGTGGCTGTACACACGGGACGGCACGGAGCTGCGCGTACCCGGCGAACCGGTCGACGTGGTGGACACGATCGGCGCGGGCGACACCGTCAACGCGGCGTTGCTGCATGGCCTCGCGGCACGGGACGCACTCTCGACGGACGCGTCGGCGGCCCTGAACGCCGAAACCTGGACGAACGTACTCCGCTTCGCGGCACGCGCGGCGGCAACCACCTGCTCCCGACCGGGCGCGGAGCCTCCGTACGCGGCGGAACTCCGCTAGCCCCGACACCGGCTCCCCTTCCGCGCCGGACGCGGGCACCTGGGCGCCCGCACTGCGCTTGGCGGCACACGCGACGGCCGTCACCTGTTCACGTCCGGGCGCGGAGCTTCATACGCGGCGGGCGCCGCCCTCGGCTGGACGGACGTACTGCCGTTCGCGCCGCACGCGGCGGCAACCACCTCCTCACGACCGGGCGCGGAGCCTCCGTACGCGGCGGAACTCGCCAGCCCCGACACCGGCTCCCGCTCCCTGCCGGACGCCGGCATCTGGGCGCCCGCACTGCGCTTCGCGGCACACGCGACGGCCGTCACCTGCCCATGGCCGGGCGTAGAACTCCGTACGCGGCGGAACTCCGCCAGCCCCGACGCCGGCTCCCGCTCCGTGCCGGACGCCGGTATCTGGGCGCCCGCACTGCGCTTCGCGGCACACGCGACGGCCGTCACCTGTCCATGGCCGGGCGTAGAACTCCGTACGCGGCGGGAGTTCCGCCAGCCCCGACACCGGCTCACCGCTCCGTGAACTCCCCATGCCGCCCCGCGCCCGCGGTGAAGCGGGCGGCGCCCTTGGTGGCCTCGGGCAGGGAGTGCAGGCCGTGTCGCAGCTCGACTGCCAGCGCCTCCTGTTCCGACAGGCCGACCTGTTCGAGGGCGGAGAGCCGGTCGTGCCGCAGGCAGGTCTGCGGGAACGCCGCGATCTCGGCGGCGAGGCGCTCGGCCGCGGTGCGCGAGGTGCCCGTGGGGACCGTGCGGTTGACCAGGCCCATACCGAGCGCCTCCGCCGCGTCCACCGGGCGGCCCGTCAGGATCAGGTCCATGGCGCGGCCCTCACCGATCAGGCGGGGCAGCCGCACGGTCCCGCCGTCGATGAGCGGGACGCCCCAGCGACGACAGAAGACGCCGAGGACAGCGTCCTCGTCGGCGACCCGCAGGTCGCACCAGAGGGCCAGTTCGAGGCCGCCCGCGACGGCGTGCCCGGAGATCGCCGCGATCACCGGCTTGGACAGGCGCATCCGGGTGGGGCCCATGGGGCCGTCGCCGGCACCGTCCTCCGTCACGTCGTTGCCGTCGGGGGTGCCGATGGCCTTGAGGTCCGCGCCCGCGCAGAACGTGCCGCCCTCGCCCCACAGGACGGCGACGGAGGCCTCGGGGTCGGCGTCGAAGGCGCGGAAGGCGTCGGCGAGGGCGCGGGCGGTCGGCCCGTCGACGGCGTTCCGCGCGGCGGGGCGGGACAGCACGACGGTCGTGACGGGGCCTTCGCGTTCAGTACGTACGGACATGGGGGCCAGCCGACCACGGGCTCGGACTCCGGACAAGACGACGTATGCGGGACCCGCCGCCGTGCCGGCCGGGCCGGGCGGCCCTACGCAAGAGCCCCACCCCTCAAGCTCAGAGGGGTGGGGCTCTTGCGACGGGGCGCCGGTCAGGTCAAGCCTTGCGGGCCCGCGTCGTCTTCTTCGCGGCGGCCTTCTTGGAAGCGGCCGCCTTCTTGGGAGCAGCGCTCTTCTGGGAAGCGGCCGCCTTCTTCGCGGCGGTGCCCGTCCTGACCGTGGCCGTCTTCTTCGTCGCCGTCGCGCTCGCGGCGACCGCCTTCTTGGTGGTCGCCTTCTTCGCCGGCGCCTTCTTCACCGAGCCCCGCCCCTGCGAGGGCAGCGCGTCGCTGATCCGGTCCGCCGAGATGATCTCCCGGAGGAACTTGCCGGTGTGGCTGGCCGGTACCCCCGCGACCTCCTCGGGCGTGCCCTCGGCGACGACCAGGCCGCCGCCGTTGCCCCCTTCGGGGCCCATGTCGATGACCCAGTCCGCGGTCTTGATGACATCGAGGTTGTGCTCGATGACGATGACCGTGTTGCCCTTGTCGACCAGGCCGGACAGGACCGTGATCAGCTTGCTGATGTCCTCGAAGTGCAGACCGGTGGTCGGCTCGTCGAGCACGTACACGGTCCGGCCCGTCGACCGCTTCTGGAGCTCGGAGGCCAGCTTCACGCGCTGGGCCTCGCCTCCGGAGAGGGTGGGCGCGGACTGGCCGAGGCGGACGTACCCGAGGCCGACGTCGTTGAGCGTCCTCAGGTGGCGGGCGATGGCGGGCACTGCCTCGAAGAAGGCGAGCCCCTCCTCGATCGGCATGTCGAGGACCTCGGCGATGGACTTGCCCTTGTAGTGCACGTCCAGCGTCTCGCGGTTGTAGCGCGCGCCGTGGCAGACCTCGCAGGGCACGTACACGTCCGGCAGGAAGTTCATCTCGATCTTGATGGTGCCGTCGCCGGAGCAGTTCTCGCAGCGGCCGCCCTTGACGTTGAAGGAGAAGCGTCCGGGGAGATAGCCCCGCACCTTCGCCTCCGTCGTCTCCGCGAAGAGCTTGCGGACGTGGTCGAAGACGCCGGTGTACGTCGCCGGGTTCGACCGCGGGGTGCGGCCGATGGGCGACTGGTCGACGTGCACGACCTTGTCGACGAGGTCGTCGCCCTCCACGCGCGTGTGGCGGCCGGGGACGGACCGGGCGCCGTTCAGCTCCCTGGCCAGGTGCGTGTAGAGGATGTCGTTGACCAGCGTCGACTTGCCGGAGCCCGAGACTCCCGTGACGGCCGTGAGGACGCCGAGCGGGAAGGAGACGTCGATGTCCCGGAGGTTGTTCTCACGGGCCCCGTGCACCGTGAGGTGCCGGGTGGGGTCGACGGGGCGGCGCACGTCCGGGATCGGGATGGCCCTCTTGCCCGAGAGGTACTGCCCGGTGATCGACTTGTCGTTGGCGAGCAGCTCCTTCATGGAGCCGCTGTGCACGACCTCGCCGCCGTGCTCGCCCGCGCCGGGGCCGATGTCGACGACCCAGTCGGCGACCTTGATCGTGTCCTCGTCGTGCTCGACGACGATGAGCGTGTTGCCCATGTCGCGCAGGCGTACGAGCGTCTCGATGAGCCGGTGGTTGTCGCGCTGGTGGAGGCCGATGGAGGGCTCGTCCAGGACGTAGAGCACGCCGACGAGGCCGGAGCCGATCTGGGTGGCCAGGCGGATGCGCTGGGCCTCACCTCCGGAGAGGGTGCCCGCGGCGCGGTTCAGCGAGAGGTAGTCCAGGCCGACGTCGACCAGGAAGCGCAACCGCTCGTTGACCTCCTTGAGGACCCGCTCGGCGATCTTCTTGTCGCGGGCGCCCAGCTTCAGCTCGGCGAGGAAGTCCGCGCAGTCGCTGATGGACATCGCGGAGACCTCGGCGATGGACTTCCCCATGACCGTGACGGCCAGGACGATCGGCTTGAGGCGTGTGCCCTCACAGGTGGGGCAGGGCACCTCGCGCATGTAGCCCTCGAAGCGCTCGCGGCTCGCGTCGCTCTCGGCCTCGCTGTGGCGGCGCTTGACGAAGGGGACGGCGCCTTCGAAGGCGGTGGTGTAGACCCGCTCGCGGCCGTACCTGTTGCGGTAGCGCACCTCGATCTGCGTCTTGTGGCCGTACAGCAGGGCCTTCTTGGCGCGCTGCGGCAGGCCGGCCCAGGGCATGTCGGTGGCGAACCCGAGGGCGTCGGAGAGCGCGTTCACCAGCCGGGCGAAGTAGTCCTTGGTGTGCCCGTGCGACCACGGGTGGATGGCGCCCTCGTCGAGCGACTTGTCCTCGTCCGGGATGATCAGCTCGGGGTCGACCTCCATGCGCGTACCGATGCCCGAGCAGTCGGGGCAGGCGCCGAAGGGCGAGTTGAAGGAGAAGGAGCGCGGCTCCAGCTCCTCGAAGGACAGGTCGTCGTACGTGCAGTAGAGGTGCTCCGAGTACATGCGCTCGCGCTCGGGGTCGTCCTCGGGGAGGTCGACGAAGTCGAGCACGACCATGCCCGCGGAGAGACCGAGGGCGGTCTCCACGGAGTCGGTCAGGCGGCGCTTGGCGGAGTCCTTCACCGTGAGGCGGTCGATGACCACCTCGATGGTGTGCTTCTCCTGCTTCTTGAGCGTGGGCGGCTCGGAGAGCTGGATGGTCTGGCCGTCCACCCGCGCGCGGGAGTAGCCCTTCGTCTGGAGGTCGGCGAAGAGGTCGACGAACTCGCCCTTGCGCTCGCGCACCAGCGGGGACAGGACCTGGAAGCGGCTGCCCTCGGGCAGCTCCAGGACCTTGTCGACGATGGCCTGCGGCGACTGCCGGGTGATGGGTCGGCCGCACTCGGGACAGTGCGGTTTGCCGACGCGCGCGAAGAGCAGGCGCAGGTAGTCGTAGACCTCGGTGATGGTGCCGACCGTCGAGCGGGGGTTGCGCGAGGTCGACTTCTGGTCGATGGAGACCGCCGGGGAGAGGCCTTCGATGAAGTCGACGTCGGGCTTGTCCATCTGGCCGAGGAACTGCCGGGCGTACGAGGACAGCGACTCGACGTACCGCCGCTGGCCCTCGGCGAAGATCGTGTCGAACGCGAGCGAGGACTTGCCCGACCCGGAGAGTCCGGTGAACACGATGAGGGAGTCACGCGGGAGGTCGAGCGAGACGTTCTTGAGATTGTGCTCGCGCGCGCCACGGACGATGAGACGGTCGGCCACGCCGGTCCGCACCTTTCTAGAGAGAGTGACAGGGACGAAACCCCGTCTTTCACAGACTAGGGCGAGCCACTGACAACGCCGGGCTGCTTCCCTGGTTCACCTTCAGAACAAACCCGGACCGTGAAGAATGCCCGATGCCACTCCCGACCATATAGCACGCACATTCGATTTGCGGGGTGACCTCGACACCTTCACCCGGACGTGTGACGGAGCTATCGTCGGGCGCATGATTGATCATGTGCGCGACCTGGCGTCTGTACGTGACGCGACCGAACGGCTGCTCAGCGCAGCCGCGGAACTGAACGACGGCGCGACCGCCGAACCGTCACGGCTGCCGGGCTGGACCCGCGGCCATGTCCTCGCCCACCTCGCGCGGAACGCGGACGCGCTGGTGAACGTCCTGGCCGGACGCCCGATGTACGTCAGCGCCGAGGCACGGGACGCCGACATCGAGCGGGACGCACCGAGGCCCCTGGCCGTGCAGCTCGACGACGTCCGGGAGAGCATGGCCCGCTTCGAGGCGCAGGCCGCCCTGCCCGCCGACTGGTCCCGCACCATCACGATGCGCAATGGAGTGACCGACTCCGCGTCGAGGGTGCCGTTCCGGCGGTGGGTCGAGGTCGAGCTGCACCACGTCGACCTCGGCACCGGGTACGAGCTGGAAGACGTGCCGGAGGAGTTCGTACAGCGGGAGATCGCCTTCCTGGCCGCACGCTTCTCCGGTAACCCCGATGTGCCGCCCACCCGGATCACGGACGGCACGCACGCGTGGAGCACCGGCCGCGAGGGCGACCCGGAGGTGACCGTCTCCGGCCCCGCACCGGACCTGGTCGGCTGGCTCTCCGGCCGCCGCGACGGCTCCGCGCTGAAGGCCGAAGGGGGCCTCCTGCCGGCCCTGCCCCCGCTATAGGGTGACGCCCATGACGTACAGCGGAGCGGTGAAGGTCGGCGGGGGCGCGGATGTGCACGAGCTGCCGGACCTGATGATTTCCAAGGTCGCGGTCGGGCCGATGGACAACAACGCGTACCTGCTGCGGTGCCGGGCCACCGGCGAGCAGCTTCTGATCGACGCGGCCAATGACGCCGAGACGCTGCTGACGCTGATCGGTGACGACGGCATCGCGTCCGTCGTCACCACGCACCAGCACGGCGACCACTGGCAGGCGCTCGCCGCCGTCGTCGAGGCGACCCGCGCGCGGACGTACGCGGGCCGCGAGGACGTCGAGGGCATCCCCGTGCCGACGGACGTACCGGTCGACGACGGCGACACCGTCCGCGTCGGCCGGGTCGAACTGACCGCCCGCCATCTGGTGGGCCACACGCCGGGCTCCATCGCGCTCGTCTACGACGACCCGCACGGCCATCCGCACGTGTTCACCGGCGACTGCCTCTTCCCGGGCGGCGTCGGCAACACCTGGAAGGACCCGAAGGCCTTCGCGAGCCTCATCGACGACGTCGAGACGAAGATCTTCGGGACGCTCCCTGACGAGACGTGGGTCTACCCCGGCCACGGCGACGACACGACGCTGGGCGCCGAGCGGCCGCACCTCCCGGAGTGGCGCGTCCGAGGCTGGTGAGCACAGGCGGCGCCGGTCGGCCGAGGGGTACGCGTCACGCCCCGGCGGCGACCAGCGCCGCCACCCGCTCCACCGCGAAGGCGTACCCCTGGACGCCACAGCCCGCGATGACACCGTCGGCGCGCTGCGAGACGTAGCTGTGGTGCCGGAACGCCTCGCGCTGGTGGATGTTGGAGATGTGCACCTCCACCACGGGCATCCCGTCACAGGTGTTGAGGGCGTCCAGGATCGCGACGGACGTGTGGGAGTAGGCCGCCGGGTTGATGACGATGCCCGCGTGGTGCTCGCGCGCCTCGTGGATCCAGTCGACCAACTCCCCCTCGTGGTTGCTCTGTCGCAGGTCCACCGTCCCGCCGTGCGCGGCCGCCGCCTTGGCGCAGAGGGCCTCGACGTCGGCGAGGGTGTCCGAGCCGTAGATCTCGGGCTGGCGCTGCCCGAGAAGGTTCAGGTTCGGGCCGTTCAGGATCATGATCGGGGCGGTGGCGAGGCCACGGGTACCGGTACTGGGGGTCATGGAGGAGGTCTATCACGCCTCCCGCGCGCGGGAACTCGCGTGCGCCCCCCGGGAGTACGACCCTACGCTGCCCCGCATGACTGCCGAGCCGCTGTACCCGCCCAAGCCCTCACCCGGTGACCGCATCGCCGTGATCTCACCCTCCAGCGGTCTTCCGGGACTCTTCCCGCTCCCCTACGAGCTGGGCCTCGAACGGCTCCGCAAGCAGTTCGGACTAGAACCGGTGGAGTACCCCTCGACACGGAAGATGGGCGCCACGCCGCGGGAGCGGGCCGACGACATCCACGCGGCGTTCACCGATCCGACGATCAAGGCTGTCGTCGCGAGCATCGGAGGCGACGACCAGATCATCGTACTGCCGCACCTGGACCGGGAGTTGATCCGCGCGCACCCGAAGCCGTTCTTCGGCTGGAGCGACAACACCAACCTGCTCGCCTACCTCTGGCAGTGCGGCATCGTCGGCTACCACGGCGCGTCCGTGATGTGCGAGCTAGGCCGGCCCGGCGCGATGGCACCCCTGACCGAGGAGTCGCTGCGCGCCGCGCTCTTCACCTCGGGACCCTACGAACTCCGCCCCGCCGACCGCTACCGCGACGTCGACCTGCCCTGGGAGGACCCCGCGACGCTCGCGCAGGAGCCGCCGACCGAGCCGGGCGGCGGCTGGCGCTGGCACCGGCCGGAGCGGGTCGTGGAGGGCCGTTCCTGGGGCGGCAACCTGGAGATCATCTCGTGGCTCCTGATGGCGGACCGTGAGATCGCGGGAGACCCGTCGGTGTACGACGGGTGCGTGCTGTTCCTGGAGACCTCGGAGGAACTGCCGAGCGCCGACGAGGTGTTCCGCATCCTGCGCAGCATGGGTGAGCGCGGGCTGCTGCGCCGCTTCCCCGCCCTCCTGATGGGGCGCGCCAAGGCCTGGTCCTTCACGCGCCCCCACGACGCGGACGCGAAGGCCGCGTACGCGCGTGAGCAGCGGGAAGCCGTGCTGCGGGCGCTGGACGCGTACGCCCCGGACACCATGGCGGTCTTCGACGTGGACTTCGGGCACACGGACCCCCAGCTGGTGATGCCCTACGGAGGCGCCGTACGGGTCGACGGGCCGGGGCGGCGCATCACCGTGACGTACTGAGCGACCCGATCACCTCCGTACGCCCCCCGTAACCACTCGTCACTCTGGGTAGTTGTCGCGGCATGCGCACCACTGAACCACCCTCCCTGCCGCGGCTCGCGGCGGCCTCGCTCGCCGGGACCGCCATCGAGTTCTACGACTTCTTCATCTACGGGACGGCCGCGGCGCTGGTCCTGGGCCCGTTGTTCTTTCCGACGTTCTCCCCGCTGGCGGGCACGCTCGCCGCCTTCGCGACCTTCGGCGTGGGGTTCGTGGCGCGGCCGTTGGGGTCGATCCTCTTCGGGCACATCGGTGACCGGCGCGGGCGGCGGCCCGTACTCGTCGGGTCGCTGCTCCTGACGGGCCTCGCCACGGTCGCCGTCGGCTGCGTACCGACGTACGAGTCGATCGGGATCGCCGCTCCCCTGCTCCTCCTTGTGCTGCGCTTCGTGCAGGGGCTCGGTCTCGGGGGCGAGTGGGGTGGCGCCGTGCTGCTGACGGCGGAGCACGCGCCCGCCGAGCGGCGCGGGCTGTGGGCGAGCTTTCCCCAGATCGGGCCCCCGGTCGGCTTTCTGCTGGCCAACGGCGTCATGCTGGTGCTCTCGGTGACCCTTTCCGACGCGCAGTTCGCGGCCTGGGGGTGGCGGGTGCCGTTCTGGGCGGCGGGGGTGCTCGCGGCGGCCGGGCTCGCGCTGCGCACCTCGCTCGCGGAGAGCCCGGACTTCCTGCGCGTGCGCGAGCACGCGCGCGTGCCGCTCGTCGAGGTGGTCCGCGGGCACTGGCGCCTGGTGCTCCTGACGGCGGGCGCGCTCGCCGTCGGGTACGCCGTCTTCTACGCGGTGACGACCTGGTCGCTCGCCTACGGAGTGGAGCGGCTCGGCGTGAGCCGCACGGTCATGCTGGCCTGCATCATGGCGGCCGTGGTGGTGAAGGGCGCCCTGACGCCCGTGGTGGCCGTGCTCGGCGACCGGTACGGGCGGCGGCCGCTGTGTCTGCTCGGGTGCGCCGCGTCCGCGCTGTGGATGTTCCCGATGATCGCGCTGCTCTCGACCGGGCAGCCGCTGCTGATCTTCCTCGGCTTCCTGGTGGCGATGCTCGCGTTCATCACGATGTTCGCCGTGATCGCCGCGTATCTGCCCGAGCTGTACGAGCCACGGGTGCGCTGCACGGGCGCCGCGGTCGGCTACAACCTCGGCGGGGTGCTCGGCGGCGCGCTCACGCCCATCGTGGCGACGGCGGTTGCGCGCGGGGAAGGCACTCCCTGGGGCGTGGCCGCGTATCTGTCGTGCATCGCCCTGCTGAGCCTCGGGTGCTTCGCGCTGCTCCCGGAGACACGGCCGGTGCGCGAGGTGGCGGCGCCGGTCACGGGCTGACCCGGCCTAGGGAGTGACCGCCAGTTCCAGGTACGCCGCGAACAGCACCAGGTGGACGCCGCCCTGAAGCGGTGTGGCGCGGCCCGGCACGACCGTGAGCGTGCCGACGATCACCGTGAGGACGAGCAGCACCATGTGGGTCGCGCCCAGGCCGAGCACGAGCGGCCCCGACAGCCAGACGGAGGCGACCGCGACGGCCGGGATGGTGAGGCCGATGCTGGCCATCGCCGAGCCGAGGGCGAGGTTCAGGCTGGTCTGCACGCGGTCGCGGCGGGTGGCGCGCACGGCCGCGATCGTCTCCGGGAGCAGCACGAGCAGCGCGATGATGACGCCGACCACGGCGTGCGGCATGCCCGCGTTCTCCACACCCGTCTCGATCGTCGGCGACACGCCCTTGGCGAGTCCGACCACGCCGATCAGGGCCAGCGCGAGCAGTCCGAGGCTGAGCAGTGCCTGCCGGGAGGAGGGGCCCTCGGCGTGGCTGTCGGCGTCGATGACCTGGCCCTGTTTGGTGAGGGGCAGGAAGTAGTCGCGGTGGCGCACGGTCTGGGTGGTCACGAACAGGCCGTACAGGATGAGCGAGGCGACGGCGGCGAAGGTGAGCTGGCTGGGGGAGAACTCCGGGCCCCGCCTGGTGGTGGTGAACGTCGGCAGGACCAGGCAGAGGGTGGCCAGGGTGGCGACGGTCGCGAGGGCGGCGCCGGTGCCCTCGGGATTGAAGACGGCGACGCGGTGGCGCAGGGCGCCGACCAGGAGGCAGAGCCCCACGATGCCGTTGCAGGTGATCATCACTGCGGCGAAGACGGTGTCGCGCGCCAGCGTCGAACTCTTGTCGCCGCCGTCGGCCATGAGGGTCACGATCAGCGCCACTTCGATGATCGTGACGGCGATGGCGAGGACGAGTGAGCCGAAGGGTTCGCCGACCCGGTGTGCGATCACCTCGGCGTGGTGGACGGCTGCGAGCACCGCTCCCGCGAGGACCAGTGTCACCACGGCGACGACCACGCCCGGCAGGTCGCGCCCCCAGGTGAGGGCGAGGAGGACGACCGCGAGGATCGGGACCACGGTCGTCCACTGCATGCCGAGCGCCCGGAGCCGAGTGACCATGACTCGATGCTGCCCCGGGCGCTCAGGTGTCGCTACTCGGTGCCGCCCCGCTGGGGAGGCGGCTCGGAGGCGGTCAGGCCTCGATGCTGTCCTTGGAGGTCTCCCCGGCGGCTTCGGCCTCGGCCGCCGCCTTCTGCGCCTGCTTCTTGGAGGCGATGAGGCTGGTGATCGTGGTGATCACCAGGACGCCGCAGATCACGGAGAGCGAGAGGGGGATGGAGATCTCGGGGACATGCACCCCGGACTCGTGCAGGGCGTGCAGGACGAGCTTCACGCCGATGAAGCCGAGGATCACCGACAGGCCGTAGCTGAGGTGGACCAGCTTCCTGAGCAGTCCGCCGATGAGGAAGTACAGCTGGCGCAGACCCATCAGGGCGAAGGCGTTGGCGGTGAAGACGATGTACGGGTCCTGGGTGAGGCCGAAGATCGCCGGGATGGAGTCCATCGCGAAGAGCACGTCGGTGGTGCCGATGGCGAGCATGACGACCATGAGGGGCGTCATGATCTTCTTGCCGTTCTTCCGGATGAAGAGCTTCGTGCCCTCGTACCGGTCGGAGACTCCGAACTTCTTCTCGACGGACTTCAGGAGGCGGTTCTCCTCCCAGTCCTCTTCGTCCTCGTCGGCACGCGCCTCCTGGATGAGCTTCCAGGCGGTGTAGATCAGGAACGCGCCGAAGATGTAGAAGACCCAGGAGAAGTTGGCGATGACCGCGGCGCCGGCGGCGATGAAGATCGCGCGCAGGACCAGGGCTATCAGCACACCGAACAGCAGGACACGCTGCTGGAGATGGGTCGGCACCGAGAACTTCGCCATGATCAGGATGAAGACGAAGAGGTTGTCGACGGAGAGCGACTTCTCGGTGATGAAGCCCGCGAAGAACTCGCCGGACGCCTGGCTCTCACCAGCGACCAGCAGGCCGACACCGAAGAGCGCCGCGAGGGCGATCCAGACGACCGTCCATATTCCGGCTTCCTTGATCGACACGTCATGGGGCTTGCGCCCGATGAAGAAGTCGATCGCGATCAGGGCACACAGACCTAGAACGGTCGTTACCCACAGGGTCATTGAAACGTCCACTGCGCCTCCGGCGTCGTACGGCTACTGATCAGCGTCGTCGCTGCCGGAGGTCTCTTCCACCCGAGGCGGTCACCGCCATGAGTCGGGCCGACGCCCCGGGACCGATGGCGGTCCGTATTGACGGGTACGTCGCAGCCGGGAGTACTCCCCTCCGCTGATAGAAGAGTACGCGAAATACCAAGGGTTGGTAAAGGCGATGGCAAACAAAAACCAAGAGCCCAGCTCAGAAGGGGGCAAAAGGCGCTTTGCCGTCGACGCGGGACCTCAGCGGCCGCCGGTGCGGCGGGCTGCGGCGACCCGGTCGAGTACCTCCCGCAGGACCTGGCTGCCCGGCGGGAAGACCGGCGGGTCGTACGTCCAGGTGTGACCGACCCACGGGTCGGCGAGGTGGTCGTCCGGGACCGGGGTCAGACGCAGGAGCGCGCGCCACAGGGGGTCGAGCAGCGGGCCGTACTCGGCGGCGTCCTCGCGGTCGGCGACCATCATGAGGTGGACGCCGACGGCCGGGCCCTCGTCCGCGAGGTAGCGCAGCTGGGTCACGGCACGGTCGTCGAAGCCGTGCGGGAAGTCGTTGACGATCAGGAGCTGCTCGGCGGTGTCGAGGTCCGGGGGGAGCGCGTCGGCGGCGCCGCCGCGGATCGCCATCTGGACCAGGTCGACGCGCTGGGTGAGCGCGGCGAGGACCGCGCGGACACCGGCCGCACCGGAGGCCGGGGGCCCGGCGAGGACACCGGCCGACACGAGCGGCGCGAACGCGGACGCGGCGGCACCCGCCGCGTCGATGACGTGCACCTGGAACTCGCCCGCCGGATAGGCGGCGAGCAGCCGGGCCGCGTGCGCGACCGCGGTGTCCACGGCGAGGCGGCGCAGCTCGGCGGAGTCGGTGAAGTGGTTGGTGAGGGCCTTGCCGCTGTCGATCCACAGGCCGCGCTCCAGCGGCAGCCGGACGAGCATGGGAATCCGCAGGTCGGTGCGCTCGGGGAGGTGGAGGTCGCCGAGGCGCAGGGCCATCGGGATCTCCATGGGCGCGCGGTAGGCGTGCCAGACGGGGCTGCTCCATGCCGCGTACGCCGGGGGCAGGGCGGGCTCGACGACGTCGGCCTCGGCGGCGAGCTGGGCGAGATCGCGGTCGAGGGCCGCCCTGGCCTGGCCGACGAGGTCGCTGTGCTTGGCACGGGCGCGCTCGCGGGCGGCGTCACCGACGCCGCCGATGCGGCTGCGCGGGTCGTCGAGGACCTTGTCCAGCTCCTGCTCCATGCGGGAGTCGGCGAAGTCGACGGCGCTTCGGTACGCCGCCGTGGCGCGGGCCAGGTCTTCGAACATGCCCCACACCTGGTTGTAGAGCCGCTCCTCCATGGACCAGCCGGTGGCGTCACCCGCGACGGGCTGCGCGGACTCCCCGGGCCGGGCCGGGGGCGCGGCGGACGGTGCCGACGACGGGGGCGCGGCGGCCTGCCGTCCCGGGTGGGTGTAGTCGACGGGGCCGCTCGACGGATCAGCGGGACCGCTCGCGGGGCCGGCGGGGGCGTCACCGCCGGCCGGCTGCCGCGCGGGTGGGACGGGTGGCCCTTGGGGCGGTGCGGGCTCGCCTTGGGCGGGCATGGGCTGGCCTTGACCCGGTAGGGGCTCGCCTTGGGCGGGCATGGGCTGGCCTTGACCCGGTAGGGGCTGGCCGTGCGGAGGCGTCGGCTGCCCTTGAGTCGGCGTGAGTTGACCGTGGGGCGGCGTGGGGTGGCCCTGCGAGGGCGTGGTCTGGCCCTGGGTCGGAGTTGGCGGGACCTGGGACGCGGGCATCTGACCCTGGGTCGGAGTTGGCGGGACCTGGGACGCGGGCGTCTGGGGCCGGGGTGGGGTTGGCGCGGCACGCGGCGCCGTACGCACTCGGGGGTCGTCCGAGGACCGGAGTGGCGGCGCGGCCACGGAGCGGGCCAAGCCCTGTGCCACGGCGTCGTTGATGGCGCCCGCGAGTTCGCGGGCCTCGGGCAGGCCCTGGTCGGTGAGCAGCTCGGCGAGGCCGCCCGCGTACCCCTGGCCGACGGCGCGAACCTTCCAGGCGCCCTGGCGGCGGTAGAGCTCCAGGGCGACGACGGCGGACTCGGCGTCGAGGTCGGTGATGGTGTAGCTGGCGACTTCGGTGCCGTCGAGCCCGGTGACCGCGACGAAGGGGGCGGCCAGGCCGCGGAAGCTCGCAGGGCCCGCGACGCCGCCGGGCAGCGCCAGCAGGACGTTGACCCGGTGGACGGTGGCCGGCAGGGCGCCGAGGTCCACGGCGAGGCGGTGGTCGGCCGCCGCCTGCTTGGAGACTTCGAGGCCCGGCAGGGTGGGCGAGCCGGGGTGGGCCACCCATTCCACGCCGCGGACCTTGCCCTGGTCGTCGCCGAGCGTGGCCCCCGCCACGATCGGCCGGCCGGCCGAGACGCGGATCTCCAGGCGGGTCCCGGGCAGCGGGTGGTTCTGCCCCCGCACCAGCTCGGCCGTCATCGCGTTTCGTTCCCCCTCGTACGTACGGATGGTGCTTATGCGGCTTACAGGTGCGGCAGGATCGACGGCATCAGGTCCTGGAAGGTGCGGCCGTTGGCGGGGTTGCCGATGGCCGTCATCTGCCAGCCCGCGCCCGCGCGGTGGACCTTCGCCATGATCTGGGCGGTGTACTGGCCGCCGCCGTCGAGGGTGTAGCGGGCGAGCTCCTGGCCGTTGGTCTCGTCGACCAGGCGGCAGAACGCGTTCTGCACCTCCTGGAAGGTCTGGCCGGTGAATGAGTTCACCGTGAAGACGATCTGGTCGATGTGGACGGGGATCCGCTGCAGGTCGACGAGGATCGCCTCGTCGTCCCCGCCCTGGCCGACGCCGCCGACGAGGTTGTCGCCGGTGTGCCGCACGGAGCCGTCGTCGCTGACGAGGTGGCGGAAGAAGACGACGTCCACCGGCTGCTTGTCCGCGAACAGGACCGCCGAGGCGTCCAGATCGACCTCGCGGGTGCGGGTGCCGAACAGGCCGCGGCGCGGGGCCGCCTGCCATCCGAGTCCCATGCGCACCGCGGACAGGGCGCCCCCGTCGTCCTTCTGCAGGTTGATGGCCTGACCCTTGGTCATGTTGACCGTCACGCGCTGTCCCCTCTCGAACTGCCTGGGCAACCGCCTCTTGCGGTTGCCCAGAACCCTATGCAGTGCGGCTCGCCCGGCCGAACCGCGGGCCGCACATTGTGGCGGTCCTGCAACAGACCGGCCAGTACGCCGTTTCCCCTGCCCCAGGCGTGCTTCTAGGCCTGGCCCGCCTCCTTCATCTGCCGCAGCTCCTTCTTCATCTCCGACACCTCGTCGCGCAGCCGCGCGGCGATCTCGAACTGCAGGTCGGCGGCGGCCGCGCGCATGCGCGCGGTCATCTCCTCGATCTGCTCGGCCAGTTCGGCCGCGGGGCGGTCGGTCGGGACGGTCCGCCCGCCCTTCTTGCCCTTGGCGGAGGTGGCCGCCTTGCCGGCCTTGGCCGTCTCGCCGCCGAGCGAGGGCACCGGCGCCTTGGCGCCCTTGCCGGCCTTCGGCTTGCGGTAGTCGGAGCCGAGGAGCTGTTCGGTGTCGACCTCTTCGCGCGCGATCGCCGACACGATGTCGTTGATCTTCTTGCGCAGCGGTTGCGGGTCGATGCCCCGCTCCTTGTTGTACGCGATCTGCTTCTCCCGGCGGCGGTTGGTCTCGTCGATGGCCTTCTCCATCGCCGGGGTGATCTTGTCGGCGTACATATGGACCTGTCCGGAGACGTTGCGCGCCGCGCGGCCGATGGTCTGGATCAGGGAGGTCCCCGAGCGCAGGAAGCCCTCCTTGTCGGCGTCGAGGATCGCCACCAGGGAGACCTCGGGCAGGTCGAGGCCCTCGCGCAGGAGGTTGATGCCGACCAGGACGTCGTACTCACCGGCGCGCAGCTCGCGCAGCAGTTCGACGCGGCGCAGGGTGTCGACGTCGCTGTGGAGGTAGCGGACCTGGATACCCAGTTCGAGGAAGTAGTCGGTGAGGTCCTCGGCCATCTTCTTGGTGAGCGTGGTGACCAGGACGCGCTCGTCCTTCTCGGTGCGCGTGCGGATCTCGTGCACCAGGTCGTCGATCTGCCCCTCGGTGGGCTTGACGACGACCTCGGGGTCGATGAGGCCGGTGGGGCGGATGATCTGTTCGACGAAGCCGTCGCCGCGCGAGAGCTCGTACTTCCCCGGGGTCGCCGAGAGGTAGACCGTCTGGTCGATGCGGCCCAGGAACTCCTCCCACTTCAGAGGGCGGTTGTCCAGCGCGGAGGGCAGCCGGAAGCCGTGGTCGACGAGGGTGCGCTTGCGGGAGGCGTCGCCCTCGTACATCGCGCCGATCTGCGGGACCGTGACGTGCGACTCGTCCAGGACGAGGAGGAAGTCCTCGGGGAAGTAGTCGAGGAGGGTGTTGGGGGCGGTGCCGGGGGCGCGGTCGTCGAAGTGCATCGAGTAGTTCTCGACGCCGGAGCAGGAGCCGATCTGGCGGAGCATCTCCAGGTCGTACGTGGTACGCATGCGCAGGCGCTGGGCCTCCAGCATCTTGCCCTGCTTCTCCATCTCGGCGAGGCGGTCGGCGAGCTCCTTCTCGATGCCGTTGACCGCCTTCTCCAGGCGCTCCGGGCCCGCTACGTAGTGCGATGCCGGGAAGACGTACAGGTGGTCGTCGTCGCTGATGACCTCGCCGGTGAGCGGGTGGAGGGTGGAGAGCGCCTCGATCTCGTCGCCGAACATCTCGATGCGGACGGCCAGCTCCTCGTAGACCGGGAAGATCTCGATGGTGTCGCCGCGGACGCGGAAGGTGCCGCGGGTGAACGCCAGGTCGTTGCGCGTGTACTGGATGTCGACGAAGCGGCGCAGCAGCTGGTCGCGGTCGATCTCGTCGCCGATCTTGAGCGAGACCATCCGGTCCACGTACTCCTGCGGGGTGCCGAGGCCGTAGATGCAGGAGACGGAGGCGACCACGATCACGTCGCGGCGGGTCAGCAGCGAGTTCGTCGCGGAGTGGCGCAGGCGCTCCACTTCCTCGTTGATCGAGGAGTCCTTCTCGATGTAGGTGTCCGACTGCGGGACGTACGCCTCGGGCTGGTAGTAGTCGTAGTACGAGACGAAGTACTCCACCGCGTTGTTCGGCAGCAGCTCGCGGAACTCGTTCGCCAGCTGGGCGGCCAGCGTTTTGTTCGGCGCCATCACGAGGGTGGGGCGCTGGAGCTTCTCGATCATCCACGCGGTGGTGGCCGACTTGCCGGTGCCGGTCGCGCCGAGGAGGACGACATCCTTCTCGCCTGCGCGGATGCGTCGCTCCAGCTCGGCGATGGCCGCCGGCTGGTCGCCACTGGGCTGGTACGGACTGACGACCTCGAAAGGTGCCACCGTGCGTTCGATCTTGGATACGGGCCGCATGGAATCCACCGTACGACCCCGCACTGACAACCGGGCAGGATCGGCCGCCGGGCGGCGCTACGTCACCGGTTCTGCGGGGTGCGCGAGCCGGGCCGCCGGCCGGAGCCGCGGCGGGGCCCGGGGACGTGCCGGTCGCCCGAGCGCGGGACGGGGTAGGACCGGCCGGGGCGCCCGCCCTTCGCGCCGCTCCTGGTGTCCGTCCGGTGGCCGCCCATCACCATCAGCGGGTCGAACATCACGATCACGCCCGCGAGGAGCAGGAAGGCGAGCGGCCCGATCATCATCGGCGCGAGGATCTCGGCGGACGAGTCGCCGGGCGGCGCGGCGTCCGAGCCGTGCAGATGGACGCTGAGGGCCGCCATCCCGGTGTAGTGCATGCCGCTCACGGCCAGGCCCATGACGAGGCTCGCGCCCAGGCTCCACAGGAAGCCCCGCACCTGCGCGGCCGCCCAGAGCGCGGCGGTGGCGGCGACCATGGCGATCACCACGGACGCGGCGACGGTGAGCGTGTTGTACTCCAGCGTCCCGCGAAGACGCATACCGGCCATTCCCAGGTAGTGCATCGATGCCACGCCGAGGCCCGTGATCGTCCCGCCGGTGAACAGGGCCGTGCCGGTCGTGCCGCGGTAGCCGACGATGAAGATGCCGACGCCGACCATGACGATGGCGACGGCGAGGCTGGCGAAGGTCAGCGCCTTGTCGTAGTGGATGGGCGCCTCTTCGACGGTGAAGCCCATCATCGCCACGAAGTGCATGGTCCATATCCCGGAGCCGATCGCGGCCGAGCCGAGCGCGAGCCAGCCGGGCCGCCAGGAGTGCGCGACGAGCAGCGATCTGGTCGTGCAGCGCAGCCCGAGTGCTCCTCCTAGGCAGGCCATGGCGTAGGCCACCACCGGTGTGACGACTCCGTAGCTGAACCCGTCGACCGTGCCCTGCATGCGCGGTAGCCCTTCCGCCTGTTGTGCCCAAATGCCGTAAAACGCCCTATTTACCCCCTACCGTCGGCCGTCTGAAGGACCATCGGCTGAGGCAGAGAGTAAAGCTCACGCCGGGGCGTCCGAACGATTTTCCGGCAAAGAATCGCGTTTCCCGCGCGCGGGGTCCTCGACTTTGGTGACTCCGTTCAACCTGTGGCCATCCTGCACCTGTTTCTCGTTGGCCGTGGACTGTCACTCTCGACCGGTCCGCGATCTCACGACGCGAGGAGTACCCGTGTACGCACGCGCTGCCGCTGCCGCCACCGCCGCCCTCCTGGGAGCCGGTGCACTCGTCCTCCCCTCCGCCACCGCCTCCGCGCAGACACCCGCGGCGACGCGCACCGGTGAGCACGACAGACCGCTGATCGTCGCCCACCGCGGCGCCTCCGCCTATGCCCCGGAGAACACGTTCGCGGCCATCGACAAGGCTCGCGACATGGGGTTCCGCTGGGTCGAGAACGACGTCCAGCGCACCAAGGACGGCGAGCTCGTGATCATGCACGACGACAACCTGAAGCGGACGACGGACGTCGAGGAGGTCTTCCCCGGCCGCGCCCCGTGGAAGGTCGCCGACTTCACGGCGGCGGAGATCGCGAAGCTCGACGCGGGCAGCTGGTTCAGCCCGAAGTACGCGGGCCAGCGCGTGCCGACCCTGAAGCAGTACATGCGCCGGGTCTCGCACAACCACCAGAAGCTCGTCTTCGAGTTCAAGAAGCCCGAGCTCTACCCGGGCATCGAGAAGCAGGGCCTGCGTGTGCTCCGCGAGACGGGCTGGCTCGACAAGCACCACGTCAAGAGCAAGCTGGTCATCCAGAGCTTCAGCGCCGACAGCGTGAAGACCGTGCACGCGCTGCGGCCCGATGTGAAGACGGGCTTCCTCGGCACCCCCGCGGTCGCCGACCTGCCCGCGTACGCGAAGTTCTCCGACCAGATCAACTCGACGCACAGCTCCATATCGGCCGGTTACGTCTCCGCGATCCACGCGCTCAAGGGCCCGCACGGCAAGCCTCTGGAGATCTTCACCTGGACCATCAACGACGCCGCGAACGCGGTGCGCGCGGCGAACTTCGGCGTGGACGGGATCATCACCAACACGCCCGACGTCGTGCGTGAGGCGCTGCGGGACGACTGACGCACACCGCTGACGGGCCGCGTTGTCAGTGGGCGGTCGTACGGTGGTCGGCATGGACCAGGACCAGCGTCAGGCCGTGTGGACCGTCGTCGGCAGCGACATCGGCCCCTTGCTTCTCGCCGCGACCGGCGCGGGGCTCGTCACCGTGGCCTTCCACGCCACGGACGACGTGCGGGACAAGACTCTGGAGCGGCTCGGCTCCCGGCTGGGCGCCGAGCCGGTCCGGGCCCCGGACTCGCCGCTGCTCGCCGAGCCGATACGGCAGCTCGCGGCCTACTTCGCGGGCGAGCGGCGCGACTTCGAGCTGCCGCTGGACTGGTCGCTGATCTCCGGCTTCAACCGCCAGGTACTGCGCGAGCTGGCCTCCGGCGTGCCGTACGGCGCGGTGGTGGGCTACGGCGACCTGGCCCGCCGCGTCGGCCGGCCGGGCGCCGCCCAGGCCGTCGGCATCGCGATGGGCGCCAATCCGCTGCCGGTCGTGGTGCCCTGCCACCGCGTGGTGGAGAGCGACGGAGGCATCGGCGGCTTCGGCGGGGGCCTGGAGACCAAGCGGCTGCTGCTCGCGCTGGAGGGGGTGCTGCCCCGGCCGCTGTTCTGACGCCACAGCTCTGTTCCGGTGTCACCACGGCCCGCCGCGGCGACCCTGTTTCGTACGGACGAACGCCCTGGCACACTGCGTCAGTGACTTCGACCCTCGACGCCCCCGACATACCCGGGCCGGAGGCGCTGGCCGCCCTCCGCCGCCGTACGAACGCGGTACTGATCGCCAGTCAGATACTGGGCGGGCTCGGGGTGCCGATCGGCATCGCCCTGGCCCCGATGCTGGCCACCGATGTGAGCGGGACGGAGGCGCTGTCCGGCCTCGCCCCGACCGCTTCCGTGGCCGGTACGGCCCTGCTCTCGCTGCCGCTCGCCGCGCTGATGAACTCGCGCGGGCGGCGTGCCGGGCTCGTCCTCGCGTATGTGATCGGCGCGCTGGGCGCGGGGCTCGTCGTGCTCGCCTCGGTCGTCGAGAGCTTCGCCCTGCTGCTGCTCGGCATGGCGGCCTTCGGGGCGGGCTCGCTGGCCACCCTGCAGGCGCGGTTCGCCGCGGCCGACCTCGCCGAACCCGACCGGCGCGGCCGGGCCATCTCGCACGTCATCTGGGCCACCACGATCGGCTCCGTGCTCGGACCGAACATCTCCGCGCCCGCGAGCCGGATCTTCACCGGCACCTCCATTCCCGAGGAGGCCGGCCCGTTCCTCTTCGCCGCCGGGATCTTCGCGGCCGCCGCGCTGGTGGTGGCGGTGCTGCTGCGGCCCGACCCGCTGCTGACCTCCCGCGCGCTGGCCCCGCAGGACAGCGGGACCGCGCAGAGCCGCTCGCTGAAGGCCGGTGTCGCCGCGGTGGCCGCCTCGCCGATGGCCCGCCTCGCGCTGGTGACGGTGGCCGCGTCGCACACGGTGATGGTCTCGATCATGGTGATGACCCCGGTCGACCTGGGGCACCACGGTGCGAGCCTGCAACTGGTCGGCCTCGTCATCAGCGGTCACATCGCGGGCATGTACGCGTTCTCGCCGGTGATGGGCTGGCTCGCCGACCGGTTCGGCCGCCTCTCCGTGATCGGCCTGGCCGTGGGGCTGCTGTGCTGCGCCGCGCTGCTCGCCGGCACGGCGGGCCCCAGCCACGGCCAGACCGCCGCCGGGCTCTTCCTGCTGGGCCTCGGCTGGTCCGCCGGCCTGGTCTCCGGCTCGGCGCTGCTCACCGACTCGGTGCCGCAGCCCGCCCGGGCCGCCGTGCAGGGCCTTTCGGATCTGACGATGAACGCGGCGGCGGGCATCGGCGGCGCGGCCGCGGGCCTGATCGTCGCGCGGGCGAGCTACGGCTGGCTCAACCTCGTCGGGGTCTGCGTCCTGCTGCCGATGGCCGCGCTCGCCGTGCTCAGGGCGCTCAAAAAGCCTGATTCCAAGGCCTGACTCTCCACTCTCAGGGCGGTCAGGTCTCAGGGCGGTCAGGGCAGCGTGATGTGGTACGCCTTGCGCAGCGTCTCGTGCACCGTCCACGTCGTGCGGTCGCCCTCGCGCAGCACCGCCGCGTCGCCGGGGCCGATCTCCAGCGTGTCGCCGCCCTCGACCTCGACGGTGGCGCGGCCGCTGACGACCACGAACAGCTCATTGGCCTCGGTGTCGGTGACCACACCCGGCGTGATCTGCCAGATGCCGCGCAGCTGCTTGCCGTCGGCGGACTCCCACAGCACCTTGCCGGTCACCACCGGGTCACCGGAGACGATCTGCTCCGGGTCCAGCGGCTCGGCCTCCAGCTCGACATCCGGAATATGCACGGCAAAAGACGCAACAGTTCGATCATTCATGGTCATGGCCGGTCACCCTAGCCGGGGGTCGTACGGAGCCCGCGCGGACCCCCTGCCGGGGTCGGCCTCCGGCGCGCCGGAAGGGTTTGGCGGGGTGCACCGCCCGCCAGGGATGAGGGGAGACCCGACAGGCAGGAGGCAGGCCCGTGCTGGTGGTGTCCGACGAGGTACGGACGGCTGTCGCGCAGCGGCGCCCCGTGGTGGCCCTGGAGTCCACGATCATCGCGCACGGCCTGCCGCGGCCGCGCAACCTCCAGGTGGCGAAGGAACTCGAAGCGGTCGTACGTGATGAGGGCGCTGTCCCCGCGACGATCGCGGTCCTGGACGGGCGCCCCCGTGTGGGCCTGGACATGGCCCAGTTGGAGCGGGTCGCCAACGAGGAGGGCATCCGCAAGCTGGGCCACCGCGATCTGCCGCTCGCCGTCGCGGCGGGCGTCAGCGGGGCGACCACGGTGTCGGCGACGGCGCTGCTGGCCGCGCGCGCCGGGGTACGGGTGTTCGCCACGGGCGGGCTCGGCGGCGTACATCGGGAGTGGACGCAGACGCAGGACGAGTCGGCCGATCTGGGGCTGCTCGCCCGCACCAGGATCACGGTGGTGTGCGCGGGCGTGAAGTCAATCCTGGACGTGGCGGCGACGTTGGAGCGCCTGGAGACGCTGGGGGTCGCGGTCGCGGGGTACCGGACGGACCGTTTCCCCGGCTTCTACCTCGCCGACTCCGGGCACCGCGTGGACTGGACGCTGCGTACGCCCGGGGAGGTCGCCGGGGTGATGCGGGCGCAGGACGCGCTCGGCGGGCCCGACGCGGCGCTGATCGTGGCGAATCCGGTGCCGGAGGCGGAGCAGCTCGATCCCGCGCTCCACGCGCGCGTGCTGGACGAAGCGCTGCGCGCCTGCGAGGAGCGGGGCGTCACGGGGCAGGCGGTCACGCCGTTCCTGCTCGACGAGTTGATGCGGCGCACCGAAGGGGCTTCTTTGGAGGCCAATCTCGCGGCGGTGCGCGGCAACGTACGGCTCGCGGGGCGGGTCGCGGCCGCGTGGGCCGGGCGGTGACGGTGCGGCCGGCTCCGCGCCCGGCCGGGGGGCTGCTCGTCGTCGGGGACGTCGTCATGGACATCGTCGCGCGGCACCGTACGCCGCTCGCGCCGGGCACCGACACGGCCGCGGCCATCCGCGCCGTGCCGGGAGGCGCCGGGGCCAACGTGGCGTGCTGGGCCGCGCATTGGGGGTGCCCGGACGTACGCCTCCTGGGGCGGGTCGGCGCCGACTCCGCGGCGTGGCACGAGGCGGCGCTCACGCGCGCGGGGGTGCGGCCGCGGCTCGTCGTCGACCCCGAGGCGCCGACCGGAACGGTGATCTGCCTGGTGGACGGGGGTGCGGGGGCCGAGCGGACCTTCCTCACGGACAGCGGGGCCTCGCTGCGGCTCTCTTCCGCCGACTGGTCGCCCGCGCTGCTCGACGGTGTGGCCTGGCTGCATCTCTCCGGCTACCTGTTCTTCGCCGCGCCGAGCCGGGCGGCGGCCGGCGCGGCGATGGCTGCGGCACGCGCGCGTGGTGTGCCGGTGAGTGTCGATCCGGCGTCGGAGGGGTTCCTCAAGGAGGTGGGTGTGGAGCGGTTTCTTGCGGCGGTGGAGGGGGTGGCGGTGCTGTTGCCCAGCAAGGGGGAGGCGGAGTTGCTCGCGGGGGTGTCCGGGGCGGCGGCCGCCTCGGTGGAGCTGAGCCGCCGCTTCTCCGTGGTGGCGGTCACCTCGGGGCTGGGTGGGGCGGTGGTGGCTCGGGGTGGTGAGGTGCTGGGGCGGGTTTCCGCGGTGCGGGCGAGGGTGCGGGACACCACGGGGGCGGGTGACGCGTTCACCGGGGCGTTTCTGGCCTCGCGGCTGGCGGGGGCGGGGCTTTTGGGGGCGGCGGCGGAGGGGTGTCGGGCGGGGGGTGTGGCTGTGGGGCGGGTGGGGGGTCGGCCGCCGGGCGGGGTGCGGTGCGGTTCTGGATAGGGGCGGGGGGCTGGGGGTTGCGGTCTGCTTTGGACTGCGGGTTGTGGGGTCGGCTGGTCGCGCCGCTCCCCGCGTGCCCTCCCGGGGGGCTGGCCCCGTGTTTATAGTGCCGGTCGTCTCGGGCTGGTCGCGCCGTTCCCCGCGCCCCTGCCGAGGGACCTGGACCCGTCTTTGGAGTGCCGGTTGCCTTGGGCTGAGCGCGCCGTTCCCCGCACCCCTGCCAGGGGGCCTGACCCGTCTTCAAAGTGACGGTTGCCTTGGGCTGAGCGCGCCGTTCCCCGCGCCCCTTCGGGCGCGCTGGACCCGTCTTCGGAGTGCCGGTTGCCTTGGGCTGGTCGCGCAGTTCCCCGCGCCCCTGTCGGAGGGCTCGTCCCGTCCTCAAAGTGACGGTTGCCTTGGGCTGAGCGCGCCGTTCCCCGCGCCCCTGCCGAGGTGGGGCTCTCGTCTTCGAAGTGGCCGTTTTCGTGGGGCCGGGCTCGGGCGCGGGGAAGGGGTCTTGTGGAGGGTTACTGCTTTCTTCCCCAGGTCGAGATCAGGGGGGAGGTCGCCACGTCCATGGAGGGTGTGGCGATGTTCGACAGGTGGTTGTCGAGGTCGTCGGGGGTGGTGAGGCCCGCTGCGATCAGGTCCTGGCGGAGTTGTTGGAGGGTCGTTGTCTCCAGGGCCGCGCAGGCCGGTGAGGCCAGGGGGAAGTACGCGTCGGACTCCACGTGGCGCAGGCCCGCCTCGCGCAGCAGGCGGGGCAGCCGGCGGCCGTACGCGAGGTCGGCGCCGCGTTCCGCGAGCAGCGTGCGCACGGCGCGGCGGAGCCGGTTGGCCAACTCCTGTGCCGGACCGTACTCGTCGGGGCAGGCCAGGGGCTGGAGCGCGGGGTCGGCCTCCTCGATCAGGAGCCTGCCGCCGGGCCGCAGCGCCCTGAGCATCGACTTCAAGGCCCCCTCCTGATCCGCGACGTCGGCCAGGACGAGCCGCGCGTGCACGAGGTCGAACCCCTCGATGGGCGGCGGGTCGGCGGCGACGTCGTGCGTGCGCACTTCGAGGGGCGAGCGCGCGGCCCGCGTCTGCCAGGACGTGTCGATGTCCGTCGCCAGGACCCTGCCGGTGGGGCCGACCCGCTTGGCGAGCCAGGAGATCACGGAGGTGCCGCCCGCCCCCACCTCCCAGCAGCGCCAGCCGGGGCCGATGCCGAGGCGCTCGATGTGTCCGAAGGTCGTGGGGTCGAAGAGGGCGGCGTAGGCGGCGAAGCGCTGTTTGTCCTGGGCCTGCCGGGCGTCGGAGAGCTGACGGGGGTCGGGGAGCTGCCGAGGGTCGAGGAGGTGGCCGTCGATTCGCGTCATGCCAGGATCATCCCAGTTGTCCGGCTTGCTCCCGGGAGGCAGAACCGGTCATTCCGGAACGGAATGCTCCGTTCCCACAGGCCTCAGCGGAGTACGCAACCGTCCTGGCAGACTGACACGTCACGTCATCAGCGCGAGGAGCCCCACATGTCGATGGCAGGCAACCTGCGAAAAGTCGGAAGCCTGGGCAAGGTCGGAAACCTGAGCAAGGTCGGAAGCCTGAGCAAGGTCGGAAACCTGAGCAAGGTCACAGGCCTTCGGAAAGTGGCCCGCCTGGGCCGCCGCGGCGCCCGCGTCGACCTGAGCCACCCAGCCCGCTCCCCCCTGGGCTCGTCGGTGGTGAACTGCGTGACGTACCGCGAGGGGGTGCGCCAGCCCCCCGGCCGCGACCTGGTGGAGGCGGTGGAGCGCATCCGCAAGACGGACGACGGATTCGTCTGGCTGGGTCTGCATGAACCGACGGAGCAGGAGTTCGCCGGCATCGCCGACCTCTTCGACCTGCACCCGCTCGCCGTGGAGGACGCGGTGCACGCGCATCAGCGCCCGAAGGTGGAGCGGTACGACCACACACTGTTCGCCGTCTTCAAGACCGTCTGCTACGTGGAGCACACGGAACTGACCTCGACCAGCGAGGTGGTGGACACCGGCGAGATCATGGCCTTCGTGGGCCGGGACTTCGTCATCACGGTCCGGCACGGCCGGCACGGCTCGCTCGGCCCGCTGCGCGAGGAGCTGGAGGCCTCGCCCGAGCAGCTGGCCCAGGGACCGGCCGCCGTGCTGCACGCGATCGCCGACCATGTCGTGGACGACTACCTCGCGGCGACGGACGCGGTGCAGTCGGACATAGACCAGGTCGAGACGGCCGTCTTCGCGCCGGACGGCGAGCGGCTCGACCCCGGCCGCATCTACCAGCTCAAGCGCGAACTGCTGGAGCTGAAGCGGGCGGTGGTGCCGCTGGGCCGCCCGCTCCAGGTGCTCGCCACCCAGCCGATGCGGGTCATCGCCCCGGAGATACAGGCGTACTTCCGGGACGTCGACGACCACTTGAAGCGGGCCACCGAGCAGATCGCCGCCTTCGACGAGCTGTTGAACTCGATTCTCCAGGCGCACCTCGCGCAGGTGACGGTCGCGCAGAACGAGGACATGCGGAAGATCACCGCTTGGGCGGCGGTCATCGCGGTGCCGACGATGGTCTGCGGTATGTACGGCATGAACTTCGATCACATGCCCGAACTGCACTGGCGGTTCGGGTACCCGCTGATCATGAGCTTCGTCGCGGCGGCCTGTTTCACGCTGTACCGCGGGTTCAGGAGGAGCGGCTGGCTGTGATCCCGGGGCGGAGCTACCCCTGGGCGTACACGCTCTCGACCCAGCCCGCCAGCTGGTCGTCGGAGAGGTGCTTGGCCAGGTCGGCCTCGCTGATCATGCCGACGAGCCGTTTGTTCTCGATCACCGGCAGGCGGCGGATCTGGTGGCCCTGCATCTCCCGCAGGACCTCGTCGACATCGGCGCCCGAGTCGATCCAGCGCGGCGTGCCCTTCGCCAGGTCGCCCGCGGTGACCTGCGACGGATCGTGCCCCATGGCCACACAGCCGACCACGATGTCGCGGTCGGTGAGGATGCCGCAGAGCCGTTCGCTCTCGTCGCCGATGGGCAGCGCGCCCACGTCGAGCTCGCGCATCAGCTGGGCGGCGCGGTCCAGGGTCTCGTGCCTGGGGATCCACTGGGCCCCCGGGTGCATGATGTCTCCGGCGGTGGTCATCGGTACCTCCCGTTGCCGGGCAGTGTCCGGAGCGGCGCGAGCGCGCCGCTGGTCCCGGCGTCCTCATTCTCGTGGCGCCCCCGGCGAGCCGCATCCGGAGCCGAGCACCTCAGGGCGCGAACGTGATGACCTTGCGCGGGGTGACGCGGACGATGACGCGAATCTCGTCGTCCTTCTCCGCCGGCGGGTCGATGCCCAGGTACTTGTGCGAGAGCTCGTACGGCAGCCGCTTGCCCTCGTCCGGCAGGATCTCGGCGGTGCCCCGGATCTCGGCCGAGGAGTACGGGTTCGTGAGGTCGTAGACCGAGAGGCTGATGCGCGGGTCGCGTTCGAGATTGCGGACCTTCTGGCGTCCCGCGGTGGCGGAGAAGAGGATGGCGTCGCCGTCCCGTTTGATCCACACCACCGAGTTCTGCGGGGCGCCGCCCGGCCCCAGCGTGGCGACGCTGGCGAAGTTCCTGCCGTCGAGGAGGGTGCGGACGGATTCCCCGAGGACGACGGGGTTCGCCTGCGGGCTCGCGTTCGTATTCGCGTTCGTATTCGTGTTCGCGTTCGCGTTCGAAGTCATGGCCGCAGCCTATCTATATGCACGTGCATATAGATAGGCTTTCACGGAAGTGACCGGAACCGCCCCGGCCCCGGGGTCAGCCGCTCCACGCCGGACGGCGCGGATCGTCCGCCCGCACCACCACGTCGGCCACGGCCGCGGGGTCGGTCTCCGTCTCGTACCGCTCGAAGGCCGGAAGCGTCCATCGCTCCCCCTCCGGCGTACGCCGCCGCAAGGCACCCGGCGAGAGGCGTACGTGCACCGTCAGGTCGAACGGGAACCAGTGGCCGAGCAGCAGCGGCCCGTGCAGCAAGAGCACGCCGCCGGGCGGGAGCCGGACGTAGGGGCTGCGGGTGGCGCGGTCGGCCGCCGGGTCCCAGAGGTCGGGCAGGACGCGGCCCGTGCCCTCCGGGTCCAGCGGCCCGAGGACCTCGCGCCACAGCGCGCCGGTGTCGAACCAGCCGCTGTAGTACGCCTCCACGTCCTGACGCCCGTACTCCAGTCGCAGCGAGGCGGGCCGCAGGAAGTCCTCCGTGGCGACCACGAGCGAGGTCCGCCCACGCAGGCGCAGCGCGTCGCCCACCCGCCGCGCCAGTTCGCCGGTGCCGCTCGCAGGCGCCCCGTCCACGGCGACGCGCGGCCAGGGGCTGCCGTCGTTCGTCTTCAGGTCGAGCAGGCGGTCGGCGAGGGTGTCGGCCAGGCGTTCCCAGGTGATCGGTTCGAGTCGCACAGGTTCATGATGCCGTCACCCCTCCCTACAGGTTTCGCAATTGACTTGTGGGGATACGGGCCGCCGTGCAGGATCACTCGCGGCCCGTCCATCCGACGTAACGGCCTCATCCACCACGGGAGTTGCCATGATCGACGGACCGTACTTCGTCCTCACCGTGCTGGGCGTACTCGCCTGCGGTCTCACCGCCGGCGCCTTCGCCGCGTTCTCGGCCTTCGTGATGAAGGGCCTGGCCGCCCTGCCCCCGGCGCAGGGCATCGCCGCGATGAAATCGTTGAACGTCACCGCGGTCGGCCCGGCGTTCATGGCCGTGTTCCTGGGCGCGACGGGGCTCTGCGCGGTGCTCGCCGTCGTGACGTTCGTCCTCTGGCCGGAGGAGGGCACCTTCGAACTGCTGCTCGGCTGTGCGCTGCATCTCTTCGGCTCGTTCGGCGTGACCGTCGCCGCCAACGTTCCCCGCAACGACGCCCTCGCCGAGGTCGACCCGGACAGCGAGGCGGGCGCGACGTACTGGCGTACGTACGTACGTGAATGGAGCGCCTGGAACCACGTGCGCGGCGTGGCCTCGCTCGCCGCGTCGGCGTGTTTCATCCTGGCCCTGACCTGATCCCCGCCCGCTCTCAGGGCTTGCGCGCCACCGCCCCGTACCCCGGCGTCGGCCCCTCCCCCGCGTCCGGTGCGCGCTCGCCCAGCTCCGGCTTCCACTGGTCGATGACCGCGACTCCGGGATCCACCATCTCGTACCCCTCGAAGAAGCGGGTCACCTCGGCGCGCGTACGCAGCGCCAGCGTCATGCCGCGTGCCTTGTACAGCTCCCCGGCCTGCTGCGCCGTGTCCGGCGTGAACTCGCCCGTGCCGTGCGACAGCATCAGATGACTGCCGGAGGGCAGTGCCCGCATCAGACGGTCCACCAGGTCGTACGCGCCGTCCTCGTCCGCGATGAAGTGCAGCAGCGCGACCAGCGACAGGGCGACGGGCCGGTCGAAGTCGAGGACGCGCGCGGCCTCTTCGAGGATCTTCTCGGGCTCGCGGAAGTCCGCCTGGATGTACTCGGTGACGCCCTGCGGCGTCGAGCGGAGCAGCGCCTCGGCGTGGGCGAGGACGATGGGGTCGTTGTCGCAGTAGACGACACGCGTCTCCGGAGCGATGCCCTGTGCGATCTGATGGAGGTTCGGTTCGGTCGGTATGCCCGTGCCGATGTCCAGGAACTGCCGTACGCCCTGGGTCGTGAGCCAGCGCGTGGCGCGCTGCATGAACGCGCGGTTGGCCCGCGCCATCGTCAGGACCCGCCCGTCCATGGCGACGAGCTGGCGGCCCATCTCCTCGTCCACCGGGTAGTTGTCCTTGCCGCCCAGGAACCAGTCGTACATCCGTGCGGGGTGCGGCTTGCTGGTGTCGATGTACGACGGGTCGGTCATGGCAGCTCCACGGGTCAGTGCAGGCTCAGGGGTTTCAAGAGGCTTGGGTCAAGGAGGGTCACGACAGCAGGAAGTCCGCTTCGCCCGCCTTCGCCCCCTGGATGAACGCGTTGATCTCCCCGTGCGTGTAGATGAGCGCGGGGCCGTCGGGGTCGGCGGACTGGCGCACCGCGACCCTGCCGTCGGCCAGCTTCATGGCCTCCAGGCAGTTGCCGCCGTTGCCGCCGCTCCACGGCTTGTGCCAGCCGTCGTTGCCGAGGTCACGGGCGGGCATGCCGTTGTAGATCCGGGACTCGCCGCGGGATTCGACGCGCGAGTCGTCGCGGGCTCCTGGTGAACGCGGACCGGCGGGGCGGGTTCCGGCTCGATGTCGGTCCATGTCACAGCTCCTTGCGGACGTCCCGGAGGATGTCCTTCGTGCGTTGTGCCGTGGCGGCCTGCGCCGCCATGCGGTCCATGACCTCCAGGTGGGTGGCCACCTCTTTGCGCGCGTCCAGGTAGACGGCGCCGGTCAGGTACTCGCTGTAGACCATGTCGGGCAGCTCCGCCATGGCGAAGCGGAAGAGCACGAACGGTCCGTACGTTCCGGGGTGCGGGCCCGCCGCGAACGGCGCCACCTGCAGCGTGACATGGGGCATCTCGGTGGCTTCGAGCAGCCGGTCGAGCTGTTCGCGCATCACCTCGGGGCCGCCCACGGGTCTGCGCAGCGCGGTCTCGTCCATCACGACCCACAGCCGGGGCGCGTCCTCGCGGGCGAGCAGCGCCTGGCGCTCCATGCGCAGCGCCACATACCGCTCGATGTCCGCGGGGCGGGTCTGGCCGATGGCGCCGGAGCGCATGACCCCGTGCGCGTACTCCCTGGTCTGGAGCAGGCCGGGCACGAAGTGCGGCTCGTAGGACCTGATGAGGCTGGCGGCGCCCTCCAGGCTGACGTACATGCTGAACCAGCCGGGCAGGATGTCGTGGAACCGCTGCCACCAGCCCGGCTTGTTGGCCTCCTCGGCGAGCGACACGAAGGCCTCGGCCTCGTCGTCGGCGACGCCGTAGGCCTTCAGGAGCAGCTGGAGATACGGGATCTTCAGCGCGACCTCGGCCGTCTCCATGCGGCGGACGGTGGCCGGGGCGACGCGCAGGATCTTCGCCGCCTCCTCGCGTTTCAGACCCGCGCTCTCGCGCAGATCCTGCAGGCGACGACCGAGGACGACCTGGCCTACCGTCGGCGCGGACCGCGGTTCGCTCACGTCTCCTACCTCCACCTGACTCCGCGTTGTCACAACTCACACCGCACCGCGAGCTGTTGCGAGCAGTGTGCCATGTGCCGTCTCGGAGGGACACGCCACTGTGCACTTTTCAGAGTGGGTCTTGCCAAGGTGTTCTGGGCGGGGCGATAGTGGAGAGCGTGACTCCGCCCGCGCTGTTAGGAACCGAAGCCGTCGGAGGCCGTCTCGGCGTTCTCGCCGAGGCCTGGCCCGAAGACGCCGCCGAGGTCTGCGTCAGTTTCGCCCTCGCCCCGAGACCGGGCTCCGTAGCGCAAGCCAGACGGCTGATGCGCGCACGGCTCGGCGACTGGGCGGTGCGTGACGACGACGCCTGCGACGCGGCGGCACTCATCCTCTCCGAACTGGTCACCAATGCCGTGGTGCACACCGCGAGCCGGCGGATCATCTGCGAGTTCTGCGCGGATCCGGAGAAGCTGCGAATAGCCGTACGTGACGAAGGCTGCGGTTCAGGGATGCCGCGCCCGGTGCACAGGGGGGCCGACGATGAGCACGGGAGGGGATTGCTACTCGTCGACGCGGTGAGCAGTGCGTGGGGCGTCCACGACGCGGGGCCCGGGATCGGGCGAACGGTGTGGGCGGAGTTGCGGCGGACGCCGACGGAAGCAGTGTCGGCGTCCGCGTAGACCGAAGAAGTTTTCGCGTGGACCGAAGAAGTTACGCATAGACCGAAGAAGTTACGCGTAGACCGAAGAAGTGACGGCACGACCGATTGCGGCGGCGCGGACCAGAACGATGGCGTCGGCGTATACGGGGAACGCGTGTGCGGAGAACGGCGCGCGCGGAGAACAGGTACGGGTATCGGGTGAGTCGAGCGTGGCAGTGACGCGGGCGGGGGGCATGTGAGCGCGGGTACGGTGCGGCCGTTGGATCTGAACACCTTGGTCCGGCTCTCCCGGCGACGACAGCGCGCCGGAGCCCCGCCACCACCGCCCACGCGGCTCGACCTGCCCGAAGGAATGACCCAGCCGCTCGGGTGCGACGCGGTGGCGGTGCCCGCGGCGCTCGGGCCCCGGCTGATGTCCCGGCTGCCGCGCGTGGGCTGTGTGTACGAGGACGGGCCGCGCTGGTGGTGGATCGTGCCCGCCGACTCCGACGTCGCCATGGAGTGGCCCGCGCCGGTCGCCTACTCTGCGGGCGCGGTCGTCCGGGACGGCGGGCGACGGCGCCCCGTGCTGATCAATCGTCCGGACGGCGACGTCCCCTACACGCCGCCGATTCCGCTGTATCTGGCGTTGTGCCGGGCGACGGGGACGACGCCCGGGTGGTCTCGCGCGCGGGGCGCTCCGCTGGGTTGAGCGGTCTCTCGGTCGGTTCCTTCCCCGCGGATCGCCCGTGGCTGGTCGCGCAGCTCCCGCGCCCCTTACGGGGCCCGGTCGGGTGCCCTCACGCCGCCGCGCGGGTCTCCTCCGGCTCGCGCATGATCACCAGGAAGGCGTCCGAGGCGAGGTCCATCACGACCTCCGCGGGCCGGCCCTCCTGGCGGCGGGCCCGGGCGAACTCCTCCGCGGGCCACGACCCGCGGGGTCCGCCCGCCGGAAACCGCTCCAACACCACTGGTGCGTTCGTCATGTTCCTGTCCCCCGTACCGTTCTGGTCCATACGCGGTCCGAAGACCCTGTACTGAGGAGAACGCGCGGAACCCGTCCGAAGGCTCGCGATGTAACCGGACCGAGACGGAGTTGCGGCATTTCCCAGGGTTCTCCCCGGGAGCGGCCTCCTCCTGCGAGGCTCCGGGGAGTCTCAGTCCTCGTACTCGTCGTGGTACCGCACCCGCGCGCTGCCCGCCGGGGCGCCGAGCGCCGACGCGCGTCCCCTGGGCCGCTCCCACTCCTCCTGCCGGCCGAGCGCGGTGAGGTCGAGGAGGCTGGTGGTGGAGCCGATGCCGTCCAGGCCTCGGGCGAACGTCGCGTACGTGTGGTAGACGCGGTCGCCGGACCGCAGGAAGCAGTTGATCGCGGGCACGTCATGCGGCTCCTCGGCGAAGGACGCCTGGAAGTCGTGGTTGAAGTCGCCGCCGTTCGTCGAATACCAGGGCACGGTCCAGCCCATGCGGGCCTTGAAGGTGAGGAGCGCGGTGTACGGGGCGCGGGAGACGGCGACGAAGTTCGTACCGCGCGCCCGCAGATGTGCGAGGTGTCCGATCTGGTCGAGGAAGGCGGAGCAGCTGCGGCAGCCCGCGTCCCACTCGGGGGCGAACATGAAGTGGTAGACGATCAGCTGGTCCCGGCCGTCGAAGAGGTCGAGCAGCGTCTCCTTCCCGTCGGAGCCGTCGAAGTAGTACTCCTTGTCGACCTCCACCATCGGCAGTCCGCGCCGCGCGGCGTTGAGCGCGTCGCGAGCGCGGGTGGCGGCCTTCTCCTTGGCCAGCAACTCCTCACGCGCGACGAGCCACTCCTCGCGTGTGACGATGTCCGGAAGTCCCATGGCGTGTCTCCTCCACCCTTCGGGCGCGTACCTCTGTGAAGGGTGGACCGCCGGGGTGTGCGGAACTCATCGCTCGCGGGTGAGAAAAGCCGAAGAAAGTTGAGAACTCCCCCTGCGCCGCGGGCCAGAGGCTGTGGCAGGGCGCGGCCCGCGATCATCCCTCGTACTCCTGGACCCGTCCGCCATGGCTCCGGTCGACCAGTTCGGGCAGCAGTTCGCCCAATTCCCGTACGGTTTCCCGCACGTCGATGGTGAGCGGTTCGCGGTCGCGCATCACGACCCTGCCGTCCACGATGGTGGTGCGCACGTCACCGGAGCGGGCGCTGTGTACGAGGGTCGCGGCGAGGTCGTGCACGGGCTGTGTGTGCGGCCCGGTCAGGTCCACGAGGATGATGTCGGCCCGTCGCCCCTCGGCGAGGCCGCCGATCTCCCGACCGAGCCCGACGGCCCGCGCGCTCTGCAGCGTGGCGTGGTCCAGGGCCTGGCGGGCGGTGAGCCAGGTCGGGTCGTTCTCCGCGTGCTTCTGGACGAGGGCGGTGAGCGTCATCGACTCCCATACGTCGAGGGTGTTGTTGGACGCGGCGCCGTCCGTGGCCAGGCCGACGGGGATGCCGGCCTCGCGCAGCGCCCGCACGGGTGTGGTGTCCCAGCCGAACTTCAGATAGCCGCGGGGCGCCGAGGCGACGGCGACGCGTCCGGCGGCACGTTCGGCGGCGCGGCGCAGTACGGGGAGGTCGCGGGCGGTGTCGAGGCCGGTGGCGTGGGCGATGAGGAGGTCCACGTCGAGGAGCCCGGCGCGCTCCAGGACCTCGATGGGCGTGCGGCCGTGGCGGGCCAGGCTGTTCTCGGTCTGCTCGCGGTTCTCGGCGGCGTGGATGTGCACCAACAGCCCGTGTTCGCGAGCGAGGTCGGCGGTGGCGGCGAGATCGGTGTCGTCGACGGTGTAGGGGGCGTGCGGGGCCAGACAGGTGGTGACGCGCCCGTCGGCGCTGCCGTGCCGGCGCAGCGCGAAGTCGAGCGAGGCGGCCCGCCCTTCGGGCCCCTGGGAGCTGAAGTAGGCCTGGCCGAGGACGGCGCGCAGACCGCTCTCCTCGGTGACGTCGGCCACGGTGTCCATGGCGAAGTAGTGGTCGGCGAAGGTGGTGACGCCGCCGCGGATCATCTCGGCGCAGGCGAGCCGCGCGCCTAGCCCGACCGTGCGTTCGGTCAGATTGGACTCGATGGGCCAGATCCAGTCGTTGAACCACGCGTGGGCGGGCAGATCCTCGGCGAGGCCGCGCAGGGCCACCATCGGGGTGTGCGTGTGGCAGTTGATGAGGCCGGGGAGGGCGACCGTGCCTCGGCCGTCGATTTCCTCGGGGTGGTGGTCGGCGGGGCCTGCGGGGCCCATGGTGTCCGTGAGGGCCGTGGCCTCCGTGGGGGTGACGGAGGCGATGACTCCGTCACGTACGACGATCGTGGCGTCCTCGATGAAGACGATCTCCCCGTACGGGTCGTGGGTCAGGGCGGTGCAGCCGGTGATACGAAGGTCGGCGGGGCCCGGCGTGGGGGGCGGGGAGGGCGGCGGCGTGGGGGGCGGCGGCGTGGGGGGCGGCGTCATTTCTTCACGGTAGTGCGAGTGCGTACGCCATGGGCCGGGTCAGCTCCGCCACGGACAAGGCGGAGGGCCCGGGGCCCTGGAGGAGCCAGTTCCGGGCTCAGCCCCGCGGAAGCACGGTCGAGAGCACACCCGGCAGCGGATACCAGTCCGACGACACGATGCTGGCGTGCCGCCCCGCGAGCAGCGCGACCCGCTCCTTCGCCTGCGCCTCGGTCGGACGCGTCCCGTCGATGGCCGGGGCGACACTGTGGGCGTCGGTCATGACGACGAGATAGCGCCGGTCGGCGTACCACCGCGTGTCGATGCCCCCGCCCGCGTACGCGGAGGCGTCCCCGTCGAACAGCACGAACCACGGACGGATCGACGCGTCCGCGTACCGCCCGCGCGGATCACCCGCCTCCGCGCCCAGCACGGCGGGGAAGGCGGCGGCCTCACCCAGGCGGCCCGCCGCGGCGAGGTCGCGCAGATGCGTGGCGTACTCGCGGTCGGTCCACAGGGTGTCGGCGGGGTTGCCCTGCTCGACCGTGCCGGGTATCAACTCGACCACGAACTTCCCGGCGAGTTCGGAACGCCGGGGCCAGCCCTTGGCGCGTACGGCGTCGTCGAGAGAGGCGTGTCCGGCGGCCAACCGGCCCGGCCGATACAGGGCGTCGCCCAGGGCGGTCGTCAGGAGCGCGTCGAGTTCGGCGGGTCCGCGCCCGCGTCTGCCCTGGAACCCGTCCTTCAGTTCGACCTTGACCAGGATCGGGCGGTGGCCCGGATGGGCGTCGTGCCAGCTGCGCATGTCCCTCAGGCATCCGGCCAGGCTCTGGTTGCGCGGCTTGGTACGCAGCTCACCGGGGTTCTGGGCGTTCTCGCAGTTGTTGTCGTTGCCGAGCGGGTTGCTGTGGGACACCCGCCATCCGCTGCCGAACACGTTGGTCCACACGTCGAGTTCCAGCATTCCGGCACCGGAGTCGAGGGCGTCGGCGAAGTAGGGGTGCTTCGACTTCTCGTACGCGTTGTGCAGCCCGACGCCGGTCGTGGCCGAGTACGCGGAGCCCGGCGCGGGATCGTCGGCGGCGACCGCGGCGCCGCTCCCGCCCCCCAGGACACCCCATGCGAGGACCGCTCCCGCCACCAGCCCGACCACTCCCCTGCGCACCGCCACGCCCACCGCCCCCTCGCACCCACTCCGGTCAAGTCATGGGCAACGTAAGGGAGTCGAGTGACGTGAGGGAAGACGGCGGCTTACGGCTTTGGGGTGCCGGGGTTGGCCGTGACACGATGCCGCGCTGTGAGCACTGGGGTACGAGGGTCGGCAGAGGCGAGGGCGAGAGCGAGGGGGTTGGTTGCGGCACCGGAACGGGAAGCCGTGCCGCCGGCGGCCGACGGCTGGGCCGACCTGCCCGGCGACACGGCCCTGAGCATCCGCGTCCCCGAGGCGAACCCCCTGGTGAGCGCCGGCTTCCCGGCCCATGTCACGGTGCTCTACCCGTTCCTCAACAAGTCCCGCTTCTCCGCGTCGACCCACGCCGACCTGACGGAGCTGTTCGCGGCGCACGCGCCCTTCACGCTCACGTTCACCGGGTTCCGCCGCTACCCGGGCGTCCTCTACCTTCCGCCGGACCCCGACGCCCCGATCCGGGCCCTCACCACGTCCCTCACCGCCCGCTGGCCCGAGGCGGTCCCCTACCGGGGCATCTTCACTCCGCCTCTCGCTCCCCACCTGACACTCGCGAACCACGAGGGCCCGGAGACGTACGAAGCCGCCTACGACGCCCTTGAGTCCCGGCTCGCCCCTCACCTGCCGCTCGTCAGCCGGATCAGCTCGGTGCACCTGATCGTGACGGACGGGGCGGGCGGCGGCTGGCGGGACCTCATGACGTACCGCCTGGGAGGGGCGGACGGACCCGCGCTCTGTGACGAGCGTGCCGAGCGGGCGTGAATCCGCCGGGCGGAATTCAAGACTTACCGCCGGAAGAGCGGCTGGTGGGGCGGGTGCGTCCGATACGGTTTGCGGCCGATACGGGTCTACGAAGACGACGAGTCCCCGGCATGTACCGGGGGTTGACGTCCGTACCCTCACCCTCCACCGAAAGGGATCGTCCCGTGGCTCTCAGCCTCTCCCGCATCACCCGTACCCGACTCGCCGTGGCCGGCGCCGCGACCGCGGTCCTGGCGGTCGGCGCGCCGGCGGCGTACGCCTCGCTGGACGGCGAGTCGCGCCCGTCGTCCTCGGCGGCGTCCTCCGCGACGTCGTCCTCCGCGTCGGAGGTCACCCGGGGCAAGCCCTTCGTCGAGACCCGGCTCTTCTTCGGCACGGAACGCCCCGACGGCGGACCCGCCGTCACCGACAAGCAGTTCATGGCCTTCATCGACAAGGAGGTCACGCCCGGCTTCCCCGACGGGCTGACCATCCAGGACGGGCGCGGGCAGTGGCGTGACTCCAACGGCAAGATCGAACGCGAGCGTTCGTACGAGCTGATCCTGCTGTATCCGACAGGCGAGGCGCGCAAGCGGGACGTGCTGATCGAGGAGATCCGCAGCGACTACGAGAAGGCGTTCGCGCAGGACTCGGTGGCGCGGCTGGACGAGCGGACCAGGGTGGACTTCTGAGGCTTCTGCGGCTTCTGCGGCTTCTGCAGTGGACGGCGGTGTCCCAGTCGCTGGTCGAGAAAGGCTCGCTCCGTCATGGCGCGCACGTCCGAGGCAACTCAAGGCTCTCGGTGGTGACCAGTGATGAGCTTTCCGGCCTGGATGACGGTGCCGTGCTGCACACCACCACTGATGGTGTTGTACGTGACGTCACCCCGAGGCTCTCCCCCGCCACCCTCGGAGGCCAATTCGGCGAGCAGGGCCCGCAGCTCAGCGGCAGCGGCCGGATCGGCGGCGAGTCTGCGCCGGAGCCGCGAACGCCACTCCGCCTGCACATCGGCCGCCATGTCCGCGTCTTCGGTCTCCCGCGCGGCGACCAACTCGGCCCGCGCCTCGTCCAGCTCCCCGACGACGGCGTCGTCCGCGCCCCCGGGTCCCTCGCCCCGCGAGAAGAACCCGGCGACCCGGTCCCGGGCCTGCGCCCACCCGTCGGCCACCATCTGCTGCACGAGCGCCGCCGCCCCGGCGGCTGCCAACGCCGTCAACTCAGCGTCCACAGGGCCTCCTTCTCCGCGTCCGAGGCCTTCACCGTAACGCGCCCCACCGACAATTCCTCATCAAGGTGTGGAGGCTCCGCGGCGCGAGCCGGGTGCGGGCTCGGTGCGGGCTGGACCGTCCCCGATCACCCCCGCCACCGCCCCCACCACGTCCTCGTCCGCCTCCCCCTCCGGCCACCAGTCCTCCGCGCCCGGCTCGCTTCGGTACGGGTACCAGCGGCCGTCGCGGCCGTAGCGGATCTGGAGGGAGGCTTCGAGGTTCGTGAGGGTGTTGCGGTGGATCGTCATGCGAGGGAGGTCTGCCGCTGTGAGGGCGCCTCGGGCGCGGTCGAAGGGGCCCGCCGGAGGGTCCCAGAGGGATTCCAGGGCCGCCAGGCCCTTCTCGCCGCCCTGGCGCCAGGCCGCCGCCGCCCGTGAGAGGTCGGCGGGGGTGCTGCCCACCGAGCGGGCCAGTTCGGCGAATTGGCGACTGAAGGTGCGGCGGCCCGTGAGGCCGGGATGGGAGGCCGCCAGGCGGACCGCGTCGTGCCAGGGGGACGTGGCCGTGAAGGGGTCCGCGCCCGTGGTGAGGAAGGCGTGGGCCCTGGTCGCCGCGTCCGTGATCAGGAACTCCAGGGATGTCGGATCCGGGGCGCCGGGGAGCGAGGGCAGCACCGGGGGCTCGCCGGGGCGGGCCGGGGGCGCCTGCGGGGGCGGCAGCGCGGGGCGGTACTCCGTGGCCAGGACGGACCGGGCCGGGGTGCCGGGCAGGGTCGGCCCGGACGAGGAGGGTGGGGGCGGGGTGGCCGCCTGCTGTTCCGCCGCCGACTTGTGCGCGTTGCGGCGGGACAGCTCGTCCAGCAGGTCCTGCTCCTCACCGCCGCGCAGCAGCAGGAGGACGAAGGGGTCGGCGTCCAGGAGGCGGGCCGTCTGGTAGGCCAGGGCGGCCGCGTGTTTGCAGGGGTGGCCCCGGTCCGGGCAGGTGCAGGAGGGTGCCAGCTCGCGTGCGCCGGGCAGGAGTTGGACATCCGCCCGGTTCGCCGCCTCGGCCAGGGCGTGCGGCATGTCCTTGTCGAGCAGGGCCGCGATGTGCGCGGGGTCCGTGGCCACCGCGTCCAGGAAGCGGTCCCAGTGTTCGGGGAGCATCGTCCGCAGGCGGATCTCCGCGCGGTAGGGGCGGGGGCGGCTGCCGTGGACGTACGCGACGATGCGGCCCGGCGCGACGGTGATCGTGTCGACCGCGCCTTCGCGGGCGTACGCGCGGCCGCGCGCCAGGCGTGCCTGGTCCAGGGCGCTCTCCTCCAGCGCGTCGATCCACGCGTTCCCCCACCAGGACGTGGCGAAGGGCGCCTGGGGGTCGGCATGCGCCGGCAGGGCGGGGAAGACGCGGCCGCTGCCCATGCGGCTGGTCTCGCTCATGCCGCTGGCCCAGCCCAGGCCGCCACGGCCGGATCCGGTCCTCGGCTTCACGTCGTCCTCCTCTTCACGTCGTCCTCCTCAGCGCCACCAGGTCCGCCAGTTCCGCGTCGGACAGTTCGGTGAGCGCCGATTCGCCGCCGTCGCCGAGCACCGCGTCCGCCAACGCCTGTTTCGCCGCGAGGAGTTCCGCGATGCGGTCCTCGACCGTGCCCTCCGTGACGAGGCGGTGGACCTGCACCGGCTGGGTCTGGCCGATGCGGTACGCGCGGTCGGTGGCCTGCTCCTCGACGGCCGGGTTCCACCAGCGGTCGTAGTGGATGACGTGGCCCGCCCGGGTCAGGTTCAGGCCCGTGCCCGCCGCCTTCAGGGAGAGGAGGAAGACGGGGATCTGGCCCGACTGGAAGCGGTCCACCATCTCCTCGCGCCGCGCGACCGGCGTGCCGCCGTGCAGGAGCTGGGTCCCGATGCCCCTGGACGACAGATGTGTCTCCAGGAGGCGGGCCATCTCCACGTACTGCGTGAAGATCAGGACAGCGCCCGCGCTCTCCGACTCCGTGAGGATCGTGTCGAGGAGTTCGTCGAGCAGCTCCAGCTTGCCCGAGCGGGGGCGGCCCGACCGGGTGGTGAGCATGCCGTCCTTCAGATACTGCGCCGGGTGGTTGCAGATCTGCTTCAGCGCCATCAGCAGCTTCATCACCAGGCCGCGGCGGGCGATGCCGTCCGACGCCTCGATGCGGGCCAGCGTCTCGCGCACCACCGCTTCGTAGAGCGAGGTCTGTTCGCGGGTGAGCGTGACCGGGTGGTCGGTCTCCGTCTTCGGCGGCAGCTCCGGGGCGATGCCGGGGTCGGACTTCTTGCGGCGCAGGAGGAAGGGGCGTACGAGACGGGACAGGCGGGTCAGCGCCTCGTCGTTCTCGGCGGTCTCGCCGCCCTCCACCAGGCGTGCGTGCCGGGCGCGGAACGCCTTCAGGGGGCCGAGGAGCCCGGGGGTCGTCCAGTCGAGCAGGGCCCAGAGCTCGGAGAGGTTGTTCTCCACGGGGGTGCCGGTGAGCGCGACACGGGCCGGGGAGGGGATCGTGCGCAGCGCCTTCGCCGTCGCCGCGTGCGGGTTCTTGACGTGCTGCGCCTCGTCCGCGACCACCAGCCCCCAGGGTGTGGCGGCCAGTTCGGGAGCGCTCGTACGCATCGTGGCGTACGTGGTGAGGACGAAACCGTCGGTCAGCCCGGTGAGTGTGCGGGCCGGGCCGTGGAAGCGGCGCACCGGTACGCCCGGCGCGAACCGCTCGATCTCCCGCTGCCAGTTGCCGAGCAGCGAGGCCGGGCAGACCACGAGCGTCGGCGCGGGGTGGGCGCGGTGGAGGTGGAGGGCGATCAGCGTGATCGTCTTGCCGAGGCCCATGTCGTCGGCGAGACAGCCGCCGAGGCCGAGCGAGGTCATCCGGTCCAGCCAGGCCAGGCCCCGCAGCTGGTAGTCGCGCAGGGTCGCGTGCAGGCCGGGCGGCTGGTCGACCGTGTCGAGGTCGTCCGTCACGCGCTCGCGCAGCCTCGCCAGCGCGCCGACGGGCACGGCGGGGACCTGCTCGCCGTCGACGTCCGCCGTGCCGGTGAGCGCGACCGACAGGGCGTCCACCGGGTCGAGCAGGCCGAGGTCGCGCTTGCGTGCCTTGCGTACGAGTTCGGGGTCGACCAGGACCCATTGGTCGCGGAGGCGGACCACCGGGCGGTGCGCCTCCGCGAGCAGGTCCAGCTCCGCCTCCGTCAGTGGGTCGTCCGGCTGGTCGCCGAGCGCCAGCTGCCAGCGGAACTCGAGGAGTTCCTCCGTCTTGAAGAAGTCGAAGTTGTCGGCGGCGGTGCCCGGTGCGGGGCGGACGACGGCCGTCGCGGTGAGGCCGCGCGTCAGCTCTCGCGGCCAGTGGACGGCCACGCCTGCCGCGCCGAGCCGGCCGGCCGTCACGCCCAGGAGGTCGTACAGCTCGTCCTCGCTCAGCGGCAGCACGTCGGGGCGCGGCCGCTCCAGGAGCCTGGCGAGCGGCGGCCATACGCGGGCGGCGCGGCGCAGCGCGAGCAGCGTGTCGACCCTGGCCCGCGGGCCGAAGTGATCGGCGGCGCCCGCCCAAAGTTGCGGGACGTCGGTCACGAGCGAGGGGTCGGCGAGGCTGTGCACCTGCACGATGGCGGCTGCGGTGCTGGAGACGGCTGCGTGGGGGATGCGTTCTTGGGCGGCGGTCGGGGCGTGGGCCTGGGTGCCGTGTGCGGCGCTGGTCTGGGTGGCGTGCGCAGCGCGGGCCTGGGTGCTGCTCGCTGTGCTGGCCTCGGCGGCGGTCGCGGCACGGGCCTGGATGCCGTGCGCGGCGCGGGCCTCGGCGCCATGCGCGGCATGGGCCTCGGCGCCGCTCGCTGCGCTGGCCTCGGCGCCGTTCTCCTTGGTGGCCGCGGTGCTGGTCTCGGTGCCGTCTGCGGCAGTGGTCTCGGCACCGGCTTCGGCAGTGGTCTCGGCACCGGCGGCGGAACCGGCCGTGCCTTCGGAGCCGGAGTCGGAGCTGGAGCCGGAGCCCGGCGTCTCCCCCGCGTCGAACACCTCGTGCGCCCGCAGGTCGAGCCGTAGGGAGACCCGTACCCCCGCGTCCATCCCGGCCGCGACCTCCGCCGCCCACTCCCGCGCGCCCGGCAGCCGCTGTGGCTCGCGGGCCGCGAAGGGGGCGCCGACCGCGTGCGCGGCCGCGGGGCTGCGCGGCAGGGCGTCCACCACCGCGTCCACGAAGGCTCTGACCAGGGCGAGCGGCTCCGGCAGCAGTAGTGGTCCGCTCCCGGGCAGGGGTACGGCGTGCGCCTCGGCGGGCAGTGCGGCGGCGATGGCGCGCAGCTGTGCGACATCGGCCTCGTCGAGCGGTCCCGCACGCCACGCGTCCAGGTCTGACGCGGTGAGGCCGGGCAGCAGCCTGCCCCGCGCGGCGAGGTGCAGCGCGTGCCGGGCGGCCGCGGCCCAACAGGCGGCGGCCGGGTGCGGGTGCCTGCGCGCGGTGCGCAACAGGAGCGGCACGGCGTCGGCCACCGGCAGAAACAGCGCGGGCACGGTACGGGGGCGGGCGCCCTTGCCGTGCTTACGGGCGACCACGAGATCACCCCGCCGGTCCCCCCTGCCGGACGGGACCAGACCCGGCCCGCCCCGCCCGGCGCCCTCGCCCGCTGCTCCCCGAGCGGCAGTAGGTCCCTCGTCCCTCGCACCCTCAAGCCCCGTCACCCCCGGCAGCTCTCCCCCGTCCGGCCGCCAGAACGCGAGCCGGCCCTCCCTCGGCACCTCCGCCGGCAGGAAGACGGCCGCGCAGGAACGTACGAGAAGGGCATGGTCGGCCGACGCCACCGCCTCCTCCGCCGCCTCCGACGTCATCGCCGCCACCTCGCTCAGCCCCTGCCCACGCCACCTGTCCCCCACGTTCGCCACCCTAGGCGAGACCACTGACAACCCCTGGCCAGGCAACCCGAGCGCCCCCGCCCTGGGCCCGACCCGGGCCGCGCCCGCGCCCCGCGGCTCCCGACAACCGTGCCCCGCCGAACCCCGCGCGAACACTGGAAGGAAAGTTTCCTAACAATAATTCACCCCAAGTTCTTGACGCGCACATGCCGCATCGCCAGGATTCCCCGAGACGGCCCGGCACCCCCACGTCAACCGAGGAGACGGACATGTCGCCCACCCCCCGCGCCATGAATTCCCGTACGCCCAAATCGTCTGCGCGCAGGGCCCGCTGGGGCATCCCCCTCGCCGCGGGCGCCTCGCTCGCCCTGATCGGCGGCGTCCTGCTCTGGTCCCCGGCCGAGAAAGCCGACGCCTCCCCCAACGCCGAGTCCAACGCCGAGTCCAACGCCGAGCCCAGGGCCGGCTTCACCGCGGTCGCCGCCGGTGACATCGCCGAGCAGTGCACCGCGAGCAGCAGCAGCTGCAAGCACCCCAAGACCGCGGCCCTGGTCAAGCAGATCAACCCGTCCTTCGTGATGACCATGGGCGACAACCAGTACGACGACGCCCGCCTGAAGGACTTCAAGAACTACTACGACAAGACCTGGGGCGCCTTCAAGAGCAAGACCCGCCCCATCCCCGGCAACCACGAGACCTACGACCCGGCCGGTCCCCTCAAGGGCTACAAGTCCTACTTCGGGTCCATCGCCTACCCCGACGGCAAGAGCTACTACAGCTTCGACCAGGGCAACTGGCACTTCATCGCCCTCGACTCCAACAGCTTCGACGACGACGAGCAGATCGACTGGCTCAAGGCCGACCTCGCCGCCAACTCCAAGAAGTGCGTCGCCGCGTACTGGCACCACCCGCTCTTCTCGTCCGGCGGGCACGGCAACGACCCCGTGGGCCGGCCGGTGTGGAAGATCCTCCAGGAGAACAAGGCCGAACTGGTGCTGAACGGCCACGACCACCACTACGAGCGGTTCGCCCCACAGGACGCGGACGGCAAGGCCGACGCGAACGGCATCGTCGAGCTCCTCGGCGGCATGGGCGGCGCCAACCCGTACGACATCGAGGAAGTGCAGCCCAACAGCCAGAAGCGGATCACCAAGACCTTCGGCGTCATCAAGCTGAACTTCAGCGACACCGGGTTCTCCTGGAACCTCGTCGCCACGGACGGCTCGACGAAGGACACCAGTCCGTCGTACACCTGCCGCTGAGACGAACGAACGCCATGTATCTGGCCACCACCGCTACCACCGCTACCACCGCCACCACCGACGCGGTCGCCAAGGCCTCGAAGAAATCCGAGGAGGAGTTCTCGGAGAAGTCCTCGGAGAAGTCCTCGGAGAAGTCCGAGACCCGGCGCGGCCGCGTCGCCGCACCCGTCCTCGCGCTCGGCGCGGTCAGCCTGGTCACGGACATCTCCTCCGAGATGGTCACCGCCGTCCTGCCGCTCTACTTCGTCCTGCAACTCGGCCTGTCCCCGCTCCAGTTCGGTTTCCTCGACGGGCTCTACAACGGCGTCACCGCCCTGGTGCGCCTGGTCGGCGGGTACGCCGCCGACCGCGGCGGACGGCACAAACTCGTCGCCGGCGGCGGTTACGCCCTCTCCGCGCTCTCCCGCCTCGGGCTCCTCCTCGCGGGCGGCGCCACCGCCGGTATCGGCGCGGCACTCGCCGCCGACCGCATCGGCAAGGGCGTGCGGACCGCGCCGCGCGACGCGCTCATCTCGCTGAGCAGCCCGCCCGACGCGCTCGGCCGCGCGTTCGGCGTGCACCGGGCCATGGACACCACGGGCGCGCTCCTCGGGCCGCTCGCCGCGTTCGCGCTGCTGTGGGCGACCGCGGACGCCTACGACGCCGTGTTCGTGGTGAGCTTCTGCTTCGGACTCCTCGGAGTGCTGACGCTGGTCGCGTTCGTGCCCGGCCACCGCGAGCAGACGGCCCGCCGAACCAGGCCGCCGGGCCCGGCCGCGCAGCGCCCCAAGGCACTCGGCCTGCTCCGCGTCCCCGCCTTCCGGCGCGTCCTCGTCGCCGCCTCGCTGCTCGGCGCGGCCACCATCGGCGACGCGTTCCTCTACCTCCTCCTCCAGCGGCGGCTCGACTTCGCCGTGTCGTGGTTCCCGCTGCTGCCGCTGGGCGCCGCCGCGGTCTATCTGCTGCTCGCCGTCCCTGCCGGGCGGCTCGCCGACCGCGTCGGGCGCCGCGTGCCCTTCCTCGCCGGGCACGTGGCTCTTCTCGGCGGCTACGTCCTGCTGCTCGCGCCCACCGACGGATGGCCGCTCCTCATCGGCGTACTGCTTCTCCTCGGTGTGTTCTACGCCTCCACCGACGGCGTCCTGATGGCCCTGGCCACGCCCGTGGTGCCCGGTGAGCGGCGGGCCGGCGGCATGGCCGTGCTGCAGACCGGACAGGCCCTCGCCCGGCTGCTCGCCGCCGCCGGGTTCGGCGCGGCCTGGACGCTGTGGGGCGTCGGCACGGCGCTGACCTGCGCGGTCATCGCACTGGCCGCGGCGCTGGCGGGGGCGGCCGCGCTGCTTCCCCGTACCGAGCCACATCCCCGTGCCGAAAGGTCCCCATGACTTCGTCCACATCCACCGCGCCACGGTCGCTGCGCTCCCGGATCGTCGCGGTCGCCGTGGCCGCCGCCGTCCTCGCGGGCGTCGCCGTCGCGTACACCCTGCACGCGGCACAGCGCGCGCAATCCGCCGACGCCGTATCGGAGTTCGGCCTCGACCGGGGGCAGCTGTACTTCCGCAGCACGGAGGCGGGCGCGGGCCGTGTCGCCCGCCTCCCGGCACCCGGCAAAGCCTCGGACCGGAGGGACTGGGGGGACCGGACGGACATGACGGGCCAAACGGGCCAGGCGGACCAGGCGGACCAGGCGGACCAGGCGGACCAGGCGGACCAAGCAGGCCGGACCGCCCGGACCACCGGCGGCCCGTCCTGCGAGCGCTTCTACGCCGCCGCCCGCACCGGCCTGTGCCTGCAGCGCCGCTCCGGGATCCCGCCCAAGTCGTACGCCGTGGTCCTCGACGACCGCCTCCGCGAGAAGCGCCGCATCGCGCTGACCGGCATCCCCAACCGGGCCCGCGTCTCCGCGTCGGGCCGGATGCTGTCCTGGACGATGTTCGCCACCGGTGACTCCTACGCGGGCTCCTCCTTCTCCACCCGCACCTCGATCCTGGACACCCGTACCGGCTACCTCATCAAGAACATGGAGGAGATCCCCCTCACCCTCGACGGCCGCCGCTACCACTCCCCCGACGTCAACTACTGGGGCGTGACCTTCACCAAGGACGACAACCGCTTCTACGCGACCGTCTCGACCAAGGGCAAGACGTATCTCGTGCGCGGCGACATGAAGAAGTGGGCGGCGACCGCTGTGCGCGAGAACGTCGAATGCCCCTCCCTCTCCCCCGACAACACCCGCCTCGCCTTCAAGAAGCGCGTACGGAAGGGGACGCGCGACCCGTGGCGGCTGTACGTCCTCGACCTTCGTACGATGCGTGAGCAGCTGCTCGCCGAGCGGCGGAGCGTCGACGACCAGGCCGCCTGGCTGGACGACGGCACACTCGCGTATGCCCTGCCGGGCGAGGACGGACGGAAGTCGGACATCTGGTCGACGCCCGCGGACGGTTCGGGCGAGCCGACTCTGCTGGTACGGGGCGGAAGTTCGCCGGCGGCGGTGCGCTGAGAGGTAGACGGTGCGGCGCCTTCCCGGGGGCGTACTAATCCGGATGCGCACGCGACGGCGATCACGCATGATCAGCATCCGTCATCCGTCATCCGTCATCCGTAATTCGTCATCCGCCATCCGTCATCCGTCCCTTGGAGAGCCCTTGACTTCCGTTCCGGTCGACCTGCGCCAGGCCACCGAGCCCGACGGTGCCGCTGTCGCCGACGTCTATCTGCGGTCCTACGACGCCGCGTTGCCGACGGTGCGGCGGGCGCATACCGACGCCGAGGTGCGGGAGTTCTTCGAGTACGTCGTCGTGCCGCGCGGCGGAACGTGGATCGCGGAGGCGGCGGGCGAGGCCGTCGGCATGATGGTGCTCGACGGGGACGAGCTGAGCCAGCTCTACCTCGCCCCCCAGTGGCGGGGGCACGGCATCGGCGACCGTTTCGTGGCGCTGGCCAAGGAGCGCAGCCCCGAGGGGCTCGCGCTGTGGACGTTCCAGGTCAACGCGCCGGCGCGGCGGTTCTACGCACGCCATGGGTTCGTCGAGGCGGAGCGGACGGACGGTTCGGACAACGAGGAGCGTGAGCCGGACATCCGCTGCGTCTGGCGTCCGCGCTAGCCGACGGCCCGTTGGGCGAGGCCCAGTGCGTACTGCGGCCACCACCTGCCGGCCCGCGGCCCGCCCCGGCAGGTTCCGTCGGACTCGCCGGGCCGTTTGATCCACAGGTAGGCGTCGAGTGCGGCGTCGCCGGTGACAGTGGTGGGGGGCGTGCCGAGCGCGCGGCCGGGCGGATTGCACCAGGCGTCGTCGCCTTGGTAGGGGCCGTTGCCGTTGCGGCTGGTGTCGATGACGAAGTGCTTGTCGCCGCCGAGTGCGGCGGCGAGCCGGTGACCGTACCGTGTACTCGCCTCGTTGGTCTGGAAGTTGGATACGTTCAGCGCGAAGCCGTCGGTCCGGTCGATCCCGGCGCTGCGCAGTGGGGCGACCAGGCGCCGTACGTCGGGGATCCAGCCGGCGTTGCCCGCGTCGAGGTACACCTTGGTGTTCGGGTGGCTCTTGAGGCGCTGGACCGCGTAGGCGAGCAGCCGGTACCGCTCTCGGGCGTCCGCTCCGCGGCAGCCGGCCACCATGTGCGCGACGGCGTCCGGTTCCACGATCACGTACGTGCCCGTGGCGCCGAGGCCCTTGGCGAACTCGTCGATCCACCGACGGTAGTGGGCGGCGTCGCGGGCACCGCCGGACGAGTAGGAGCCGCAGTCCCGGTACGGAATGAAGTAGGCGACGAGGACCGGGACGCGCCCCGCCTTGGCCGCCGCCTCGACGTGGGCCCGTACGACGGCGCCGGGCCCGTCCTCATTCAGCCACACGGCCTGCGGCCGCCCGGCGATGCGCTCGATGAGCAGAGCATCATCGGCCCGCCCTCGCGCACGCCACTCACCGACCTGCCTCGCGGCGGCACTGTCCGGGTCGACCCAGAAGAGGGGCGCGTCTTTGGGTGGCGAGGTGGGCTCGGGTGGGGAGGTGGGCTCGGGTGGGGAGGTGGGCTCGGGCGGGTCGGTGGGCTCCGGCTGGGGGGTGACCTCGGGCGAAGCTGCGGGATCGGGCTGGGGGGTGACCTCGGGGGAGGCTGTGGGATCGGGCTGGGGGGTGACCTCGGGGGAGGCTGTGGGATCGGGCTGGGCTGTGGGCTGGGGCGAGGCAGCGGCGTCCGTCGGGACAGTTCCCCCGGGGGAGACGGTGGGCTCGGGCGGAGCGGTCATCTTGGGCGAGGCAGCGGTCTCCGTCGGGGCAGTGGCCTCAGGCGAGACGGTGTCCCCGGGCGAGACGGTGACCTCGGACGAAGCAGTCACTTTGGGGGAGGCAGTGCCTTCAGTCGGAGCAATGGCCCCAGGCGAGACAGCGGCGTCCATCGGCGTAGTTGCCTCAGACGAGACGGTGACCTCGAACGAAGCAGTCACTTTGGGGGAGGCAGTGCCTTCAGTCGGAGCAGTGGCCCCGGGCGAGGCAGCCACCTCCATCGGCGCAGTCACCTCAGGCGAGACAGTGACCCCCGACGAAGCAGTCACCTTAGGCGAGGCAGCGGCCTCCGTCGAGGCAGTTGTCCCGGGTGAGACGGCGGTTTCGGGCCAGGCGGCGCCCTCCTTCGGTGCAGTCACCTCAGGCAAGACGGCGCCCCCGGGCTGAGCAGCGGCCTCGGGCGGAGCAGTAGCCCCAGGCGAGATGGTGCCCCCGGGCGGAGCAACAGCCTCAGGCGAGGCAGTAGCCCCAGGCCAGACGGTGGTCCCGGGCACAAGACCAGCCGCAGGCAGGACGCCGGTCCCGGGCAAGACACCAGCCGCGGGCAGGACGTCAGTCCCCGGCGCGACACCAGCCGAAGGCCGCACGCCGGCCGCAGGCAAGACCCCGGCCGCCACCGTGCCCCCCATGGCTCCCACGCCCGAAAGGAGTACGACCGTGAGAACCACCCGGAGAAGCGGGAATCGGCGCCGCGGGCGGAGGCGGCGAGAAGGTGGCTGGGACACCGGACGGCTCCACGTGCTCGGCGCCGGTCCTGCCCGACGCTTTCTCCGGAGTCTGCGGCGGTCGCGACCCGGCGGCGACCCGAACTCCGCCCGAACGGCGGAAGATCACCCTGACGGCAGCGGATCCCGAGCGGCCCCGTTGACGACGGGCATCCCTCGCTTGGACCACGGGTGCGGTGGACCGAACCCGTCCGATGGACCACAGGTAGCGGTGGACCGAACCCGTCCGACCGGACCTGACCGGACCCAGCCGGACCCAACCAGACCCCACCAGACCCAGCCGGATCCGACCGGAACCAGCCGGACCCGACCAGACCCGACCGGACCCAGCCAGAAAAAGCCGAACCCAGCCAGAAGCAGATGGATCCGACCAGACCCACCCGCACCATCCAGAACCCTCACCCCCGGAACCGATCCGTCGCCGCCGCCAGCTCATCCGCGACCCCGCGAGCCCCCGCGTTGTGCCCCACGTCGTCCACAAGGATCAACTCGCTCCCGGCCCACGCCCGCTGAAGCCGCCACGGGATACCGACGAGGTTGCCGAAGTCCAGACTGCCCTGCACCATCACCCCCGGAATCCCCCGGAGGGACCCCGCGGCGCGCAGGACGACCTCGTCGCCGCCCAGCCAGTGGTCGTTGGCGAAGTAGTGCGTGACGGTGCGGGCGAAACCGGCACGGAAGGCCGCGTCCTCGTAGCGGGGGACGGACCGCGGCGGCGCGGGTTCGAACGCCGTCTCCCAGTCCGTCCAGGCCCGCGCGGCAGCGCCCCGCACCGCGGGGTCCGGGGACTCCAGGAGCCGGTTGTAGGCGGCGGCGAGATCCCCGTCCCGGTCCTCCTTCGGCACACCGTCCCGGAAGGCCCGCCACGCCTCGGGGAAGATCTTCCCCAGCCCCCGGGTCATGAGACCGACCTCCGCGCGGCTGCCCGTGGCGAGCCCCGTGAGGACCAGCTCGGAGACCCGCTCGGGATGCGTCTGCGCGTACCGCAGCCCGAGCACCGAACCGAACGACGCGCCCCACACCAGCCACCGCTCGATGCCCAGGTGCCTCCGCAGCAGTTCGAGGTCGGCGAGCAGATGAGGGGTCGTGTTGACGCTCATGTCGGTCGCCGGGTCGCTCGCGTGCGGCGTGGAGCGGCCGCTGCCCCGCTGGTCGAGCAGGACGACCCGGTACGCGTCGGGGTCGAAGTACCGGCGGAAGAAGGGCGTACAGCCGGAGCCGGGCCCGCCGTGCAGCACCACGGCCGGCTTGCCGCGCGGATTGCCGCACGCCTCCCAGTACACGCGGTTGCCGTCGCCGACGTCGAGCATGCCGTGGTCGTAGGGTTCGATGTCCGGATAGAGGCCCATCGCGGCACCCTAACCCGGTCCCGTGTCAGAGCGTCTTCGCGTTTCGCATCCGCCCGTACGCGTAGACACACCCGGCGAGTGCCAGGTCCGACAGCAGCATGAAGCCGATCGAGTACGAGTCCTTGGCTCTGTAGATGGCGCCCATGACCAGCGGCGGCAGGAACCCGCCGAGGCCGCCCACCGCGCCCACGATGCCGGTGACGGAGCCGACCTGTGGCTGCGGGGTGACCTGCGAGACGAGGGCGAAGACGCTGCCGCTCGCGGTGCCGAGGCCCGCCGCCATGACGAGGAAGCAGATGGTGCCGACCGGGTACAGCGTCGGGTCGAAGGCCTGTACGACGGCGAAGAGCGCGACCACCCCGAGGGCGACGGAGGTGACGGTGGCCGGGTGGAACCGGTCGGAGAGCCAGCCGCCGATGGGCCGGAAGACGACGGTGACGAGCGCGAACCCGGCCGCCTTGGTCCCGGCGTCGGTGGGCGAGAGGTCGTACCAGGTCTTCAGATACGTGGGCAGGTACACCCCGAAGGCGACGATCCCGCCGAAGCCGATGGCGTACAGCGCCGACAGTTCCCAGGTGACCCGCAGCCGGCCGGCCTGCCCGAGCCGGGTGATGAGCGCGGTGGTGGGCACGGGCCGGTCCGGGCGGTCGGTGATGAGCACCGCCGCGAGCAGCGCGAACGCGGCGAGGGCGATGGCCACGATGACGAAGGGCAGATTGGCGCCGTGCTCGGCGATGCGCGGCGTGAAGTAGCCGGAGAGCGCCACTCCGCCCATCCCCATGCCGAAGACGCCGAGCGCGAAGCCTCTGCGGGCGGGCGGGAACCAGGAGTTGACGAGGGGGATGCCGATGGCGAACGTCGTTCCGCCGAGGCCCAGCAGGAAACCGGCGCCGAGCATCGCGACGTAACTGTTCCTGGCCGGGATGATCAGCAGCACCGGCACGATGGTCAGCGCCGAGACCAGCGGGAACATCAGCCGGGCGCCATAGCGGTCGGTGAGCGCGCCGACCGGCACACGGCCCAGCGAGCCGACGATCACCGGCACGGCGACGAGGAGCGACTGCTCGAAGGAGCTGAGTCCGAGGCGGTCCTTGAAGTCGCTGCCGAGCGGCGCCACCAGGTCCCAGGCCCAGAAGGTCAGTGTGAAGCCGACGGTCGCCACGGCCAGGTTGCGGTAGGCGGCGGCGGAGGGCCTGGCCGCGAGAGTCTCGTCCACGCCCTCACGCTAGGAATCACCGTGCGCCGCGGCTCACTCTGCTGGGCCGTCCGGGTGCAGCCCCGCTTCGACGGCCGCCGTACGCAGCACGTCCCGCAGCATCGCGGGCGTGAGCCGTCCGGTGAACGTGTTGCGCTGGCTGACGTGGAAGCAGCCGAAGAGGTCGAGCCCCTCCCCCTCGGGGCCGCCCTCCAGGACCACGTGCGCCCCGTGTCCGAACGCCGGCCGGGGCCTCGGCACCTGCCAGCCCGCCGCCGCGAAGGCGGGCAGCGCGGCCTGCCAGCCGAAGCCACCGAGCACGATCACCGACTTGAGCGTCGGGGCGAGCAGTTTGAGTTCGCTCACCAGCCAGGAGCGGCAGGTGTCACGCTCCCCGGTGGTGGGCTTGTTCTCGGGCGGGGCGCAGTGCACCGGCGAGGTGATGCGCGTGCCGTAGAGGGTCAGGCCGTCGTCGACGCTCTCGGCCGTGGGACGCGAGGCCAGCCCGACGTCGTACAGCGCCGGGTAGAGGAACTCGCCCGAGCGGTCGCCGGTGAACATCCGCCCGGTGCGGTTGGCGCCGTGCGCGGCGGGCGCGAGGCCGATGATCAGCAGCGACGCGTCGTGCGGTCCGAAGCCGGGCACCGGGCGCCCCCAGTACGTCCAGTCGGCGAAGGCCGCGCGTTTGGTGCGCGCGACCTCCTCGCGCCAGTCGACGAGGCGTGGGCAGGCGCGGCACCCGGTGATCCGCTCGTCCAGTTCGCTCAGGCCGTCCATGCCCTCCACCGTACGTAACGTACACACGTACGCATGTATGTACGTGCCGTGTGTACGTTACGTACGCTCAGGTCATCGCCGCCCCCAGCGCCACGAACCCGCCGACCACACGAACCGACCATGACGCCGGCGATGAGCAGCGCCCCGCGCGCGCCAGCCGGTGCGCGAGCCGCCCGAAGTATCGACGGCCTCGCTCAGCGGATTCCGGACGGCTCGCCGGGAGCCGGGCATGCCGCGCCGGAGCCGGACTAAGGTCTGTACATGGCTTCGGAGACTTCAGGAGGCGGCAAGGGCCGCGCCCCGGGCGACCCTTCCACGGGCAAGGCTGCCGCGGGCGGCGCGCCGGCGGGCGAGGGCTCGGTGCGCGTCGACAGCTGGATCTGGTCGGTCCGCCTCGTCAAGACACGCTCGATGGGCGCCGCCGCCTGCAAGGGCGGCCATGTGCGGGTCAACGGCGAACGCGTCAAGCCCGCGTACGGCGTGCGCGTGGGCGACGAGGTGCGGCTACGGCAGGCGGGCGGCCGGGAGCGGATCGTCATCGTCAAGCGCGTCATCCGCAAGCGCGTCGGCGCGCCGGTCGCCGCCGAGGCGTACGTCGACAACAGCCCGCCGCCCCCGCCGCGCGAGGCCGTGGCCCCGGCGGGCATCCGCGACCGGGGCGCGGGCCGCCCCACGAAGCGGGACCGCCGCGAGATGGAACGCCTGCGGGGCGCGGAGGGCTAGACCGCCCGATCGCGGAAGAGTCCCGGCAACACGCCGTCATGTACGGCGTGTTGCCGGGACTTCTCTGCGATGCGGTGCGGTGTCGTCCGGTGCGAGGCGGTGCGGTGCGGTGCGAGGCGGTGCGGTGCGAGGCGATGTGACGCGGTGCGGTGCGAGGCGATGTGACGCGATGCGCGCCCTGGGTCCTGCGGTCGGGCTCGTCTCACGCCCGGACGCGGGCGATCAGCTTCGCCGTCTCGTCGCGCCGCGCCCACGCGATCCACGCCAGCGGCGGGATCAGGATCAGCGGCGTCGCCGCGTTCTCCCCGCCGAGCGCCGTGACGGTCACGATGAACGCGCCGGTCATCAGGCCGATGAACGCCGTCGCGGCCAGCGAGGAGAGCAGCGGGATCAGCAGCGCGATGCCGCCGAGCAGCTCCAGCGCGCCGATGGTGTACATGCCGGGCGCGCCCCAGCCGAGCTTGTCGAAGGACTCGACGGCGGTCGGGTGCGCGATCAGCTTGGGCACGCCGCTCGCGACACCGAAGAACACGGCGAACAGCACCTGCAAGGTGCGCAGCGTGATGCGGGCGCCACGGCCACGGGGGCCGGTACGGGCGGTGGTGACTGCGGTGGAGTTGGCCGTGGCGGTGGCGGACATGCTGTCTCCTCGGTGAGCGGATCGGGCGGGCCTCGCCTCCGGGCTGTCGGCCTGCCGCGCTGTTGTGCTGTCACCGGTATAGACAGGCCCGCGCCACGAAACTCATCGCTCCCGCCCGAAAAATACTGGTCGCCTCAGCCCGCCGCCACGGCCACCGGCACCGCCCGCACCCAAGTCCCGTCCTCCGTGAGGTACTTGTCGACCTTCAGGCCCTCCTCCGCGAGCGCCGCCTCGAACTGGGCGCGGGTGAGCGGCCGGGCGCGGAACGTCTGCGTCCATACGGCGTCCGGAAAGACGTACTCCGCCCGCACCTCGTTCACACCGTCCCCGATGGGCTCCGCCGAGACGATGCGGATCGTGTAGCCACCCGGGTCGACGCGCTCCCTCGGCAGGTTGGTGTGGTAATCCTCGCCCTCCCGCTGGATCAGCACGCAGCCGCCGTCCGTGACATGGCTTCGGCAGGCCCGCAGCATTCCACGCCGCACGGCCACGTCACCGGTGTGCACGAGGAACGACGCGAGCATCACCACGGCGAACTTCTCGTCCAGGTCGAGCCGCTCGATCGGACTCCGCACCGTGCGCACCCCGCCGTCGAGCGCGGCGACCTTCTCCAGCATCTCGGCGGACTCGTCCACGGCTGTCACGCGAAAGCCACGCTCCAGGAGCGGCCGGGTCACCCGGCCCGCACCGCTGCCCAGTTCGAGGATGTGCGACCCGGGTGGCACCGCCCCCGCTATGACGTCGGGCTCGTCGCCGACGGACAGGCGCGTGTACAGGTCGACCGCGCAGCCGTCCGGGGTGATCGCGCCGGGTCCCGTTCCTTCGTATCCCTCACGCATCTCCACACTCATGCCCCTCCAACGAAGGACGCCACCGGCTCGTTCCACAGCATCCACAGGGCCTCGCCGCGCAGGCGGCCCGCCCGCGTTCTCCACCCGCCCTCTCTATCCTGAAAGGAGGAGATGACTTCTGATGACGCGTACAGGCAGTGAACCGGCGACCGCGCGCAGCCCCCTGCGGATGCGCTTCTGGTTCAGCGTATGGGGGCTCGTCTGGGCGGCCTTCGGAACGGCCGCCTTCGCGCTCACCGGGCGCACGGCGTGGGCGGTGGCGTGCGGGGTGCTGCTGCTGGTGGTCGCCGCCGACCTGGCGTGGGTGGTGCACCGCATGCGTCAGGGCCCGCACTACCAGCCGGGCCGCGACGTCCCGCCGTACGATCCGCCGGGCTCCCCCTAGGGCGTGTTGCGACAGTCCCGCTCGGCGGGGTCAGTCTTCCTTGTCGAAGCGGGCCGCCGCCAGGTACTCGGGCTGGGGGTCGAGCGCGGCCGCGAGGCGGAAGTGGCGTCGCGCCTGGTCGGGCCGGGAGCCGCGCTCGTAGGTGCGGGCGAGCGCGAAGTGCGCGAACGCGTTGTCCGGCTCGCGCTCCAGGACGATGCTGAACTCCAGCTCGGCGGCGCGCAGCTGCGCGGCGGCGAAGAAGGCGCGCGCCCGCAGCAGCCGGGCCGCGGTGTTCTCGGGGTGGGCGGCGATGACCGTGTCGAGCAGCTTCACCGCGCCGCGCGGATCCCGTGCGGCAAGGAGCTGCTCCGCCGCGCGGAAGTCGATGACGTGAGTCTCCGGGGTGATTTCGGGCACGCTGGACTCCTTCCCTCACTCCCCAGCGTCAACGCCCGCCGCGGCCGTCCCTATTCCGCGTCAGCGCCGTACCGCGTCCGCGCCGTATGAGGTCCGCCCACACCTCGTCGACCCGCTCCCGGAGCCCTTCGAGGGGGCCGTCGTTGTCGATCACGATGTCCGCGGTCTCCAGGCGCTTCTCGCGGGTGGCCTGCGCGGCCATCCGCGCGCGGGCGTCCTCCTCGCTCATGCCGCGCAGCCGCACCAGGCGGTCGAGCTGGGTCGCGGGGCTCGCGTCGACGACGACCACGACGTCGTACAGCGGAGCCAGGCCGTTCTCGGTGAGCAGCGGCACGTCGTGGACGACCACCGCGTCGTCCGAGGCCGACCGTTCGAGCTCGGCGGAGCGGGCGCCGACCAGGGGGTGCACGATCGAGTTCAGGACGGCCAGCTTCCCGGCGTCGGCGAAGACGATCGCGCCGAGCCTCGGCCGGTCCAGGGAGCCGTCCGGAGCCAGGACCTCCCGCCCGAAGGCCTCAACGACGGCCGCCAGGCCGGGAGTTCCCGGCTCCACCACCTCACGCGCGATCTTGTCGGCGTCGATCAGCACGGCACCGGACGCGGCGAGCAGCCGCGAGACTTCACTCTTGCCGGCGCCGATGCCGCCGGTCAGGCCCACTTTCAGCATGACCGGCAGCTTAGGCGGTGGCGTTACGCGTCGCCCTCCCGCTCGGCGAGGAAGCGTTCGAATTCACGGCCGATCTCGTCGGCGGACGGGATGTCGGCCGGTTCGGCGAGCATGTTGCCCCGCTCCTGGGCGCCCGCCGCGGCGTCGTACTGGTGCTCAAGGCCCTGGACCAGGGCGACGAGCTCCTCGTCGCCCTCCTGGATCTGCCGGTCGATCTCGGTCTGCGTGCGGTGCGCCTCGGTGCGCAGTCCGTGGGCGACCGTGGGCAGCACCAGGCCGGTCGCGGCGGTGATCGCTTCCAGGACCGTGAGGGCCGCGTCCGGGTACGTGGAGCGCGCGATGTAGTGCGGGACGTGCGCGGCGACGCCCAGCACGTCGTGACCGGCCTCCAGGAGGCGGTACTCGACGAGGGAGGCCGCGCTGCCGGGCACCTGTGCCTCGTCGAAGGGGCTGCGGTGGCCCGGGACCAGGTCGGTGCGGTTGCCGTGCGGGGTGAGGCCCACGGGGCGGGTGTGCGGCACTCCCATGGGGATGCCGTGGAAGTTCACGGACAGGCGCACGCCGAGGCGCTCCACGATCTGCTGGACGGCGGCCGCGAAGCGCTCCCACTCGATGTCCGGCTCGGGCCCGGAGAGCAGCAGGAAGGGCGCCCCCGTGGCGTCCTGGAGGAGACGGACGTCGAGCGTCGGCACCTCGTAGTCGGACCAGCGGTCGCGCCGGAAGGTGAGCAGTGGACGGCGGGCGCGGTAGTCGACGAGGCGGTCGTGGTCGAATCTCGCCACCACCTGCCCCGGAAGGCTGTCGGTGAGGCGCTCGACGATCTGGTCGCCGGTCTCCCCCGCGTCGATGTATCCGTCGAAGTGGTAGAGCATGACCAGTCCTGCCGACTCCTGGGCGAGCGCCATGTCGACGACGGCGAGGCCCTTCGGCTCCCATGCGTACAAACCCTGCGGATCAAGCACTGTGACCGCTCCTCCTCGTGTTCGTAACGGAGAACGCACGCGAGGACACGCGCATTCCCGCCCACGCGCCCTCCGCGGCCGAACCGGAACGCACCGCGGGCCCGCACCTCCGAAAGGGAGGTACGGGCCCGCGGCGTTGTTCAGCTACGACCGCCTGGAGGCGAGCTTCAGCTCTGGCCACCGGCCAGCTTCTCGCGAAGCGCGGCAAGCGCCTCGTCCGAAGCCAGGGCGCCGGAGTTGTCGTCCGACTCCGAGGAGTACGAACCGCCGCCACCGCCGCCACCGGTGCCCGCGGCCGGAGCCGCGCCACTGGGAGCCGCGACACCCTCGGCCTCGGCCTGAGCGTCGGCCTCGCGGGACTTGATGACCTGGGCCTGGTGCTGCTCGAAGCGCGACTGCGCCTCGGCGTACTGGGTCTCCCAGGCCTCGCGCTGGGTCTCGTAGCCCTCGAGCCAGTCGTTGGTCTCGGGGTCGAAGCCCTCGGGGTAGATGTAGTTGCCCTGGTCGTCGTAGGACGCGGCCATGCCGTACAGGGTCGGGTCGAACTCGACGGCCGACGGGTCGGCGCCGAAGGACTCGTTGGCCTGCTTCAGCGACAGCGAGATCCGGCGACGCTCGAGGTCGATGTCGATGACCTTGACGAAGATCTCGTCGTTGACCTGGACGACCTGCTCCGGGATCTCCACGTGGCGCTCGGCCAGCTCGGAGATGTGGACCAGGCCCTCGATGCCCTCGTCGACGCGCACGAACGCACCGAACGGAACGAGCTTGGTGACCTTACCGGGAACGACCTGCCCGATCTGGTGCGTGCGGGCGAACTGCTGCCACGGGTCTTCCTGCGTCGCCTTGAGCGACAGGGAGACACGCTCGCGGTCCATGTCCACGTCGAGAACCTCGACGGTGACTTCCTGGCCGACCTCGACAACCTCGGAGGGGTGGTCGATGTGCTTCCAGGAGAGCTCGGAGACGTGCACGAGACCGTCGACGCCGCCGAGGTCCACGAACGCACCGAAGTTGACGATCGAGGAAACGACGCCGGAGCGGACCTGACCCTTCTGCAGGGTCGTGAGGAAGGTCTGACGGACCTCGCTCTGGGTCTGCTCGAGCCAGGCACGGCGGGACAGGACCACGTTGTTGCGGTTCTTGTCCAGCTCGATGATCTTGGCCTCGAGCTCCTTGCCCACGTAGGGCTGGAGGTCGCGGACGCGGCGCATCTCGACGAGGGAAGCCGGCAGGAAGCCACGGAGGCCGATGTCGAGGATGAGACCACCCTTGACGACCTCGATGACCGTACCGGTGACGATGCCGTCTTCTTCCTTGATCTTCTCGATCGTGCCCCAGGCGCGCTCGTACTGAGCGCGCTTCTTGGACAGGATCAGACGGCCTTCCTTGTCCTCCTTCTGGAGAACCAGGGCCTCGATCTCGTCGCCGACCTTGACGACCTCGTTCGGGTCGACGTCGTGCTTGATCGAGAGCTCGCGGCTCGGGATGACGCCTTCGGTCTTGTAACCGATATCGAGCAGGACCTCGTCCCGGTCGACCTTCACGATGACGCCGTCGACGATGTCGCCGTCGTTGAAGTACTTGATCGTCTCGTCGATCGCGGCGAGGAAGGCTTCCTCGTTACCGATGTCGTTGACCGCTACCTGCGGGGTGGTGGAAGCGGTGGTCTCGGTGCTGCTCGTCATGTGGGTAAGGGCTCCGGTACGGACAGTGAGTCGTAGGTACTGCTAGCGCCGGAGCCGATTTCGCTCTGAAGAAGCCGGACAGCCTGGGAAACGCCGATTCCTGAGTTCCGAAGAAACGGAAGGCGCCTCGACAACCGAGGGGACATGCAACAGATGCGAGCGCATCCTGCTATGTCTGAGGACGGCAGGCTCGCAGCGCAACTTGTAGCATACGGGGGCAGCCGGAAAGGGTCAATGCGCGAAGGCGCACACCCGGGGCGGATCGCCTCATACCCGGCACAAAACCTGTCGCCTGAGGCCACACGGGCCGCACCGCGCCCCCTTCGCGACGAGGTTCGACGGAAGACACGAAAGATTACGACGATGGAGCCGATCATCCAAGAGTCCGAACCGCCCGAGCCCGAGGCCACCCGCCGTGACGCGAACATCACGGAGAGCAGTCGCGCGAACCGCGGCTGGTGGGACCGGAACGCCGACGAGTACCAGATCGAGCACGGCACGTTCCTCGGGGACGACCGCTTCGTGTGGGGCCCCGAGGGGCTCGACGAGGTGGAGGCGGAGCTGCTCGGTCCGCCCGAGGAGCTCAAGGGCAAGGACGTCCTGGAGATCGGCGCCGGCGCCGCCCAGTGTTCGCGCTGGCTTCTCTCGCAGGGCGCGCGGCCCGTCGCCCTGGACCTCTCGCACCGCCAGCTCCAGCACGCGCTGCGGATCGGCGGCACGGTGCCTCTGGTACAGGCCGACGCGGGGGTGCTGCCCTTCAAGGACAGCGCCTTCGACCTCGCCTGCTCCGCCTACGGGGCGCTGCCCTTCGTCGCCGACCCCGTACTGGTCCTCAAGGAGGTGCGTCGCGTGCTGCGGCCCGGCGGCCGCTTCGTCTTCTCCGCGACGCACCCGATCCGCTGGGCCTTTCCCGACGAGCCGGGCCCGGAGGGGCTCTCCGTAGCGGCCTCCTACTTCGACCGCACTCCTTACGTGGAGCAGGACGAGGAGGGCAACGCCGTCTATGTGGAGCACCACAGGACGATCGGCGACCGGGTGCGGGACATCGTGGCGGGCGGTTTCCGCCTCGTCGACATCGTGGAACCGGAGTGGCCCGCCTGGAACACCCAGGAGTGGGGCGGCTGGTCCCCGCTGCGCGGAAACCTGATCCCGGGGACGGCCATCTACGTATGCGTACGAGACTGAGCGGGTGATCCGTAACCCCGCCTTCCTGGACCTGCCCGTACGTGACGCGCTGCCCGCCCTCCGTTCCGCTCTGGAGGGGCCGGGCAGCGCGGTGCTGTGTGCGCCGCCCGGCACGGGCAAGACGACGCTGGTGCCGCTGGCCCTCGCGGGCCTGATCGAGGCGCCTGGCGCCTTTCAGGGCGTACGCCGTGTCGTCGTCGCCGAGCCGCGGCGCATCGCCGCTCGGGCCGCCGCGCGGCGGATGGCGTGGCTGCTCGGCGAGAAGGTGGGCGGGAGCGTCGGCTACACCGTGCGCGGGGAGCGGGTGGTGGGTCCCCACGCGCGCGTGGAGGTCGTCACGACGGGTGTCCTGCTCCAGCGGCTGCAACGGGACCAGGAGCTGACCGGCGTGGACGTCGTCATCATCGACGAGTGCCATGAGCGGCATCTGGACGCGGACACGGTGGCTGCCTTCCTGGTGGACGTGCGGGCGGCGCTGCGGCCCGATCTGCGGCTCGTGGCCGCGTCCGCGACGACCGACGCCGAGGGATGGGCGCGCGTCCTCGGGGGCGCGCCCGTCGTGGAGGCGCAAGGAACCACGCATCCCGTGGAGGTGGTGTGGGCGCCCCCCGCGCGTGAGGTGCGGCCGCCGCACGGCATGCGGGTCGATCCGGCGCTCCTGACGCATGTGGCGTCGGTGGTGCGGCGGGCGCTGGCCGAGCGGGACGGTGACGTCCTGTGCTTCCTGCCGGGGGTCGGCGAGATCGCACGGGTGGCCGGACAGTTGACGGGCCTCGGGGACATCGAGGTGCTTCAGGTGCACGGGCGGGCGCCGGCCGCCGTGCAGGACGCGGTCCTCGCCGGGTCGCCGGGGCGGCGCGTCGTGCTCGCCACGTCGGTGGCCGAGTCGTCGTTGACGGTGCCCGGGGTGCGGGTGGTCGTGGACTCGGGCCTCGCCCGCGAGCCGCGGGTCGACCATGCGCGGGGCCTGAGCGCGCTGGCGACGGTGCGGGCCTCGCAGGCGGCGGGGCGGCAGCGGGCGGGGCGGGCCGGGCGTGAGGCGCCGGGTGCCGTGTACCGGTGCTGGGCGGAGGCGGAGGACGGGCGGCTGCCGCGTTTCCCCGCGCCGGAGATCAAGGTGGCGGACCTCGCCGCGTTCGCCTTGCAGACGGCGTGCTGGGGCGATCCTGACGCCTCCGGTCTCGCCCTCCTCGATCCGCCGCCGGGCGGCGCGATGGCGGCGGCGCGGGATGTCCTGACGGCGGTCGGGGCGGTGGAGGCCGCCACGGGGCGGGTGACGCGGCGGGGGACGCGGATGTCGCGGGTGGGTCTGCACCCCCGCCTGGCGCGCGCCCTGCTGGACGCGGTGCCTCGCGTGGGCGCGCGGCGGGCGGCGGAGGTGGTCGCCCTCCTGAGCGAGGAGCCGCCGCGGGAGTACGGGGACGACCTCGCCGCGGCGTGGCGGGCCGCTCGGCGGGGCGGGGACGCGTATGCGGCGCGGTGGCGCGTGGAGACGCGGCGCTTGGCTTCGGCGGCGGACGCCCCCGCGGGGCGGGGTGCCCAGGGCTCCTCGCCCGCGCCTTCGGCGCGGGATGACGCTCCGGAGCGGGATGCCGGAGCCGTCGCCGCCCTCGCGTTTCCCGAGCGGGTGGCCCGGGCGGTTGGTGGCGGGACGTATCTGATGGCCAATGGGACGCGCGCCGAGCTGCGGCCGGGCTCCGCGTTGACGGGGGCCGAGTGGATCGCCGTGGCCGTGGCGGACCGTCCCGTGGGCGCCGGGCACGCGCGCGTACTGCTGGGCGCGCAGATCGACGAGGACATCGCGCGGAGCGCCGCCGCGCCGCTGCACGTGGAGCGCGACGAAGTGGCGTGGTCCGGTGGCGATCTGGTGGCGAGGCACGTCGAGAGTCTCGGGGCCGTGGAGTTGGTGGTGCGCCCTTTGAAGGACGCCGATCCCGTCCTCGTACGAGAAGGGCTGCTCACCGGGTTGCGTGAGGAAGGTACCGGGTTGCTGAAGTGGTCCCGGGGCGCGCGGGAGCTGCGCGAGCGGCTGGCGTTTCTGCACCGGCACCTGGGGGCGCCCTGGCCCGACGTATCGGAGGACGCCCTCCACGCGCGCGTGGACGAATGGCTGGAGCCGGAGCTGTCCAGGGCGCGGCGCCGGTCCGACCTGGGCCGCGTCGACGCGGGGCAGGCGCTCGCGCGGCTTCTGCCGTGGGCCACCGGCGAGGCCGTCCGCCTCGACGGGCTGGCCCCGGAACGGCTGGAGGTGCCGAGCGGGTCCAAGGTGCGGGTCGACTACTCCGATCCCGAGCAGCCCGTCCTCGCGGTGAAGCTCCAGGAGATGTTCGGCCTCGCCGAGACACCGCGGATCGCGGCCGGCGGCGTGCCCGTACTCGTCCACCTGCTGTCCCCCGCCGGACGCCCCGCCGCCGTCACCGCCGACCTCGCCTCCTTCTGGCGCGAGGGGTACCGCGCGGTGCGGGCGGAACTGCGCGGCCGCTACCCGAGGCATCCGTGGCCGGAGGACCCCGCGACCGCCGAACCGACCCGGTACACCAAGGCCCGCCCGGCGCGCCGGGACGCGGACGCCTAGACCACGGGCTAGGCGTCGACCGGTTCCGGTTCGGGGTCGTTCGTGGCCTTCGGCTCGCACTCCCCGGGCCTGCGCCCGCGGGCCTCCAGCCACAAGGAGAGGGCGAGCAGGAGCAGGCCGAGGGCGAGGAAGCCCCAGGGGAGGTAGGAGGTCAGCAGGAGCACCAGGAGCCTCTGGGACTTGACGAGGTCGACCGTGCTCTCGATGTAGTCCTCGCGCATCTTCACGTGCCCGGCGAAGACCGTGACCTTGTCGCGTCCGCCGAGGAGCGTGCCGCCGCGCAGTTCGTTCTTCTGGATCTCCTCGCCGTAGACGGGCGCTCCGGTGGTCGGCTCGACCCAGAACTTGCGGACCGTGGTGTACCAGCGGGTGGTGCCGGTCTCGGCGAGGGACTTGGGTGTGATGCCCTTGACCGGCATCGTCTTGGGGAAGGGGACCTTCGTCCAGGGGATGGTCTGCTCGAAGTAGTAGACCCGCACTCCGCGGAACGTCCGTGTGCCCTTGTAGTGGATGGGCTTGGTGACGCGGGCCTGCGCGTCGAAGTACTCGTAGTCCCGCTTCTCCGTCAGGAAGGGCCACTTGAACTCGATGCCCTCGCGCTTGACCGGGTCCCCGTCGACCGACTCGCCGGTGGCGTGCACCGGTTCCTGGCTGTGCGCGTCGAAGATGTAGCGCTCGGGGACCTTGGAGACCATCTTGCCCTCGGAGTCCTGGACGTAGGAGAGCGCGTCCCAGACGACGACGTCACGGGAAGAGTCCCCGTCGGCCTTCTCGATCTTCTCCGAGGCCTCCACGTTGCCCTTGAGGGTCTGCACGATGGTGACCTTGTCGACTTTCTCGGCCTTCATCGAGCCGTAGTCGATGAGGGTGGGGTTCTTCGCCTCCAGGACCGCTTCCTGGTACTGGCTCGGCGGGATCTTCGCGAGGCGCGGGAAGGCGTACCAGCGCATGAGCGGGGACATGGCCGTGAAGAACACGGCGAAGGCGAGCAGGACGAGGCTGGCCTTGCGGCGCATCGCGGCGACCCTCCCTACGTCTACGGGTGCTTGGGGACAGTGGTGAGCAGCGGCTTGGGAGACGTCTCGCCGGGTGGGGCGCCGATCGCCGTGACCGTCAGGACCAGGGCGAGCGCGACGGCGAGACCGGCGGCGGCGGCGATGAGGGCGCGCATGCGGGGCCTTTCGGGTCGGCTTGCGGCCGGAGCTGATAGGGCGTCAGGGCGGGCACCGTAGCAACGCGGGAGCGAGATGAGAACACGTCGCACAACACAGGACCGCCCCCGCGCCGTGGGTGGCGTGAGGGCGGTCCGGTGAGCTTTGGAGGGCAGGTCGGCCGGGCGGTCAGGCCGCCGGGGTGGTGGGGGCCGCCGGGGTGGCCGGGGCAGTGGTGGCGGGGGCGGTGGTGCCCGGGGTGGTGGTGGCCGGGGCGGTCACCTTCAGCTCGACGGTGAGGGTGGCGCCGCCGGTCGTGACGACGCGCAGCAGATACGTGCCCGCCGCGTCGTCCGCGTACAGCCGCGGCAGCTTCAACAGGCCGTTCGCGCCGGTCTTCAGGCCCTTGAGGACGCGGACCGCCTTGCCGTTCGCGTCCTTGAAGTAGGGGCCCTTGTCGTTGGCCGTGCTGTCCGCCACCGACTTGACCAGGGTGGCGGTGGCCGCGACGCCGTCGGCCGCCTCGCCCTTGTATGTCGCCTTGACCTCGACCCGGTCGGCGAACTCCTTGCCCGCTTCGCAGGTCAGCGGCTTGTCGCTGGTCCGGGCGAGGGCGTCCGCCTGGCGCTCGGCGACCTTGGCGGTGTAGTCCAGGCCCGTCAGCTTGCGGCCCACGACCGTGGCGCGCACGGTGAACGAGCCCGTCCTCTCGCCCGCCTTGAGCACCGGAGCGGTGGCCCTGCCCAAGGCGTTCGTGGTGACGACAGCGCTCCTCGCGCCGCCGTCGAAGCGGGCGTCCGTGTCACCGACGACCCTGAACTTCACCTTGACCTTGGCGACGGCCGCGCCCGACTTGGACTCCGTACGCACCTGAACGCGCCCGGCGAAGGCGTCCCCGGCCGTCGCGGCCAGCGGGCCGGTGCCGGCGTCCGCCAGGCGGGCGACCCGCTCGGCGGGCGTGGGAGGCGTGGGGTCGGGCGTATCGTCGCCGCCGTTGCCCGGCGGCCTGGTGGGCCCGGTGCCGCCGCCGTTGCCGGGATTGCCGTTGCTTCCGGGCGGCGTGTAGGTGCCGGTCATGTCGGTGTTGCCGGGCTTCTTCGAGGGCGAATCGGAGCCGCCCGGCGTCAGGCTGGGGCTCCGGAAGCGGTCGTCGCTGCGGTCGCCCGGCAGGACGCCCTTGCCGTCGGGAACCTCGTGGGTGCCCTTGCGGTAGTACTCCAGCCACGACAGGACCGTGTTCAGGTACTCCGTCGAGCGGTTGTAGCTGAGGATCGCCTTGTGCAGGTCGGCCTCGACCGACAGGTCACGGTCGTTGGCGCAGAGGTAGTGGCCCGCGGCGAGCGCCGCGTCGTAGATGTTGTTCGGGTCCTTGCGGCCGTCGTTGTTGCCGTCCTGGCCCGAGCCCGCCCACGTCGACGGGATGAACTGCATGGGCCCGACCGCGCGATCGTGCGTCGTGTCGCCGTCGTGCGCGCCCTTGTCGGTGTCGGTGATCTTCGCGAAGCCGTCGCCGTTCAGGACCGGGCCGAGGATCGGCTTGATCGTCGTGCCGTTCGCGTCGACGCGGCCGCCGCGGGCGTGGCCCGACTCGACCTTGCCGATGGCGGCCAACAGCTGCCAGGGGAGGTTGCAGCCGGGCTTGGCGTCGGCGAGAGCGGTCTCGGCCTTCTTGTACGCGTCCAGGACGGTGGCCGGCACGCCCGCCTCGGCCTCTCTGTCTCCGCCGTTGGGCGCGGTCGGCGGGACAGGGCTGTGGAGGGGCGGCAGGTCGGTGTAGTAGGGCGAGTCGCCGGTCGCGGAGTCACCCGCCGACGGGGTGTCCGCCGCTCCCGCCGTCCACTCGTCGCGTGGGACGTCCGTCACGCCCGGGGCCTGCGAAGCGGCGAGCGCCGCCACCGCCGCCGCGGCCACCGCGCTGGTCACCGCTCCCCTGCGCAGCCGCCTGCCGAATACCGGCGCCATGACCGAGCCACCCCTCCCCTTTGAAGACTGTTGTGCGCCGGCCCCGCTTCCGTACACGCCTGACTTCGTACGTGCGTGCTCCCCGGGGGGACGGCTCTGGCGACACTACGACAACTTGCCGCGCCCAGGCACCCGTTCGTGCCCGGTTCTTACCGGTTGGCCTGGACCCCGCGACAGACCTGTTACGCCACGGGGAATCCGGCCCGCTTCTGCCGCCGGTGGGCTCGCGCCCCCGAAGGGGCGCGGGGAACTGCGCGCCCAGCCACAACGAGCCCGCGCGGACACAGAGACCGGCAAGCCCCCGCACCCCACCGCCCCCCGGCCCGGGAGGGTTAGTGCGCCGCGGATTCCCAGTCCGCCCCCACCCCGACCGACACATCCAGCGGCGCGCGCAGGGACACCGCACCCGCCATCTCCCTGCGGACCAGCTCCTCCACCTTCGCCCGCTCGCCCGGAGCGATCTCCAGGACGATTTCGTCGTGGACCTGGAGCAGCATGCGGGAGTCGAGCCTCGCCTCGGTGAGCGCCCGGTGAACATTGAGCATGGCGATCTTCACGATGTCCGCGGCCGTGCCCTGGATCGGGGCGTTCAGCGCCATCCGCTCGGCCATCTCGCGGCGCTGGCGGTTGTCGCTGTTGAGGTCGGGGAGGTAGCGGCGGCGGCCCAGCATCGTCTCCGTGTAGCCCGTCGCGCGGGCCTCGTCGACCGCGCGGCGCAGATAGTCGCGCACGCCGCCGAACCGCTCGAAGTAGGTGTCCATCAGGGCTCGCGCCTCGCCCGCCTCGATGTTCAGCTGCTGGGAGAGGCCGAACGCCGACAGGCCGTACGCCAAGCCGTACGACATGGCCTTGATCTTGCGCCGCATCTCCGCGTCGACGTGCGAACGCTCCACGGAGAACACCTGCGAGGCCACGGTGGTGTGCAGGTCCTCGCCCGACATGAACGCCTCCAGGAGGCCCTCGTCCTCGGAGAGGTGCGCCATCACGCGCAGCTCGATCTGGCTGTAGTCCGCGGTCATCAGCGATTCGAAGCCTTCGCCGACGACGAAGCCGCGGCGGATCGCCCTGCCCTCGTCCGTGCGGACCGGGATGTTCTGGAGGTTCGGGTCGGTCGAGGAGAGACGGCCCGTGGCGGCCACCGTCTGGTTGAACGTGGTGTGGATGCGGCCGTCCGCGGCGATCGACTTGATCAGGCCCTCGACCGTGACGCGGAGCTTCGCCTGCTCGCGGTGGCGGAGCATGATGACCGGCAGCTCGTTCTCCGTCTGGGCGGCGAGCCAGGCCAGCGCGTCGGCGTCCGTGGTGTAACCGGTCTTCGTCTTCTTCGTCTTGGGGAGGTTCAGCTCACCGAAGAGGACTTCCTGGAGCTGCTTGGGCGAGCCGAGGTTGAACTCGTGGCCCGCCGCGGCGTGCGCCTCCTTCACGGCCTGCTGCACGGCGCCCGCGAACTGCTGCTCCATCGCCTCCAGATGGGCGCGGTCGGCCGCGATGCCGTGCCGCTCCAGGCGCGCGAGGAGCGTGGACGTCGGCAGTTCGACATCCTGCAGCAGGTCGCTCGCGCGGACCTCGCGCAGCTTCTCGCCGAAGGCCGTCCCCAGGTCCAGGACGGTGCGGGCCTGCGACATCAAATGGTCGGCCCCGGCCCGGTCGTCCTCCTCCGTACCGAAGGCGAGCTGTCCGTCGGCGGCGGAGGCGGGCGCCAGCTCACGGCCCAGATACTCCAGGGACAGGGCGTCCAGGGCGAAGGAGCGGCGGCCCGGCTTGACCAGGTAGGCGGCCAGGGCGGTGTCCATGGTGACGCCGTCCACGGCCCAGCCGTGCTCGGGGAAGACCCGCATCACGGCCTTGGCGTTATGCATCACCTTCGGCTTCTTCGGGTCGGCGATCCACGCCGCGAACGCGTTCTCGTCGGCCTCGTCGACGGCGGCCGGGTCGAACCAGGCGGCCGCTCCCCCAGCCGCGGCGAGCGCGACCTCCGTGACGGTGCCCGAGCCGAGCTGCCAGGTGTCGACCGTGGCGACGCCGAGGACCGCCTTGCCGTGCTCGGCCAGCCACGGGGCGAGCTCGCCCGCACCCAGGACCGCGCCGTCCAGCTCGACGCCCGGCGCGGCCGGGGTCTGCTCGGCCTCCTCGGCGCCCGGGTCGACGGCCAGGAGACGCTCGCGCAGCGAGGGGTTACGGATCTCCAGGGTGTCCAGGACCATGGCGAGCGCCGTCCGGTCGTACGGAGCGCGCTCCAGGTCGGCGACCGTCTTGGGCAGCTCCACGTCGCGCACCATCTCGGTGAGGCGGCGGTTGAGCTTGACCGCGTCCAGGTGGTCGCGGAAATTCTGCCCGGCCTTGCCCTTGACCTCCTCGGCACGCTCGACGAGGTCGGCGAACGAACCGAACTGGTTGATCCACTTCGCGGCGGTCTTCTCGCCGACACCGGGAATGCCGGGGAGGTTGTCCGACGGGTCGCCGCGCAGCGCCGCGAAGTCGGGGTACTGGCTGGGCGTCAGGCCGTACTTCTCCACGACCTTCTCCGGCGTGAAGCGCGTCAGCTCCGAGACGCCCTTCGTCGGATAGAGCACCGTCACATGGTCGGTGATCAGCTGGAAGGAGTCGCGGTCCCCCGTGACGATCAGCACGTCAAAACCGGCCGCCTCCGCCTGCGTGGCCAGCGTCGCGATGACGTCGTCCGCCTCGAAGCCGTCGACGGCGAAACGCACCGCGTGCATCGCGTCGAGCATCTCGCCGATCAGCTCGACCTGACCCTTGAACTCGTCCGGGGTCTTGGAGCGATTCGCCTTGTACTCCGCGAACTCCTGGGAGCGCCACGTCTTGCGCGACACGTCGAACGCCACCGCGAAGTGCGTCGGCGCCTCGTCACGCAGGGTGTTCGCCAGCATCGACGCGAAGCCGTAGATCGCGTTCGTCGGCTGCCCCGTCGCGGTCGTGAAATTCTCCGCGGGCAGCGCGAAGAACGCCCGGTACGCCAGGGAGTGCCCGTCCATGAGGAGCAGGCGCGGGCGCTGCTCGCCACCCGCCCCGCCGGCCTTGGTCGCCGCGGTCTCGGACTTCTTCTTCGCTGCTGTTTCTGCCACGTCCCCGATCCTGCCACGCCCCACTGACAGTCCCGTCCCGTCCCGCCCCTGCGCCCGGCACTGTCACCGCCGCGTGGGAGGATCGGAGACGTAGCTCACACACGTGCTCGAAGGGGAGCCGACCATGGCAAGCAAGCCGCCCAAGGGCGATCCGGTCCAGGACGCGCCGCAGGTCGACCAGGTGCAGCACGCGGCGGCGGGGCTGCCCGCCATCGGCCACACCCTGAAGATCGCACAGCGGCAGATGGGCGTGCGCCGCACCGCGCTGACCCTGCTGCGCGTCAATCAGAAGGACGGCTTCGACTGCCCCGGCTGCGCCTGGCCCGAGCCGGAGCACCGCCACAAGGCGGAGTTCTGCGAGAACGGCGCGAAGGCGGTCGCCGAAGAGGCCACGCTCCGGCGCGTCACCCCCGACTTCTTCGCCGCCCACCCCGTCGCCGACCTCGCCACCCGCAGCGGGTACTGGCTGGGCCAGCAGGGCCGCCTCACCCACCCCATGTACCTGGCGGAGGACGCCGAGCGCTACGAACGCGTCTCCTGGGAGCACGCCTTCGACATCGTCGCCGAAGAGCTCGCCGCCCTGGACTCCCCGGACGAGTCCGTCTTCTACACCTCGGGACGCACCAGCAACGAAGCGGCGTTCCTCTACCAGCTGTTCGCCCGCGAGCTGGGCACGAACAACCTCCCCGACTGCTCGAACATGTGCCATGAGTCGTCCGGCTCCGCGCTGACCGAGACCATCGGCATCGGCAAGGGCAGCGTCCTGCTCGACGACCTCTACCAGTCCGACCTGATCATCGTCGCCGGACAGAACCCCGGCACGAACCACCCGCGCATGCTCTCCGCCCTGGAGAAGGCCAAGAACAACGGCGCGAAGATCATCACGGTCAATCCGCTGCCCGAAGCGGGCATGGAGCGCTTCAAGAACCCGCAGACCCCGCAGGGCATGCTCAAGGGCACCGCCCTCACCGACCTCTTCCTCCAGATCCGCCTCGGCGGCGACCAGGCCCTCTTCCGCCTCCTCAACAAGCTCATCCTCCAGACGGACGGCGCGGTCGACGAGACGTTCGTACGCGAACACACCCACGGGTACGAGGAGTTCGCCACCGCCGCGCGGGACGCCGACTGGGACGAGACCCTGAAGGCCACGGGCCTCGACCGCGCCCGCATCGAGGAGGCGCTGCGCATGGTGCTCGCCTCCAAGCGCACCGTCGTGTGCTGGGCGATGGGCCTCACCCAGCACAAGCACTCGGTGCCGACGATCCGCGAGGTCGTCAACTTCCTGCTGCTGCGCGGCAACATCGGCCGCCCCGGCGCGGGCGTCTGCCCCGTGCGCGGCCACTCGAACGTGCAGGGTGACCGCACGATGGGCATCTTCGAGCGGCCCGCGCCCGCCTTCCTCGACGCCCTGGAGAAGGAGTTCGGCTTCGCGCCGCCCCGCCACCACGGCCTGGACGTCGTGCGCGCCATCCGCGCCCTGCGCGACGGCGAGGCGAAGGTGTTCTTCGCCATGGGCGGCAACTTCGTGGCGGCCTCCCCCGACACCGAGGTGACCGAGGCGGCGATGCGCAAGGCGCGCCTGACCGTGCACGTCTCCACGAAGCTGAACCGCTCGCACACCGTCACGGGCGCACGCGCCCTGATCCTGCCCACCCTCGGGCGCACCGAACGCGACCTCCAGGGCGGCGGTGAGCAGTTCGTGACCGTCGAGGACTCCATGGGCATGGTGCACGCCTCCCGCGGACGCCTGGAGCCCGCGAGCGACCAGCTGCTCTCCGAGCCCGCCATCGTGTGCCGCCTCGCGCGCCGCGTCCTGGGCGGCGCCTCCCGCACACCCTGGGAGGAGTTCGAGAAGGACTACGCCACCGTGCGCGACCGCATCGCGCGCGTCGTCCCCGGCTTCGAGGACTTCAACACGCGCGTGGCGCACCCCGGCGGCTTCGCCCTGCCGCACGCCCCGCGCGACGAGCGCCGCTTCCCCACCGCCACCGGCAAGGCCAACTTCACGGCCGCCCCCGTCGAGTACCCGGCCGTCCCGAAGGGACGGCTGCTGCTGCAGACCCTGCGCTCCCACGACCAGTACAACACCACCATCTACGGCCTCGACGACCGCTACCGCGGCATCAAGAACGGCCGCCGCGTCGTCCTGGTCAACCCGGACGACGCCCGCGAGCTGGGCCTGGCCGACGGGACGTACGCCGACCTGGTCAGCGAGTGGCGGGACGGCGTGGAGCGCCGCGCGCCCGGCTTCCGCGTCGTGCACTACCCGACGGCCCGGGGCTGCGCGGCCGCGTACTACCCCGAGACCAACGTCCTGGTGCCCCTGGACGCCACCGCGGACACCAGCAACACCCCTGCCAGCAAGTCCGTCGTCGTACGCCTGGAACAATCAGCGACCGACTGAGCGTTTGCTCAGCGACAGGCAGCGACAGGTGTCGACGTCGAACGAACGGAGCCGGACCCCATGGGCGAGCAGCACAGCGTGAAGTTCCCGCAAGAGGTCATCGACGAGTACGCCTCGCTCGGTGTCGATCTGCCCTCCCTCTTCTCGGCGGGCCACCTCGGCACCCGCATGGGCGTACAGATCGTGGAGGCCTCGGCGGAGCGCGTCGTCGGCACCATGCCGGTCGAGGGCAACACCCAGCCCTACGGCCTGCTGCACGGCGGCGCCTCCGCGGTGCTCGCCGAGACCCTCGGCTCCGTCGGCGCGATGCTGCACGGCGGCATCGACAAGCTGGCCGTCGGCGTCGACCTGAACTGCACGCACCACCGCGGCGCCCGCTCCGGCCTGGTCACCGGCGTGGCGACGCCCGTGCACCGGGGCCGCTCCACGGCGACGTACGAGATCGTGATCAGCGACGAGCAGGGCAAGCGGGTGTGCAGTGCGCGCCTGACGTGCATGCTGCGGGACGCCCCCACGGACGGCGCGACCGGCTGATCCCCCCGCGGGGGCGGGCGCACGCGCATTGTCGGGGCGTGCGGCTCCGGTCTAGCGTCGGCACATGAGGCACCGGATACGGCTCTGTGCGCTCGCCCTCACCCTCACCCTTCCGCCGGCCCTCGGCACGGGCTGCGGCGACCCCGCCCCGGACCCCAAGAGCGCCACCGGCACCACCACGAGCACCACCCCCTCCCCCACCACCACCTCCCCCGCCGACCTCTGCACCGCGATCATCACCAAGTGGGCGCGGCAGATCTACGAGTCGGCAGGCTCGGGAGACCCAGGCGGCTCAGGCGGCTCAGGCGGCTCAGGCGGCTCGGCCTACGGCGACTACCAGTCGATGGGCCTGTCGAACGGGCAGTACCTGATCCTGCGCGACATCCTGGACGCCGCACGCGCCGAGCGCAGACGCGAAACGGCCGCCGCCGGGCGTGAGTTGATCATGCGTCAGGCACGCGAGCGGTGCGCCGAGCGCTACCGCGACGGCGGGCCGAGCGGCGGGCCGTGGGTGTGAACGCCATCGGCCCGATCGAGCCGGGCGAGGACACCTACGACCACGAGAGCGCCACCCGCGAGCCGGTACGGCCGCCCACCCCGCGCCGGCTCCGCCACCGCCGTACGGCGATCGCCGCGGCCACGGCGGCGGTGCTGGGCGCGGCCGGTGTGACCCTCTACCTGACCCGCCCGGAGCCGCCGCCCGAGCCGCCCCCGCCCTGGCCGTCGCAGAGCGTGTCGGTGACGTACACGGGCGAGATGTCCCGCCCGCGGGCCGGGGAGCGGACGTTCACTTTCGCTGTCAGGTTCGCCCAGGAGTCGGGGCCCCCGGTGACCGTCCACCGGGTCTCCCAGCCCTCGGCGGCGCTTTCGGTGGGCACCTCCCCTGGCACCCCATTCACGTTGAAATCGGGAACACCCCGGAAGTTGATCATCATGATGCACATTCGCGAATGCGGAGAAGTGCCACGGAATGCCCGACTCCCTTTCCTCGAAGTAACACTGCGTAATGCGCGCGCAAAGGCGAGACAGAGTTACATCCTCGGTCCGGAATACGCGAATGATCTTTCCGGGGCACTGACCGCCGCATGCCCACGAACACGCGTGTCATGAGCCAAACACCATTACACTCCTGCCACTTGTCCTGGAGATTCTCAGCATGCGGATACGCCGAGACCCACCGAACAAGGTCAGATTCAGCCTCAACCGCCCCCTGCGTTCCAGCCCGGAATACTCCGTGGCATAACAAGAGCGTCACAGCCTTGGTCCGACCACTCCACCAGGCACAAAGGCGCCCTTAGAGTCACGGCCAGTCACCGCGCCCACCGGATTCCCCTCAGTTCGGTTCCGCGCTCGACTCGGCATCCCAACAAGGGACAGCCGTGCCAGGGGAAAGGACTGATCGTGCGTCAACGTTCGCTCATAGCCATCACCGCCGCACTCACCGCCGGGGCTCTCACCCTCACCGCCTGTGGCTCACGCGACGACAACAAGAAGGAAGACCCCGGCGGCGGCACCACCGTGGTCATCGGCGTCGACGCGCCACTGACCGGTGACCTCTCCGCGCTCGGCCTCGGCATCCGCAACTCCGTCGAGCTCGCCGTCAAACAGGCCAACGCCAAGAAGTACGTCGACGGCATCACCTTCAAGATGCAGTCGGCCGACGACCAGGGCCAGCCCTCCTCCGGCCAGACGAACGCCACCAAGTTCGTCGCCAACAAGGAGCTCCTCGGCGCCGTCGGCCCCCTGAACTCCTCCGTCGGCGAATCCATGCAGAAGGTCTTCGACGACGCCAAACTCGTCCAGGTCTCCCCCGCCAACACCAACCCGGCCATGACCCAGGGCCCGGACTGGAACGGCGGCAAGAAGGTCCGCCCCTACAAGGCCTACTTCCGCACCGCCACCACGGACGCCATCCAGGGCCCCTTCGCCGCGCAGTACCTGTACAACACGGCCAAGAAGAAGAAGGTCTTCGTCATCGACGACAAGAAGACCTACGGCGCCGGCCTCGCCGCCACCTTCAAGGACGAGTTCACCAAACTCGGCGGAAAAGTCGCGGGCACCGAACACGTCAACCCCGACACCAAGGACTTCGGCGCCGTCGCCACCAAGATCCGCAACTCCGACGCCGACGTCGTCTACTACGGCGGCGAATACCCCGCCGCCGGCCCCCTCAGCAAGCAGATGAAGAAGGCCGGAGCCAAGATCCCGCTCGTCGGCGGCGACGGCATCTACAGCGCCGACTACATCAAACTCGCCGGCAAGGACGGCAAAGGCGACTACGCCACCTCCGTCGGCCAGCCCGTAGAAAAGCTGCCCTCCGCCAAGGAGTTCATCGCCAACTACGAGAAAGCCGGCTACAAGGACGCCTACGAAGCCTACGGCGGCTACTCCTACGACTCCGCCTGGGCCATCATCGAAGCCGTCAAAAAGGTCGTCGACGACAACGACGGAGAACTGCCCTCCGACGCCCGCGCCAAGATCGTCGACGCCATGCAGGACGTCTCCTTCGACGGCGTGACCGGCAAGGTCTCCTTCGACGAATACGGCGACGCCACCAACAAGCAGCTCACGGTCTACCAGGTCAAGGACACCACCAACCCCGCCAAGGGCTGGAAGCCCGTCAAGTCCGGCACCTACACCGGCTGACCCACCACCCGCAGCACGACACCGCCGCGCGGGGCGCTGCCCGACAGCGCCCCGCGCGGCGTCGCATCCGACGCAGCGACGGCCCGACCGCCGCAGCGGTGCCGAATCCGTCGCTTTCGAAAGACTCGGAGGACCTGCGGTGCACGAACTGCCGCAACAGCTGGTCAACGGCCTGCTACTGGGATCCATGTACGGCCTGATCGCCATCGGCTACACAATGGTCTACGGCATCGTCCAGCTCATCAACTTCGCCCACGGCGAGATCTTCATGGTCGGCGGCTTCGGCGCCCTCACCGTCTGGCTCTGGCTCCCCGGCTCCACCACCATGTGGGTGGCCATCCCCCTCATGCTCATCGGCGCCGTCATCGTCTCCACCACCATCGCCATCGGAGCAGAACGCTTCGCCTACCGCCCCCTGCGCGGCGCCCCACGGCTCGCACCACTCATCACCGCCATCGGCCTCTCCCTCGCCCTCCAGCAAGCCGTCTGGGCCTGGTACCCCAGCGCCAAGTCGTCCCGCACCTTCCCCGAGATCCCCGGCGACTCCATCCACATCGGCAGCGTCACCATCCAACCCGGCGACCTCTTCCTCGTCGCCGCCGCACCGATCTGCATGTTCGCCCTCGGCTGGTTCGTGATGAAGACCCGCGTCGGCCGCGGCATGCAAGCCACCGCCCAAGACCCCGACACCGCCAAACTCATGGGCGTCAACACCGACCGCGTCATCGTCGTCGCCTTCGCCCTCGGCGCCGCCTTCGCCGGCATCGCCGCCGTCGCCTACGGCTTCCGCTACGGCGAAGTCAACTTCCGCATGGGCTTCCTCTGGGGCCTCAAAGCCTTCACCGCCGCCGTACTCGGCGGCATCGGCAACATCTACGGAGCCATGATCGGCGGACTCGTCCTCGGCGTCGCCGAAGCCATGGCCACCGCCTACATGAACGACATCCCCGGCATGGACAAACTCGGCGGCCAGTCCTGGGCCGATGTCTGGGCGTTCGTACTCCTCATCGTCGTCCTCCTCGTCAGGCCACAAGGCCTCCTCGGCGAGCGCGTCGCGGACAGGGCGTGACCACCATGACCACACACACCACAGCGGCCGACAACACCCGCCCGCACAAGGAAAACGCCCCCCAAGGCCTCCTCCCCATCCCCACCGGCCCCGCCCGCGCCATGGCCACCGGCGGCGGCGCACTCACCACCATCTCCGCCTTCCTCGCCTGGACCTGGACCGCCGCCTTCCCCGGCGACCTCACCGTCTACGGCTACCCCGGCGGCCTCCAATGGCTCGTCCTCATCACCGGCGCCCTCACCACACTCCTCGGCCTCGCCTCCTACGGCACCAAGGGCATACGAGCCATCGCACCCGGCAACGCCGACGCCGCCCTCAAATACGCGGCCCTCGCCGCCTTCGCCACCGCCTGGTACACAATCCTCGCGATCAGCACCAAACTCGGCGGACTCGCCAACCTCGAACCAGGCGGCTGGATCGCAGCCCTCGCCACCCTCACCGCCCTCACCGGCGCCCTCGCCCTACCCTTCCAACGGCCCCAGACCTACCCGGTCGACCCCGACGACACCGGCTGGGAACAGTACAAACACCGCCAACGCAACGCCCTCACCATCCTCAGAGGCGCCTTCACCGCCGAAGCACCCCCCACACCCCGCAAACTCCCCGACTACGCCGAAATCCTCGTCATCGTCGCCGCCCTCGCCACCGGCCTCCTCGTCTTCACCTACGGCATCGGCACCGAATACGACGAACTCTTCATCGGCTTCCTCATCTCCGTCGCCCTCGGCTTCGCCGCACTCTCCAAAGCCGGCCTCGTCGCCCAGATCTCCGTCTACACCGCACGCCACCGCAACATCACCCTCACCGGCGCCTTCCTCGCCGCAGCCGCCTTCCCCTTCACCCAGAACGACGACCAATACGCCACCATCGGCGTCTACATCCTCATCTTCGCCACCGTCGCCCTCGGCCTGAACATCGTCGTAGGACTCGCAGGACTCCTCGACCTCGGATACGTCGCCTTCCTCGGCGTCGGCGCCTACGCCGCATCCATGGTCTCCGGATCCCCCTCCTCACCCTTCGACATCCACCTCCCCTTCTGGGCCGCCATCCTCGTCGGCGCCGGAGCCTCCCTCATCTTCGGCGTCATCATCGGCGCCCCCACCCTGCGCCTGCGCGGCGACTACCTCGCCATCGTCACCCTCGGCTTCGGCGAAATCTTCCGCCTCGTCGCCATGAACAGCGACGGCGCCTCCGGACCCGACATCACCAACGGATCCAACGGCATCTCCTCCATCCCGAACCTGAAAATCTTCGGCTTCGACTTCGGGCTCGAACACAGCATCCTCGGCTTCACCATCGGCCGCTTCGCCAACTACTTCTTCCTCATGCTGCTCATCACCCTCGTCGTCGTCCTCGTCTTCCGACGCAGCGGCGACTCCCGCATCGGCCGCGCCTGGGTCGCCATCCGCGAAGACGAGACAGCAGCACTCGCCATGGGCATCAACGGCTTCCGCGTCAAACTCATCGCCTTCGCCCTCGGCGCCGCCCTCGCCGGACTCGCCGGCACCGTCCAAGCACACGTCACCTACACCGTGACACCCGAGCAGTACCAGTTCGCCAACACCGTCCCACCCAACTCCGCGTTCCTCCTCGCCGCCGTCGTCCTCGGCGGCATGGGCACCATCAGCGGACCCCTCGTCGGCGCCGCACTCCTCTACCTCATCCCCAACAAACTCGCCTTCCTCGGCGACTACCAGCTCTTCGCCTTCGGCCTCGCCCTCGTACTCCTCATGCGCTTCCGCCCCGAAGGCCTCATCCCCAACCGCCGCCGCCAACTCGAATTCCACGAAGCCGAACTCGACCCCGGCGAGACACCACCACCCACAGTCCTCAGCAAGACAGGGGCCTGACCCATGACCACCGACACCAACACAACCGGCCACGCCCCAGCCGCCCCCACAGGACAGACCGTCCTCGACGCCCGCGGCGTCACCATGCGCTTCGGCGGCCTCACCGCCGTACGATCCGTCGACCTCACCGTCAACAGCGGCGAAATCGTCGGCCTCATCGGCCCCAACGGCGCCGGCAAAACCACCTTCTTCAACTGCCTCACCGGCCTCTACAACCCCACAGAGGGCGAAGTCCGGTACAAAGGCACCATCCTGCCCGCCAAATCCTTCAAGGTCACCGCGGCCGGCATCGCCCGCACCTTCCAGAACATCCGCCTCTTCGCCAACATGACCGTCCTGGAAAACGTCCTCGTCGGCCGCCACACACGCACCAAGGAAGGCCTCTGGTCAGCCCTCCTCCGAGGCCCCGGCTTCCACAGGGCCGAAGCAGCGTCCAAAGCACGCGCCATGGAACTCCTGGAATTCGTCGGCCTCGCCGACAAAGCCGAACACCTCTCGCGGAACCTGCCCTACGGCGAACAACGCAAGCTGGAGATCGCACGCGCCCTCGCCAGCGAACCAGGACTGCTCCTCCTCGACGAACCCACCGCGGGCATGAACCCCCAAGAAACCCGCGCCACCGAAGAACTCGTCCTCGCCATCCGCGCCATGGGCATCGCCGTCCTCGTCATCGAGCACGACATGCGCTTCATCTTCAACCTCTGCGACCGCGTCGCCGTCCTCGTCCAGGGCGAGAAACTCGTCGAAGGATCCAGCGAAACGGTCCAGCAGGACGACCGCGTCATCGCCGCCTACCTCGGCGAACCCTTCGAGGAGAACAACTGATGACCGCACTCCTTGAGGTCGAGGACCTCCGCGTCGCCTACGGCAAGATCGAAGCCGTCAAAGGCATCTCCTTCACCGTCGAGGCCGGCAAAGTCGTCACCCTCATCGGCACCAACGGCGCAGGAAAAACCACCACACTCCGCACCCTGTCCGGACTGCTCAAACCAGTCGGCGGCACAATCAAATTCAACGGCAAAACCCTCCGGAAATACCGCGCCGACCAGATCGTGGCACTCGGCCTCGCCCACTCCCCCGAAGGCCGCCACATCTTCCCCCGCATGACCATCGAGAACAACCTCCGCCTCGGCGCCTACCTCCGCTCCGACAAAGCAGGCATCGAAAAAGACATCACCCGCGCCTACGAACTCTTCCCCATCCTCGGAGAACGCCGAAAGCAAGCCGCGGGCACCCTCTCCGGCGGCGAACAACAAATGCTCGCCATGGGCCGCGCCCTCATGTCCCAGCCCAAACTCCTCATGCTCGACGAACCCTCCATGGGCCTCTCACCGATCATGATGCAGAAAATCATGGCCACCATCGCCGAACTCAAAGCCGGCGGCACGACCATCCTCCTCGTCGAACAGAACGCCCAGGCCGCGCTCTCCCTCGCCGACGAAGGCCACGTCATGGAGGTCGGCAAGATCGTCCTCTCCGGCACGGGGGGTGACCTCCTCCACGACGAATCCGTGCGGAAGGCATACCTGGGCGAGGACTGACCCCGCCCTACGCGGAAGAGGCCCGCACCCCTGATCTCCGGGTGCGGGCCTCTCTGCGTACGCGTATCCGGGCTAGCCCTTCGCCGCCTTCTTCTCCTCGGCATCCTCGATGACCGCCTCCGCCACCTGCTGCATCGACAGCCGACGGTCCATCGACGTCTTCTGAATCCACCGGAACGCGGCGGGCTCCGTCAACCCGTACTCCGTCTGCAGGATCGACTTCGCGCGGTCCACCAGCTTCCGCGTCTCCAGACGCTGCGAGAGGTCCGCGACCTCCTTCTCCAGCGTCTTCAGCTCCGTGAACCGCGAGACGGCCATCTCGATCGCCGGGACGACGTCACTCTTGCTGAACGGCTTCACCAAGTACGCCATCGCGCCCGCGTCCCTCGCCCGCTCGACGAGGTCGCGCTGCGAGAACGCGGTCAGCATCAGCACCGGGGCGATGGACTCCTCGGCGATCTTCTCCGCCGCGGAGATGCCGTCCAGGACGGGCATCTTCACGTCCAGGATCACCAGGTCGGGCCGGTGCTCGCGGGCCAGCTCGACGGCCTTCTCACCGTCACCGGCCTCGCCTACGACGCTGTACCCCTCTTCTTCGAGCATCTCTTTGAGGTCGAGCCGGATCAGGGCCTCGTCCTCGGCGATGACGACGCGGGTCGTCAGCGGAGGCACGTGCGACTTGTCGTCGTCGGACACGTGGTCTGCGGGCTGGGGCGACTCGGGGGCGGTCACGGGGGCTCCTCGATCAGGGCAGGGGTACAGCTCCCAAGAGCCTACCCAGCTGCGGTATGGTGGTTGGGCAGCGGGTCGGGGGAAACCTTTGATTCGTCGGGCCCCGGTAGTCCAATTGGCAGCAGACGAAGGTCTCAAACACCTTACAGTGTGGGTTCGAGTCCCACCCGGGGCACTTTTCTTTCGATCCCAAGGTCACCGTTAGCAAGCGGATGTTCCCGTTCCCGTGAACATCCGCTTTTTGCTGCATACCGAGGCCCATTGCCCCGCAAAGTGGGGCGCATGTACGACATGGGCACGCGCAAGCGGGCACTGAACCTCATCAGCCAGGGCCGCAGCCTCAACTCCGTAAGCAAAGAAATCGGTGTCTCCAGGGCCGCCATTCGTTCCTGGAAAACCCGCATCGAACCACTCGGCTACGACCGTGCTCGTCCGTGCCCAAGGTGCCGTGACACTCCAAGCGAGCCTGACGATCCGGCCGCCTATTCGTACTTGCTGGGCCTCTATCTCGGCGACGGCTGTGTCAGCCTCCTGCGGCGGGGCGTCTACTCCCTCCGGATCGCGTGCGCCGACGACTGGCCCGGACTTATCGATGCCTGCGCCGACGCCATTCGGGCCGTACGCCCGGACAACAAGGTCTGCCGCGTCCAAAGTGTGGGCTGCCAGTACGTCACCTGCTGCAGCAAGCACTGGTCCTGCCTCTTCCCCCAGCATGGCCCTGGCAAAAAACACAACCGCAAGATCGCCCTGGACCCCTGGCAGCAAGAGATCGTCGACGCCCACCCCTGGGACTTCATCCGAGGGCTGATCCACTCCGACGGCTGCCGCGTCACCAACTGGACCACCCGCATGGTCGGCGGTGAACGCAAGCGCTACGAATACCCGAGGTACTTCTTCACCAACGTGTCCGACGACATCCGTCAGCTCTTCACCGACACCCTAGACCGGCTCGGCATCGACTGGAGGCACTGCACCCGCCACGGCAACCCCTACAACATCTCCGTCGCCCGCAAAGCCTCCGTCGCCCTCATGGACACCCACGTCGGCCCCAAGTACTGACCCCGCCCGCGCCCACGCAATAGGACGCGTCACTGCCCTCGGCCGCCCCCGCTGGGAGTCGCCCCAAATCGCGGGCGATTCATTGACCGCCCCGTACCCCGCTGCGATGTTCGGCCACGTCAGCCCACTTCATCGTCCGAAGAGGTACGTATGACTCCCCTGAACCGGCGCGGCTTCGTCGCCGCGGCCGCAGGTGCCGCCGCCGCGGCCGTCGCTCTCAGCCCCGAGACCGCTTCCGCCCTCTCCGGGGATGAGGGGAGGAACGAGGACAGGGGGGACTTCGAGAGCGCGGACCGGGGGTTCATCGCGGCGCTCGTGCCGGGTGTCGTGAGGAATGCCAAGGGGCAGGTCGTCTGGGACGCCGACGCGTACGGGTTCCTGGAGGGGGACGCTCCGAAGAGCGCCGACAAGAGCCTGTGGCGGCAGTCGCAGCTCGTGTCGAAGCAGGGGTTGTACAAGGTCGCCGACCGTATCTATCAGGTGCGCGGGCTCGATCTGTCGAACATGACCCTGGTCGAGGGCGATACCGGGGTCATCGTCATCGATCCGCTGATCTCCGCGGAGACCGCCGCTGCCGCGCTCAAGTTGTACCGCAAGCACCGGGGTCAGAGGAAAGTCACCGGGCTCGTCTATACACATCCGCACGTCGATCATTTCGGCGGTTGTCGCGGTGTTCTGCCGGATGGTGCCGGTGAGGTGCCGGTCCTGGCGCCGGACGGGTTCATGGAGCATGCCGTCTCGGAGAACGTGTACGCGGGTACGGCGATGCAGCGGCGTTCCGGGTACATGTATGGGGCGCAGTTGCCGAAGTCGCCGGTGGGGCAGATCGGTTGTGGGTTGGGGCAGACCGTGTCGTTGGGGTCGATCGGGTTGATTCCGCCGAGTCGGGACATCTCCAGGACGGGGCAGCGGGAGACGGTCGATGGTGTGGTGTTCGAGTTTCAGATGACGCCGGGGACCGAGGCGCCGGCGGAGATGAATTTTCTGCTGCCGGGTCTGCGGGCGGTCTGTATGGCGGAGAACGCGACGCACACGATGCACAACATCATTACGTTGCGTGGGGCGCAGGTGCGTGATGCGCGGCGGTGGGCGCGGTATTTGGATGAGTCGGTGGTGCTTTTCGATGGGAGGGTGGATGTGGCGTTCGCGTCGCATCATTGGCCGACGTGGGGTGGGGAGGCGATTGTCGAGTTGTTGGAGCAGCAGCGGGATCTGTATGCGTATATGCATGATCAGACGTTGCGGTTGATCAATGTGGGGTTGACGGGGCGGGAGATCGCGGAGGAGTTGGTGTTGCCGCCGGCGTTGGCGGGGGTGTGGGCGAATCGTGGGTATTACGGGTCGCTGAGCCATAATGTGAAGGGGATTTATCAGCGTTATATGGGATGGTTCGACGGGAATCCTGCGCATTTGTGGGAGCATCCGCCGGTGGCGGAGGCGAAGCGGTATGTGCGGGCGATGGGGGGCCGTTCGGCGACGATCGCGAAGGCGAAAGGCTTTGCGCGTGATGGTGATCTGCGGTTCGCGGCGACGTTGTTGAATCATGTCGTGTTCGCGGATCCGAAGTGCCGGGTCGCCAAGGCGGAGTTGGCGAGGGTTTATACGAGGTTGGGGCAGGGTTCGGAGAACGCGGTGTGGCGGAATTTCTATCTCACGGGTGCGATGGAGTTGCGTGAGGGTGTCGTCGATGCGCCGACGGCGGTGACGAGTGCGGACATGTTGGGGGCGTTGTCCGTGGATCAGTTGATTGATTCTGTGGCGGTTCGTATTGATGGGCCGAAGGCGTGGGATCTTGAGCTGCGGATGGATTGGAGTCTTCCGTCGCTCGGCAAGGTGTGGCATTTGACCGTGCGGCACGGGGTGCTGACGTATCGCAGTGACGAGAAGTCGGACCCGCGGGCTCGTCTCACGCTGACGATGACCAAGCCTCAGTTGCTGGCGATGCTGGGGGGTAAGGGGCTTGGTGGTATCGGGGTCGAGGGGGACGTGTCGCTGCTGTCGAGGCTTCTTGCTGTGGTGGGGAAGCCGGATCCGGACTTCCCCATCGTGACTCCGTAGGGCAGGAAAGCCCTGGCGTTATTGCGGGTCGTCGTCCTCGCCGATGTGGTGGATGCGTACGAGGTTGGTGGAGCCGGGGACTCCGGGGGGTGAGCCGGCGGTGATGACGACGATGTCGCCTTTTTGGCAGCGGCCGATTTTGAGGAGGAGTTCGTCGACCTGGTCGACCATGGCGTCGGTGGATTCGACGTGGGGGCCGAGGAGGGTTTCGACTCCCCAGGTGAGGTTGAGTTGTGAGCGGGTGGCGGTGTCGGGGGTGAAGGCGAGGAGGGGGATGGGTGAGCGGTAGCGGGAGAGGCGCCGTACGGTGTCGCCGGACTGGGTGAAGGCGACGAGGAATTTGGCGCCGAGGAAGTCGCCCATTTCGGCGGCGGCGCGGGCGACGGCGCCGCCTTGGGTGCGGGGTTTGCTGCGTTCGGTGAGGGGTGGGAGTCCCTTGGCGAGGATGTCTTCTTCTGCTGCTTCGACGATGCGGCCCATGGTGCGGACTGTTTCGATGGGGTATTTGCCGACGCTGGTTTCGCCGGAGAGCATGACGGCGTCGGTGCCGTCGATGACGGCGTTGGCGACGTCGGATGCTTCGGCGCGGGTGGGCCGGGAGTTGTCGATCATCGAGTCGAGCATTTGGGTGGCGACGATGACGGGTTTGGCGTTGCGTTTGGCGAGTTTGATGGCGCGCTTTTGGACGATGGGGACTTGTTCGAGGGGCATTTCGACGCCGAGGTCGCCGCGGGCGACCATGATGCCGTCGAAGGCGGCGACGATGTCTTCGATGTTGTCGACGGCTTGTGGTTTTTCGACTTTGGCGATGACGGGGAGGCGGTGGCCTTCTTCGTCCATGATGCGGTGGACGTCTTCGATGTCGCGTCCGCTGCGGACGAAGGACAGGGCGATGATGTCGCAGCCTGTGCGCAGGGCCCAGCGGAGGTCTTCTTCGTCCTTGTCGGAGAGGGCGGGGACGGAGACGGCGACGCCGGGGAGGTTGAGGCCTTTGTGGTCGGAGACCATGCCGCCTTCGACGACGGTGGTGGTGACGCGGGGGCCGTCGACGTCGGTGACTTCGAGGGTGACTTTGCCGTCGTCGACGAGGATGTGTTCGCCGGTGGTGACGTCTTGGGCGAGGCCGCTGTAGGTGGTGCCGCAGAGTTGGCGGTCGCCTTGGATGCCTTCTTCGACGGTGATGGTGAAGGTGTCGCCGCGTTCAAGGAGTACGGGGCCTTCGCTGAAGCGGCCGAGGCGGATCTTCGGGCCTTGAAGGTCGGCGAGGATGCCGACGCTGCGGCCGGTTTCTTCGGAGGCCTTGCGCACGCGCTGGTAGCGCTCCTCGTGGTCGGCGTGGGTGCCGTGGCTGAGGTTGAAGCGGGCTACGTCCATTCCGGCTTGGACCAGTGCCTTGATCTGGTCGTACGAGTCGGTGGCGGGTCCCAGGGTGCAGACGATTTTGGCTCGGCGCATGTTTCGACCCTAGGGCTTACCGGTCAGTAGAGAATTGGTCGGGCGTGACTACTCAACAACCTTTGCGTGAAGGGGGGTTGACAAGTGTTGAAGTGTGCGGGGCGCTGCTCCGATGAGCGGTTTCCGGGCCCGTCAGGTGTTCAATTCCGGGGGCACCATGGTGAATCGGGCGTTGACCTGGGCGTAGACGTGCTGGCGTTGTGGTTCGAGGTCGAGGGGGGCCGCTTCGGTGGCCATGTCGGCTGTTCCTCCGTAGGCGGCGGAGCGCATGGCGCCCGCGGGTGCGCTGTCGTAGCCGTAGGCGGGGCTGTTGTCCGCGCCGATGTCGGCGAGTTCGATGAGGGCGGCGAGGTGGGTGCCGAGTGCTTCGGCGTATTCGCGGGCGCGCTGTACGGCTTCGCGGACGGCGTGCCGGCGGGCCTGGCTGTGGGTGGGTGAGTCGGGGCGCAGGGCCCACCAGGGTCCTTCGACGCGGGTGAGGTCGTGGTCGGCGAGGCAGGTGGTGAGTTCGCCGAGTGCGGTGAAGTCGGTGAGTTCGGCGGTGACGTGGACGCGGCCGTGGTAGGCGCGGACGCGTTCGCCGCGGCCGTGTTTGGTGAGTTCGGGGCTGATGGAGAAGGTGCCGGTCTCCAGTTTCTCGACGGCGTCGCCGTAGGTCTTGATGAGGTCGAGGATGGTGGTGTTGCGGCGGGTGAGGTCGTTGAGGGCGTCGCGTCGGTCGGTGCCGCGGGCGGTGATGGTGATGCCGATGCGGGCGATCTCGGGGTCGACTTCGAGGTGTGCTTCGCCGCGGACGGCGACGCGGGGGGCGTCGGGGGTTCCGTGGGGGCTGTGCGGGGTGGGGGTGGTGTCCATGGGGCCACTCTGGCAGCAGGCGGGGGCGGCTGACAGTCATCGGATCGAAACCTGTGGGGTCTGTTGCGGGTGTGGTGTCGGGGGTCAGAATCTACGCGCGTTACTACGGTCGACCGAGGAGTACAGAAATGCCGCTGAACCGCAGGAAGTTCCTGGGCACGTCCGCCGCCACCGGCGTCGGCGTGGCCCTCACGGGTGGGGCTGTGGCGCCGGCCGCGGCCGAGGCGAAGGGCAGGCCCGGCCGGCGGGAGAAGCGGTACTCGTTCACCGTCCTCGGCACGACGGACCTGCACGGCAATGTCTTCAACTGGGACTACTTCACGGACAAGGAGTTCGACGACAAGGACCACAACGACGTGGGCCTGGCGAAGATCTCCACGCTGGTGAACGAGGTCCGTGAGGAGAAGGGCCGCCGGAACACGCTGCTCATCGACGCGGGCGACACCATTCAGGGCACGCAGCTGTCGTACTACTACGCCAAGGTGGACCCGATCACCGCCGAGCGCGGTCCGGTGCATCCGATGGCGCAGGCGATGAACGCGATCGGGTACGACGCGGCGGCGCTCGGCAATCACGAGTTCAATTACGGCATTCCGGTGCTGCGGAAGTTCGAGGAGCAGTGTGACTTCCCGCTTCTGGGGGCCAATGCGCTGGACGCGAAGACGCAGCGGCCGGCCTTTCCTCCGTACTTCATGAAGCGTCTGCGCACTCCGCACGGCCGGGATGTGAAGGTGGCGGTGCTGGGACTGACCAATCCGGGCATCGCGATATGGGACAAGGCGAATGTTCAGGGCAGGATGACGTTTCCGGGTCTTGAGGAGCAGGCCGCGAAGTGGGTGCCGAAGCTGCGTTCGATGGGTGCGGATGTCGTCATCGTGTCGGCGCACTCCGGTTCCAGTGGCACGTCGTCGTACGGTGATCAGCTGCCGTACGTGGAGAACGCGGCGGGTCTGGTGGCCGAGCAGGTGCCGGGGATCGACGCGATCCTGGTGGGGCACGCGCACACGGAGATTCCCGAGTACTTCGTGGAGAACAAGGCGACCGGCAAGAAGGTCGTGCTGTCGGAGCCGCTGAAGTGGGGGCAGCGTCTGACTCTGTTCGACTTCGACCTGGTGTGGGTGAAGGGCCGCTGGTCGGTGGAGAAGGTCGGCGCGAAGGTCCTGAACTCCAATACGGCGGTCGAGGACAAGTTGGTCACGAGGCTGCTGGCCGACGAGCACGAGAAGGTCGTCGCTTACGTCAATCAGGTCATCGGTACGTCGAAGGCGGCGATGAGCACGGCCGAAGGCCCGTACAAGGATGTCGCGATCATCGACCTGATCAACCAGGTGCAGAAGGAGACGGTGGCCGAGGCTCTGAAGGGTGGCGCGTACGCGGCGCTGCCGGTGCTGTCGCAGGCGTCGTGTTTCTCGCGGACGGCGCAGATCCCGGCGGGCGATGTGACGATCAGGGACGCGGCGGGCCTCTATCCGTTCGAGAACACGCTGGAGGCGCGGCTGCTCACGGGCGCGCAGCTGAAGGAGTACCTGGAGTTCTCGGCGCGCTACTACGTGCGGACGCCGGCGGGTGCTCCGGTGGACCCGGCGAAGCTGACGAACGCCGAGAAGATCCCGGATTACAACTACGACGCCGTGTACGGGGTGACGTACGAGATCGATATCGCGAAGCCCGTGGGGTCGCGTGTCGTGAAGCTGTCCTTCGGGGGCGCGGAGATCGATCCGAAGGCCGAGTTCGTGCTCGCGGTGAACAATTACCGGGCGAGCGGTGGCGGCAATTTCCCGCATATCGCGGGTGCCAAGCAGCTGTGGGCGAATTCGGAGGAGATCCGGAACACGATCATCGGCTGGGTGAAGGCGAAGGGGACGATCGACCCGGGTCAGTTCGCGTCGGTGGACTGGAGGCTGACCCGGGACGGTACGCCGGTGTTCTAGCTCCGGACACGGCCTACAGCTTCAGGCTCGCGAGGTCGACGGTGTCGGCGAGGGCCTGGGCGCCGGCGTCGTTGACGTGCAGGCCGTCGCCGCTGTCGTAGTCGTCGCGGATCCGGTCGGGGTCGGCGGGGTCCGCGACGGCGGCGGCGAAGTCGGCGTAGGCGTCGAAGGGGCTGTCGGTGCCGCGGATCCAGTCGTTGACCTCGCGGGCGACGGCGATGCCTTCGGGGGTGGCGTAGCCCTCGAAGACGGTGTCCTTGTAGGGGCCGACGGTGGTGCTGATCGCGGTGAGGCCCGCGGCGTGGATGCGGTCGGCGAGTGCGGTGAGGCCGGCGATGAGGTCGGCGGCGGTGGGGATGGGTGCGGGGTCGGGGTAGGCCTCCTGGCCGGGGATGCCGAGGTCGTTGAGGCCGAAGTGGATCAGTACGTGGGTGACGCCGGGTATGTCGAGGGCTTCGCGGTCCAGGCGGGCGAGGGCGTGTTCGCCGACCTCGTCGGTGAGGAGGCGGTTGGCGGACAGTCCTTGGTTGACGACCCAGCCGTTGCTGCCGGCGTCGCGCAGGCGCTGGTTGAGCAGGTCGGGGAAGCGGCGGTCGGTGTCGGTCGTGGTGCCGGTGCCCTCGAACCAGGAGTCTCCGAAGGCGACGGCGATGCGGGTGCCCGCGGGGGTGAGGACGTCGGCGCCGCTGATGAAGTGGCGGGTGGCGAGTTCCTCCAGCGCTTCGGCTCCGTCGAGGGTGGGTGCGGTGAGGGCGTTGCCGGGGACGGCGTAGCCGGTGCGCAGGGGGACGGCGGAGTAGGTGGCGAGGCCGGTGTCGTCGGGGAGCCAGAGGGTGAGGGCGAGTTCGTCGCCGGCGGCCACGGCGCGTTCGACGGGGTCGCTGATGATCTCCTCGCCGACGGGGATGGTGAAGTCTTCGGCGCCGTCGAAGCGGAGCGGGGTGTCGCTGCCGGCTTCGATGCTGCTTCCTTCGGTGCGTCTGGCGAGGCGGGCGCCGCCGATGTGGAGGGGTTCCTTGCCGTAGCGGTTGGTGAGGCGGATGCGGAGGGCGCTGCCGCCGCCGTCGAGGCGGATGATCTGGCGGAGGGTCTGGGCGGAGAAGGAGCGGAGTTCGAAGAGGTCGATGCTCTCGTGGGGGCTGACGAGGGCGGAGCGGAAGGCTGCGGTCCAGGAGGCCGTGGTTTCGGTGGTCATGATCGTCTGAACAGGGCGGGCGGGGCCGGTATTTCGTCGGGCGGCGATTTTCGGGCGGGAATATTCGGCGGCGCGGCCGCGCTTGGCGGCGGACAATTCCGTTCATGAATACCGAACTTGCCGCCGTGTTCGACCCGGTGCTCCGTGATCTGTTGGCCACGTGTGCGGTGCGCCCCGTTGTCCGGGAGGAGCGGGATGACCAGGTCGGGGAGCTGGTCATGCTGTACGGGCCGGATGGTTCGGGTGCGGGGCTCGTCGCGCGTGTCGGTGCGGGTGTGGCCGAGCGGATGGCGGACTTCGCGGATCAGGCTCAGGACTGGGCGGTCGAGGCGCTGTGTGCGGAGTCGCGGCCCGCCGTGTGGCCGGAGTGTCCCGCGCACCCCGACTCGCATCCGTTGGCGGCCGGGGTGGTGGAGGGGGTGAAGGGCGTGGAGGGGCTCGCGGTGTGGTCGTGTCCGCGGTCCGGGCGTGTGGTGGCGCCGGTCGGTGAGCTGGGCGGGCCGGTCAGTTCTTGAGGCGTACGAGGTTTGCGCGCTGTTCGCCGATGAGGCCGGTGGTGCTGGTGTGCCGTTCGGAGGTCTGGAGGCCGAAGCTGGTGAACGCGGTGCGCTGGGGCAGGACGTAAGGGGTTCTGCCGGTGAGGGAGTTGAGGATGGTGGCGCTGCGCCAGGCGGCGAGGCCGAGGTCGGGGGCGCCGACGCCGTGGGTGTGGCGTTCCGCGTTCTGTACGTAGACGTTGCTGTCGGTGGCGGCGATGGAGGGGTCGAGGACGAGGCGGTACTGCTCGTCGACGCGGGGCCGGGCGGAGGAGTCCTTGCGGATGTAGGGGTCGAGGCCGGCGAGGAGGTGGTCGACGGGCCGTTCGCGGTAGCCGGTGGCGAGGACGACGGCGTCGGTGACGAGGCGGGAGCGGGTGCCTTGCTGGAGGTGTTCGAGGTGCAGTTCGACGCGGGTGGTGGCGACGCGTCCCGCGGTGCGTACGCAGACGCCGGGGGTGAGGATGGCGTCGGGCCAGCCGCCGTGCAGGGAGCGCTGGTAGAGCTCGTCGTGGATGGCGGAGATGGTGTCGGCGTCGATGCCCTTGTGGAGCTGCCACTGCTGCGGGACGAGGCCGTCGCGGACGGCTTCGGGCAGGGCGTGGAAGTAGCGGGTGTAGTCGGGGGTGAAGTGTTCGAGGCCCAGCTTGGAGTACTCCATGGGGGCGAACGCCTCGGTGCGGGCGAGCCAGTGGATCCTCTCGTGTCCGGCGGGGCGGGCGCGCAGCAGGTCGAGGAAGATCTCGGCGCCGGACTGTCCTGAGCCGATGACGGTGATGTGTTCGGCGGTGAGCAGCGCTTCGCGGTGGTCGAGGTAGTCCGCGGAGTGGATGACGGGGACGGTGGGGGCTTCGGCGAGGGGCCTGAGGGGTCCGGGGACGTAGGGGGCGGTGCCGACGCCGAGGGCGATGTTCTTGGTGTAGGTGCGGCCGAGGGCTTCGGCTTCGCCGTCGGTGTCGAGGTGGGTGTAGTCGACTTCGAAGAGGTCGCGTTCGGGGTTCCAGCGCACGGCGTCGACCTGGTGGCCGAAGTGGAGTCCGGTGAGGTTCTCGCTGACCCAGCGGCAGTAGGCGTCGTACTCGGCGCGCTGGATGTGGAAGCGCTCGGCGAAGTAGAAGGGGAAGAGGCGCTCGCGGGCCTTGAGGTAGCTGAGGAAGGACCAGGGGCTCGCGGGGTCGGCGAGGGTGACGAGGTCGGCGAGGAAGGGCACTTGGAGGGTGGTGCCGTCGATGAGGAGGCCGGGGTGCCATTGGAACTCGCGGCGCTGTTCGAAGAAGACGGTGTCGAGTTCGCCGAGGGGCTGGGCGAGGGCGGCGAGGGAGAGGTTGAACGGGCCGATGCCGATGCCGACGAGGTCGCGGGGGTCTTCGGGGGTGGTGAGCGGCTGGGGGTGGGGGGTTGGGTGGTGGCCGGGTGTGTCGGGCATGCGGGGGTGGTCCTTCCTGGGGGTGGTGAGGGGGGCGTCCGTCGTGTCGGGGAGTCACGACGGACGTATGACGGACTTCTCCGCGATGAGTCCGAGGAGCGCGGTGAGGTCGTCGGGCCGGGTGTGCGGGTTGAGGAGGGTGACCTTGAGCCATCTGCGGCCGTCGAGGTCGGCGCGGCCGAGTACGGCGGTGCCTTCGGTGAGCAGTCGCCGTCGTACGTGGGCGATGTGGGTGTCGTCGGCGTCGGCGGGCCGGAACAGGACGGTGCTGATGGTGGGCGCGTCGTAGAGCTCGAAGCGGGGGTCGGCTTCGACCAGGCCTGCGAACCGTCCCGCCGTCTCGCAGACTTGGTCGACCAGCGCGCCGAGTCCTTGTCGGCCGAGGGCTTTGAGGGTGACGGCGATCTTGAGTACGTCGGGGCGTCGCGTGGTGCGCAGGGAGCGGCCGAGGAGGTCGGGCAGGCCGGCGTCGGTGTCGTCGTCGGCGTTGAGGTAGTCGGCGCGGTGGGTGAGGGCGGCGAGGTCGTGGGGGTCGCGGACGGCGAGGAGGCCGGCCGCGGCGGGCTGCCAGCCGAGTTTGTGCAGGTCGAGGGTGACGGTGTCGGCGCGGTCGATGCCGCGCAGGAGTTTCCTGCGTACGTCGCTGAAGAGGAGCCCCGCGCCGTATGCGGCGTCGATGTGGAGTCGGGCGCCGTGGGTGGCGCAGAGGGCGGCGATGTCGTCGAGGGGGTCGATGAGTCCGGCGTCGGTGGTTCCCGCTGTGGCGGCGACGAGCAGTGCGCCTTGGGGGCCTTGCGGGCCGCCGAGTTCGGTGAGGGCCTTGTCGAGGGCCGGGGGGTCGAGGGTGCCGGTGGGGGTGGGCACGGTGACCGGGGCGGGCAGGCCGAGGAGCCAGGCGGCGCGGGCCAGGGAGTGGTGGGCGTTCGCGCCGACGACGAGGCGGACGGGGCCTTGGGTGGTGGGGGTCTCGCGGGCGAGGAGCAGGGCGAGCTGGTTGGACTCGGTGCCGCCGGTGGTGATGAGGGCGTCCGCGTCGGCGTGGATCTCGGCGGCGATCGCGCGGGTGACGAGGGTTTCGAGCGCGGAGGCGGCGGGTGCCTGGTCCCAGGAGTCCATGGAGGGGTTGAGCGCGGAGGCGGCCAGGTCGGCGGCGGCCGCGACGGCGAGCGGCGGGCAGTGCAGATGGGCGGCGCACAGCGGGTCTGCGGGGTCGGCGGCGCCTTCGGTGAGGGTGTGGACGAGGGTGCGCAGAGCCGCTTCGGGGCCCGCGCCGCGCTCGGGCAGGACGGGCTCGGCGGCGGTGCGGACCCGGTCGGTGACGGCTTGGGGGCCGCCGGCGGGGAGGGGGCCGCCGCGGGCGGCGGCCCCCGTGCTCAGGGCGTCGAGCGTGGCCGCGAGCAACGGCCGCAGGGCGTCGGGGCCGTGGGTGCCTCCGGCGAGGGGCGGCGGGGTGCTCATGGGGTGTCCTTCGGGTGTGCGTGTACAGGGACACCAGCCTGTACGCCACATGAGCGGCGTGCCCGAATACTTCGGCGATCCGAACCCGAAAGTGGTACTGCCGTGCGGTGAAAACGTGTCGGTGCGGCGCGGGGTGCTAGGCGCCGCGTGGGCCCTGCGGTTCAGGGGCGGAAGTCGTCCTTGTGGTCGTGTGCCCACTGCGCGAACGTGCGGGCCGGTTCGCCGGTGACGTCCTGGACGGTGGTGGTGATCTCCGGTTCGACGCCGACGGCTTCGGCGAATGAGGCGAGGATGGCGGGGAGCATCTGCGGCGGGACGTGCGGGAAGAGTTCGGGGCCGACTTCCTCGGGCGGTACGTCGATGAAGCGCAGCGTGCGGCCGAGGGCGGCGCCGATGGCGTGTATCTGCTCCTCGGTGGTGGCGGCTTCGGGCCCGGTGAGGCGGTGGACGGCGCCGTCGTGTCCGTCGTCGAGGAGGGTGCGGGCGGCGACGGCGGCGATGTCGGCCTCGTGGATGGGGGCGGTGACGGCTCCGGGGAAGGGGCCGCGGACGGTGTCGCCGACGCGGATCTGGGGTGCCCACTGGAGGGAGTTGGTGGCGAAGGCGTTGGGGCGCAGGAAGGTCCGGCCGAGGCCGCTCTCCGTCACACGTGCTTCGAGCTCGGCGTGTGCGATGTGGATGGGATGGCTGGTGTCGGCGCCGTCCTCGATGATGCCGGACGAGAGGACGGTGACGTGGCGGACGCCGCCGGCGCGGGCGGCTTCGAGCAGCGCGGTGGTGTGTGCGCCGGCGGCCTGGAGGTGCAGGAAGAGACCTGTGGCGCCGTCGAACAGCGGGGTGAGGTCGGTGGGTTCGGGCCGGTCGCCGGAGAGGTCGAGGCGGGCGACCTGGGCGGTGGCGGGGAGGCCGGCTCGCTCCGGGGCGCGGGTGAGGGCGCGTACGGGGGCTTGTTCGGCGGTGAGCTGGGCGACGAGGGCGCGGCCCACGTTTCCGGTGGCTCCGGTCACGACGATCACGGGGGGCTCCTTCTGGTCCTGGTGGCGGCCGTACCGGCGGGCCCGGCCGGGCTGTTGTTCGAGCCTAGGCCGGTCGCGCCGGGTGCCGGATCGTCGTTTGGGACCAGGGGGCGTAGGCCTGGGGACCTACGCCCGCAGACCTGCGTCAGCCCTTGTCCGCTCCTTGGCGGACGCGCAAGGCCCGTGCGAGGTCGTCGAGTTGGTCGGTGAACCTGCGGCGCAGGGCGGGGATCGGGTCGGCGTCGCGCAGGCAGCGTTCGCCGAGCCGGAGCGTGTCGGCGTCGACGAAGGGGGCGGGGAAGGCCCATTGGCCCACGACGTCGGCGATGGCGGGGCCGCGTCGGGCGGCGACGGCGACGGCGTCTTCGTAGTAGCGGGGGATGTACTCCTGGACGAGGTCGGCCTGTTCGGGCTGCCAGAAGCCTTGCGCGGTGGCCTTGAGGAGGTAGTTGGACAGCTCGTCGGAGGTGAACATCGCCTCCCAGGCGCTCCTCTTGGCGGCGGCGTCGGGCAGCGCGGCCCGGCAGCGGGCGGCGCCTTCCTGGCCGGCGGCGCTGGGGTCCCTGGCCAGTTCGGCGGCGATGGTGGCTTCGTCGGTCGCGTCGAGGACGGCGAGCCGGGCGAGGACGCGCCAGCGCAGTTCCGGGTCGAGTTCGGGGCCGCCGGGCACGGTGCCTTCGGTGAGCCAGGCCTGGAGGGGCGCGGCCTGGGTGGCGACGTCGATGGCGCTGCGGACGGCGGTGAGGCGTAGGCCGGGGTGGGAGCCGTCCTCGGTGCGCCGGATCAGGTCGCGGCAGAGTTCGCCGAGGGTGGCGAGGGCGGCGGGCCGTTCCCCTGGGCCGGTGAAGCGGCCTGCGATGTGGGCGGTGGCGAAGGTGAGGACGCCTTGGACGATGGCGAGGTCGGGCTCCTCGGGGAGGTGGGCGAGGGCCGTGGCGAGGTAGGAGCCGGTGTCGAGTTCGCCGTCGCGGACCATGTCGCGCAGACTGTTCCACAGGACGGCGCGGGTCAGCGCGTCGGGGACGCCGGAGATGGCGCGCAGCGCGGTCTCCTGGGAGATGTCGTCGAGGCGGATCTTGGCGTAGGTGAGGTCCTGGTCGTTGGGGACGATCAGGGCGGGGCGGCCGCCGTCGCGTGGCGTGACGGGTTCGGGTGCGGGTGCGGGTTCGGTGGAGGGGATGTCGGTTTCGTAGCGCTCGCGCAGGACGAGGCCGCGGCCGCCGGAGGGGTCGCGGTCGTAGACGCCGACGGCGACGCGGTGGGGGCGGCCGTCTCCGTGGGTGTCCGTGTCGCGGTCGAGGGTGAGGGTCCACTCGCGTCCGGCGTGGACGACCTTCGAGGTGAGGGTGTCGACGCCGGTGGTGCGCAGCCAGGCCTCGGCCCAGGCGTGGACGTCGCGGTCGGTGGCGTGGGCGAGGGAGTCGATGAAGTCGGCGAGGGTGGCGTTGGCGAACTTGTGCCGTGCGAAGTGGGTGTTGATGCCGGCGAGGAAGTCCTTCTCGCCGAGCCAGGCGACGAGCTGGCGCAGGGCGCTGGCTCCCTTGGCGTAGGAGATGCCGTCGAAGTTGAGCATCGCGGACGCGGTGTCGGGCACGGCGTCGGGGGCGGGGGCGACGGGGTGGGTGGAGGGGCGTTGGTCGGCGTCGTATCCCCAGGATTTGCGGGCGACGGCGAAGTCGGTCCACGGGTCCTTGAAGCGGGTGGCTTCGGCGGTGGTCTGGAAGCCCATGTACTCGGCGAACGACTCGTTGAGCCAGATGTCGTCCCACCAGGTGAGGGTGACGAGGTCGCCGAACCACATGTGGGCCATCTCGTGGGCGATGACCATGGCGCGGGTCTGGCGTTCGGTGTCGGTGACGGCGGAGCGGTAGATGAACTCGTCGCGGAAGGTGACGAGGCCGGGGTTCTCCATGGCGCCCGCGTTGAACTCGGGGACGAACGCCTGGTCGTAGGAGTCGAAGGGGTAGGGCTCCTCGAACTTCTCGTGGTAGCGGTCGAAGCAGGCACGTGTGATGTCGAGGATCTCGTCGGCGTCGGCGTCCATGAAGGGCGCGAGCGAGCGGCGGCAGTGGATGCCGAAGGGCAGTCCGCGGTGTTCGGTCCGTACGGAGTGGTAGGGGCCGGCGGCGACGGCGACGAGGTAGGTGGGGATGAGCGGGGTGGCGGCGGCCCGCCAGGTGCCGCCGCCGAGGTGTTCGGTGACGCCGTTGGCGAGGACGGTCCAGGCTTTGGGGGCGGTGACGGTCAGCTCGAAGACGGCCTTGAGGTCGGGCTGGTCGAAGGCGGCGAAGACGCGCTGGACGTCTTCCATGAACAGCTGCGTGTACGTGTACGTCTCGCCGTCGCCGGGGTCGGTGAAGCGGTGCATGCCCTCGCCCGTGCGGGAGTAGCGCATCGCGGCGTCGACGCGCAGTTCGTGCTCGCCCGCGGTGAGCCCGTGGAGCGCGAGCCGGTTGTCGAGGAGGCCCGCGGGGTCGAGGGGCTGTCCGTCGAGGGTGGCGGAGCGCAGTTCGGCGGGCTTGAGCTCGACGAAGGTGGCGCCGTCGGTGCGGGCGCTGAACCGGATGACGGTACGCGAGTCGAAGGTCTCGCCGGCGGGATCGGCCGCCTGGGTCAGGTCGAGCTCGACGGTGTACCGGTGGACATCGATGAGCTGGGCTCGGGTCTGCGCTTCGTCGCGCGTCAGTACGGGCATGGGCCCATGCTGCCCGATGGCGCGGGCCGCGGTGTAGGACGCGGGTCTCCGCGCCACGTGCGCCGCCTTTCCCGGGGGGCGGCGCTAGGAGGACTTGGCGATCGTCTCGTGGTGGCGGATGACCTCGGCGATGATGAAGTTGAGCAGCTTCTCGGCGAAGGCGGGGTCGAGTTTCGCGTTCTCGGCGAGTTCGCGCAGGCGGGCGATCTGGCGGGACTCGCGGGCCGGGTCGGCGGGTGGCAGGTGGTGGTTGGCCTTGAGGTGGCCGACCTGCTGGGTGCACTTGAAGCGTTCGGCGAGCATGTGGACCACGGCGGCGTCGATGTTGTCGATGCTGTCGCGCAGACGGGACAGCTCGGCGCGCACGGCCTCGTCCGCGCCGCCGGGGGTGGGCGCGCTGTTCGCGTCACTGGTGTGGCTGGTGTTCATGGGCCACGAGCCTACGTTGCCGGTCGGGTCACGTTGCCGGACCGGTGCCGCCCGTGGTGGAGGAGCGCAGCATCGGCGGGTGGTCGGGGTCCGGTATCTGCTGTGACCAGCCGCCGGGGACGGCGCGGCCCTGCTGTTCGCGGAAGCGGACGGGGGCCGTGCCGACGCGGCGGGTGAAGAGGCGAGAGAAGTACGCCGGGTCGTCGTAGCCGACCCGGCGGGCGACGGCGGCGACGGGCAGTTCGGTGGCGGCGAGGAGTTCCTTGGCGCGGCCGAGGCGGATGCCGAGGAGGTAGTCCTTGGGGCTGCAGCCGGCGCCGCGTCGTACGGCGGTGCGCAGTTCGGCGGGTGTCATGCCGTGGCGGGCGGCGTGTTCGGCGACGGACAGGGGCTGGAAGGCGTCGCGGGCGAGGGCCTGGAGGACGGGGTCGCCGTCGGGGGCGATGTCGGCGCGGGCGCGGCGCAGGGCGACGAGGAGTTCGTGGACGGCGGCGCCGGTCTCGACTTCGAGGAGGGGGTTGCCGCGGCGGGCGGCGCGGGCGATGCGGCCGACGGCGGCGCGGGCGCCCGCCGCGTCGGAGAGCGGTACGACGGGGCGGGTGGGTTCGATGTAGCCGAGTTCGGTGTACGTGGTGGTGGCGGGGCCGGTGAAGTCGACGAAGCATTCGTCCCAGCCGGTGTCGGGGTCGGGCCCGTAGTGGTGGCGTACGCCGGGGGTGAGCCAGATCAGGGCGGGCGCGGTCACTGTCGTACGCCGTCCGTCGGGGCCACGGAACCAGCCGCCGCCCGCGCTGATGACGACGGCGACGTGGTGGTCGAGGGTGCGGGGGCCGACGGTCGGCAGGAGGCCGTGCTGGAGGCCGACGCCGAGGCAGGCCAGGCCGAGCCGGTGGTGGGCCGGGCTGGGAGTGAAATACCGCATCCACGTGTGGTACATCCGCGTGCCCCTTCCGGTGCGGGTTCCCGTGCGGGCCGGGTTCAGGACCGCTCGCTGCGTCCAACGGGACCCGATCTTTGTCCATGGACCCCGCTGCCCGCCAGAGGTGATCGTGGGCGATCGGCAGGTGAGCGGGAGGACACGATGGACGGGTTCAGGGTCGGCGAGGACGATTTCGAGGTGGGCGGGCGGCCGGTGCGGCTGCTGTCGGGCGCGCTGCACTACTTCCGGGTGCACGAGGAGCAGTGGGGGCACCGTCTGGCGATGCTGCGGGCGATGGGGCTCAACTGTGTGGAGACGTACGTCCCGTGGAATGTGCACGAGCCGCGTCCGGGTGTGTTCCGTGACGTGTCGGCGCTCGGCCGTTTCCTGGACGCGGCGCGGGAGGCGGGCCTGTGGGCGATCGTCCGCCCCGGCCCCTACATCTGTGCGGAGTGGGAGAACGGCGGGCTGCCGCACTGGCTGACGGGTGCGCTGGGGGCGCGTGTGCGGACGCGTGACGGGGAGTATCTGGCGCATGTGGAGCGCTGGTTCCGCCGTCTGCTGCGGGAGGTCGTGCCGCGCCAGCACGTTGGCGCGGACGGCGGTCCGGACAGTGGTCCGGGCGGCGGCCCGGTGATCATGGTGCAGGTCGAGAACGAGTACGGCAGTTACGGCTCGGACCAGGTGTATCTGCGCCGCCTCGCCGACCTGCTGCGCGCCGAAGGCGTACGGGTGCCGCTGTTCACGTCGGACGGGCCCGAGGACCACATGCTGACCGGCGGTTCGATCCCCGGTGTCCTGGCGACGGCGAACTTCGGCTCGGGGGCGCGGTCCGGCTTCGGGACGTTGCGCGCGCACCGGCCGAAGGGGCCGCTGATGTGCATGGAGTTCTGGTGCGGCTGGTTCGACCACTGGGGCGCGGACCATGTCGTACGGGATGCCGACGACGCCGCGGCGGCGCTCCGCGAGATCCTGGAGTGCGGGGCTTCGGTGAACGTCTACATGGCGCACGGTGGCACGAACTTCGCGGGCTGGGCGGGTGCCAACCGGGGTGGTGGCGCGCTGCACGACGGTCCGCTGGAGCCGGACGTCACGTCGTACGACTACGACGCTCCGATCGACGAGTCCGGCCGCCCCACGGCGAAGTTCTGGCGCTTCCGGGAGGTCCTGGCGGAGTACGCGTCGGGGCCCCTGCCCGAGCCGCCCCCGCCCCTCCCGGTCCTCGGCGCCCCCGCGTCGGCGTCCCTCATGGACTGGTCGCCGCTGGACACGGTCCTGGAGCACCTCGGCACCCCGGAAGCGGAACATGCCGTACCGCCCACCTTCGAAGAACTCGACGTGGACCGGGGCCTGGTGCGCTACACCGTCACGGTGCCGGGCCCGCGCGAGCCGTACCCGCTGGGCGTGCGGGGTCTGCGCGATCTGGCGGTCGTGTACGTGGACGGGGAGCGGGCCGGTGTCCTGACCGAGGAGGAACCCGTCCTGGAGACGCCCGTGGCCGGGCACGCGCGCGTGGAGCTGTGGGTGGAGTCGCTGGGCCGGGTCAACTACGGGCCGCGCACGGGCGAGCCCAAGGGGATCACGGGAGGGATCCTGCATGAGCGGCAGTACCTGCACGGGGTGCGGGCGCGGGCCCTGCGGCTCGACGCGTTCGACGCGGCGGACGCGGTGCGCGGCGTCCCCGCCGCCGGTGCGGGGCGGGGACGCCCGGGTCTGTACCGCGGCGCGCTGTACGTCCAGGGGGCGGGCGACGCCCGTCTGGAGCTGCCCGGCTGGACGCGCGGGTTCGTGTGGGTGAACGGCTTCAACCTGGGCCGCTACTGGTCGGTGGGCCCGCAGACGTCGCTGTACGTTCCCGGCCCCGTCCTGCGGGAGGGCGCGAACGAGGTGTGGGTGCTGGAGCTGGAGGGGGCGGAGAGGGCAAAGGTCGCACTGTCCTGAGGCCGCCCCCCGCCACCTCGGGGGCCGCTCAGATCTCGGTCACCTCGAACGCGTCGAGGACGAACTCCGCCGTGCCGTCGCCGCCGGTCTTGCGCAGACCGACCCAGGCCTCCCCCTCGGCGGGCGCCGTGAACTCGTAGGTGAGAGTGGTGGGCTCCGTGGCCACGGGGAGGTCCTTGCGGTCCGTCTCGCGGGGCCCGGGGGCGTCGACGGCGGTGATCCAGGCGTACTGGCCGGCCTTCTCGTTCTCGTAGCGGAAGGAGACGCGGTAGCGCCCGCCCGCGGTGAAGCGGACGGTGTGCGGCACGGTGCGGTAGACGAGGCCGGTGTTCTCGCCGCGCGACTTCAGGGAGTTGGTGCCGTCGATGACGTCGTCGACCGCCTTGCCGTTCCAGCCGCGCTGCGTGTACGGGGCGTGGCGCTGGGCGATGTGGGTGCGCGGGTCGGTGGCCCCGCCCGCGTCGCCCTTCACGAAGGGGCCCCAGCCCTGCGGGACGTGCTCGAAGTCCTCGTGGACGAGGGTGGAGCGGGGCCGCTTCACCGTCACGGGGTGGGCGGCGACGACGCGTACGTTGTCGAAGCGCACGCGCGCGTGGCCCGCTTCGGCACGCAGGGTCAGCTCGGCGGTGCCGCCGCCCTCGGGGACGGTGAAGTAGGTGAACATGCGCTGGAAGCGGGTGCCGTGCTTGCGGTCGGCGGCGACGTGGTTGACCGCGGTGGATGTCTCGGTGAAGTTGGCCGCGGTGACCCCGTCGGCGGTCCGCACCTCCAGGGAGGCCCTGCGCCGCTCCCCCGCCTTCTCGCCGACCTCGACCTGCACGGACGCGGCGTACGTACCGGCCTTGAGGCGGGCGAGCCGCTGCCCGACGGATGCCGCGCCGCCCGCGGCGATGACCAGCTCCGGGTCGCCGAGAGCGCTGAGCTTCACAGTGGCGGGCCCGCTGGCCTTCCACCCCTTGAGGGTGCCGGAGTGGAAGCCGGGGTCGTGCAGCGGAGTGCCCTGCCCCCACTTCGGGTCGGGGAGGGCGGCGGCACGCTCGCGGTAGAGGACGTAGGGCTGCTTCGGCTCGGCCTCGATGGTGACTTCTCCGCCCGCTACGGAGACGTACGACTCGAAGACGCGCCCCTGGTCGGTGAGCCGGTACAGGGCGACACGGGAGCGCCGCGCCCACGCGCGTGGGAGCCGCCAACTGCTGCTGCCGCCGGACGGGTTGTAGTGGTACAGCTTGGCGGGATCGGTGGCCTTGCGGGGCTCCCAGGGGAGCAGGTAGCGGCCGTCTTCGTAGACGACGTGTCCGTCGGTGGTGATGCGCCGCTTGCCTCCGGAGGCGTCGGAGACGGCCGTCCTCGTGGGGCCGAAGAAGGTGATCTCGTGCTCGTCCCACGTCTTGACGGGGTACGCCTGGAGGTACTTGGCGGGCAGCGAGTGCGTCCAGATCAGTTCGTAGAAGGCGTGCCAGTCCGTCTTGCCGACCCAGCCCTCGAAGTTGCCCATGCGGGCGATGCCGAGGAGCGTGGGCCACTTGTCGGCGAAGACGTCCTTCTGGTGGTTGCGGACGAAGCGGATCAGGCGCGAGTTGATGCCCCGCGAGGTGTCGCCGCCGTAGTCGGGCTCGGTGGCCCAGTGCGACCAGACGGCGGAGCGTTCGAAGCCGTGGCCCCACTCGGTGGTGACGGTCCAGCCCTGTTCGCGCAGCGCCCGCTGGAGGCGGTCGGAGGTCCAGCCGGACTCGCGGAACACGTCGATGTAGAGGGCGTTCAGGCCGGGGTCGGTCTGGGCGCGCAGATCGGCGAAGCGCTTGACGATGTCCCCGGAGACCAGGTCGCGGCGCTGGTCGATGCGGTAGCTCTGGTCGAGCCAGTCCCACTGCTCGTTGGTCTTGTCGACGAGCTTCTCGGAGAAGGCGTTGGCGACGGGGTAGGACTCGGTGGCGTTGACGTGCACGCTGAAGTCGCTGTTCCACTTCTTGCCCTCGTGGACGAGGGTGTTGAGGTCCGTCAGGCCGCCCGCGCGGGTGTTGTAGTTGTCCGCGTAGTCGGGGTGGGCGGAGTCGTGGCCCTCGGACTGGTAGCCCTTGAGGAGCGTGTACTGGCGCAGTCCGTCGGTGGCCAGGTGGATTCGCTTGACGTTGTCGAGGGTGGCCAGGAACGGGTTGGTGGCCTGCGAGGCGAAGTTGAACGGGATGTGCGGGACGACCCGCAGATGCTGCTCGTCGGCGCCGAGCGGGTCGACCATGATGTCGCGCAGCGCGATGGCGGCGTCCTGCCAGTCGACCTTGCCGTCACCGTTGCGGTCGCCGGTGATGACGACGGTGGCGTACGGGAGGGGCTCGGTGGCGCCGACGGGCGCGGTCGCGGCGCGGTGGGTCCACTGCCCGGGAGTCAACCGGGCCTCTACGTAGTCGGCGTTCTCGGTGGGTCGCACCGTCTCGCGCCACAGGCGGCCGTTCTCCCAGGTGGTGCCGGCGGCGGAGGTGGGCTTGTCGTAGACGGTGTTCGTCTCGATCGCCCCGCCGAGCCTGTCGTGCGCGACGACGGCGTACGCGCATCCGACGGGCGCCTCGGCGGGTGTGTCCTTGCCCGGCCGGACCAGGGTGTCGCCGCTCTTGGCCTTGTCGAGCTGCACCTTGGCGGCGAGGAGGGCGGCGCCGGGCTGGTCGTCGCGCACGGACAGCAGGGCGAGGCCGGGAATCCGCAGGGTGCCGACCCGCAGCGCGTCGGTGTCCGCGATCTTCGTGACGCGCCAGTGGACCTGGTGTCCCTCGACGGTGATCTCGACATCGATGCGGGTGCCGCCGTGGAAGGCGAGTACGTACGAGATGCGGGACCGGCCCGCCGACGCGGTGACCGTCGGTGTGTGCTCGGCCTCGTCGATGAGGACGGTGGTGACGGCGTCCGAGCGGCCGTGCAGGACGGCGCCGCTCGCGCGGTCGGTGTACGAGACGACGCGCGGGAAGTCGCCGGCGACGCGTACGTCCAGGTGGCGCGAGCGCAGGACCACCTCGGTGGGCGGCGGCTCGGCGGGGCCTGCCTCGGCGTACGCGCCGGAGCCCTGGGCGTACGCGCTGGAGCCCATTCCGAGGGCGGCGCCCACCCCGGCGATCGCACCGGTGGCGATGACGGCTCTGCGGCTCGGCCCGGACGTGTCTGACGGCAGCATGCGGCACCCCTCCATGGGGACGGAATTGGTGCCGATCACGATGCGCCGGGCGGGACGGACGCGCCTATGGACAAAGGAGGGACAGGTCTTGGACTTACCTGCGGAAGCGGAGCCGCAGTGGCTGCGGAAGCGGAGCCGGATGCGGGGCGCCCGCGGTGACCGCGGGCGCCCCTCACCGATGCGGCGGGGGACGTCAGAGTCCCGCCGCCGCCCTCTCTATGTCCGCGGCGAACGTCGACACCTCGGTGTAGACGCCGGGGAACTTCGGCCGCGCGCAGCCGTTGCCCCAGCTGACGATGCCGACCTGGATGTACGCGCCCGCCTCGTCCTTACGGAACATGGGGCCGCCCGAGTCGCCCTGGCAGGTGTCGATGCCGCCCTGGGCGAGGTTGCCGGCGCAGATCTCCTCGCCGGGCGTGAGGTCGCCGCCGTACGCGGCCTTGCAGTCGGCGTCGCTGACGAACGGGACGGTCGCCTTGAGGAGGTAGCGCTGCTGGGCGCCGCCTTCCCTGTTGGCGCCCCAGCCCGCGACGGTGAAGTCGCCCTTGTTGTACTTGGTGTCCTTGGCGATCTTCAGCGTGGGCAGGTCGATCGGCTTCGCCAGTTTGATGAGCGCCCAGTCCTTGCCCTTGCCGTTGTAGCCGGGGGCCTGGAGGACCTTGGTGGACTTCACCTTGATCGCGGAGGGGCTCCTCAGGTCCACGACGCCGGCGGTGGCGGTGATGCTCGTGTTGTTGCCGGAGCCGTCCACACAGTGGGCGGCGGTCAGCACGATGTCCTTGGCGTACAGAGCGCCGCCGCAGCCCATCGACAGACGGACCATGAACGGGAACTCGCCCTGCTTGGCGGGCGTGCCGCCGACGACACGCTCGCTGGGCTCCGGGCCCGGGTGAGGTGCCGCGGACGCGGCGACGGGCTGAAGGCTGATGGTGGCGAGCGCGATCGCACCGAGGGTGGCGGCTCTCTTCACTCCACGCGGCTTGGTCTTCAACTGACTTCCCTTCGCGGGGTGTTTGTGGGGGGTGGTACGACGCCCGGATGGCATGAGCCCGCCAAAGCGTTGCTGCGGATTATGGAGATCGGTGTCCGCTCAGGACAAGGGGCGGTTTCCGGCCAAGGCGTGTCGCGCGGTCCACTGCCCGCCGCCGCCAACGCCCGTACAGTGGGGTTGAGTCGGGCGTCTCGGTGGGTCTTGATGCGGCTTGCTTGGGCCTGCTTGGGCTTGCTCGGCTTGCTGGTCTCGCGGTGGGTGACGTCAGGGGGTGTGGGCGTGACGGTCGGCGGCGGTCCTGTCGTGCACGGCTACCCCCATCTGGAGACCGTGCGCGCCGCCGTCACCGCGCTCTACAAGCGCCTTTCGTACGACACGGTCCACACCTTCGACACCAGCGTCGCCCCCGTCGACGTGGCCTTCGGCGACCAGGACGACCTGTACCTCGGCGTGCAGCGGGTGGCCCGCGAAATGGTGCGGCACCTGCGTCTGCCCGACGCCCGCGTGATCGTCAGCTTCCGCGAGATGGACCACGCCGCGTACGTCGAACTCGCCGCGGGGCCCGAGTACTTCATCGAACTCAACGACCGTTTCCGCACGCACCGGCGGGACATCGGCGCGGCGCTCGCCCACGAGGTCATGCACGTGTATCTGCACCGGCTCGACCTGTCCTTCCCCGGCACCCGGGACAACGAGATCCTCACCGACACCGCCGCCGCGTACCTGGGCGCGGGCTGGCTGCTCCTGGACGCCTACCGCGAGGACGGCGCCTCCTCGCAGAAGCTCGGCTACCTCACGCCGGAGGAGTTCGGATACGTCCTCGCCAAGCGGGCGCTGGCGTTCGGCGAGGCGCCGGAGACGTGGTTCACCAGCGCGCAGGCGTACACGGCGTACACCAAGGGGCTCGCCCAGGCCCGCCGCGACGAGCAGCAGCCGCCGCTGGCGGCGGCCGGGTGGGCGGGGAAGCGGCGGTACGCGAAGGACCGGCGGTACGCGAAGGAGCGGCAGTACGCCCGGGAGCGCGGGGCGGGGCTCCCGGGCGGGGCGTACTCGTTCTCGTCCGACGGGCTCGGCGCGCTGCGGGTGACGTTCGCCTGCCCTACGTGCTTCCAGCGGATCCGCGTGCCGGCGCGGGGGCGGGTGCGGGCGCGGTGCACGCTGTGCTGGACGGTGCTGGAGTGTGACGCCTAGCGCTCTCGGGTGTCCGACCAGTGCCCGGGGCGGATGAGGGAGTCGGACAGCCGGGTGCCGTCGTCGCCCCTGGCCGCGTTCACCTGCGACTGCGTGAGGAAGAGCGCGCCGGTGAGGTCGGCGCCCCGCAGGTCCGCGTCGCGCAGGTCCGCGCCGATCAGATCGGCCGTCCGCAGGTCCGCGTCGCGCAGGTCGGCGCCTATGAGATAGGCGCCCCGCAGATTGGCTCCCTTCAGGTCGGCGCCCTTGAGCCGTGCGCCGATGAGGTCCGCCCCTCGGCGGTCCTTCTTCTTGCCGCCGCCCTTGCGTACGAGTTCACTGGTGCGCAGGAGGAGGGTGTTGACGTCCTGGCGGTGGGCGGCCACGTCGGTGTCCTTGACCGCCTCGGGGCTGCCCTGCGCGAACTGTTCGGTCTTGGCGAGGGCCTTGCGGAGGTCGGCGCGGATCGGCTTGGTCTGCGGAAGTGTGAGCGCCTCCGTCAGGTACCAGAGCAGCTCGTGGAGTTGCCGCATGATCGGGAACACCTCGAACATCTGCCGCGCGGCGGCCGGGTCCTCGCGCCAGTCGCGGCCGCGGAAGGTGTCCTGGGAGACGTGCTGGCCCGCGCCGAAGCAGTCGTACACGGTGCAGCCACGGAAGCCGTTGTCGCGCAGGTCGCGGTGGATGCCGCAGCGGAAGTCCGCCTGGAGGTTGGTGCAGGGCTTCCCGGCGTCCTTGTCGACGGCGAAGTCCGAGGACGCGGAGAAGGCGAGGGCCACGCAGCAGAGCCCGAAGCAGCTGCCGCAGTCGGCGCGCAGGGCGGCGTGGCCGTCTTCGAGCAGGTTCAACACGACGGGTTCACGCTCCGACATTGGGCGGGCTCTCCTTCTTGGTCGCGACGGGGCGGGCATCGCCCCTGGCCTCGGCTGACGCTACGCGCTCGCCGTTGTGGGGGCGGGGCGGGCGTTGCCCCTTGGCCCCGGCTGACGCTGTGCCCGGCCGTTGTGGGCACGGGGCGGGCGTCACCCCTTGGCCCCGGCTGGCGCCACGCGCCCGCCGTTGTGGGCACGGGGCGGGCATCGCCCCTTGGCTCGGCCCGTGCTGCGCCTCGCCGTTTCGGGCGCGGGGCGGGTATTGCCCCTTGGCCCCGGCTCGTGCTGCGCCTCGCCGTTGTGGGGCGGGGCCGCGGCGGTATGTCCGTCCTCGCCATCTTGGCGTGGGCGCCTTGCTGCTGGCACCGGAGCGTTACCACTGTGCTCCGGGCGGACATACCGCCACGTCCCCTCGGGTCGCGACGGCGGCTGCGGCCCGTCGCCGGTTGCGCCCCCCCCGGCTCCTACCCACACATGTCCGATGCGGGGCAAACGGGTGGGTGGGAGACCCCCCGCCGCGGAGCGGCGGGAGAGGCCCCACGGCGGGGGGCCGGGACAGATGCTCAGGCACAGCGCCCAGCGTTACGCTGCGCGGCGGCCGCCCTGCGCTCCGTTACCGGGACGTCCCCGGCGCCCGCGTGCGCCGCCGGCCGCGGGCTGGCCGCCGGCCTGGCCCTGGCGAGGGGCCCTGCGCTGGCCCTGGCCGGAACCGGAACCGGTACCGGCGCCGGAGGCGGAGGCGGAGGCGCCGCCACGGGGGCGGCGACGCCGCTGGGAAGAGGCCTGCGCGGGCTGCTGCGGCACAGGCGTCTCGATGACCACCGGCACCCCCGAGGGCTCCCGCGCCCCGGTGATCCGGACGAGCTCCTCGTCGGAGGAGGTGATCCGCGCCGTACGCGGGCTGATCTCCGCGTCGGACATCAGCCGCGTCATGTCCCGCTTCTCCTCGGGCAGTACGAGCGTGACGACGCTGCCCGACTCACCGGCCCGCGCGGTACGCCCGCCGCGGTGGAGGTAGTCCTTGTGGTCGGCGGGCGGGTCGATGTTCACGACGAGGTCGAGGTCGTCGACGTGGATGCCGCGCGCCGCCACGTTGGTGGCGACCAGCGCGGTGACCTGCCCGGTCTTGAACTGGTCGAGCGTACGGTTGCGCTGCGGCTGCGAGCGGCCGCCGTGCAGGCCGGAGGCCCGTACACCGTTGGCCAGGAGCCGCTTGGTGAAGCGGTCCACGGCACGCTTGGTGTCCAGGAACATGATCACGCGGCCCTCGCGGGCGGCGATCCGCATGGCGACGGCCTTCTTGTCCGTCTCGTCGGCGACGTAGAGGACGTGGTGCTCCATCGTGGTGACCGCGCCCGCGGACGGGTCGACGGAGTGCACGACGGGGTCGGTGAGGAACATCCGGACGAGCCGGTCGATGTTCTTGTCCAGCGTCGCCGAGAACAGCATGGTCTGGCCACCCTGCTCGACCTGCTTGAGCAGCGCCGTGACCTGCGGCATGAAGCCCATGTCGGCCATCTGGTCGGCCTCGTCGAGGACGGTCGTACGCACCCGCGAGAGGTCGCAGTCGCCGCGCTCGATCAGGTCCTTGAGGCGGCCGGGGGTCGCGACCAGGACCTCGGCGCCGCGGCGGAGCGTGCCGGACTGCTTGGTGATCGACATGCCGCCGACGACCGTGGCCATGCGGAGGTTCACCGACGTCGCGTAGGGCGTGAGGGCGTCCGTCACCTGCTGGGCCAGCTCGCGCGTGGGGACGAGGACCATGGCGAGCGGGGACTTCGACTCGGCGCGCTGTCCGGCCGTGCGGGCCAGCAGGGCGAGGCCGAAGGCGAGGGTCTTGCCGGAGCCGGTGCGTCCGCGGCCGAGGATGTCGCGGCCCGCGAGGGAGTTGGGAAGGGTGGCGGCCTGGATCGGGAAGGGCTCGGTGACGCCCTGGGCGGCCAGCGTCTTCAGGAGGGCCTCGGGCATGTCCAGGTCGCCGAAGGCCTCGACGGCGGGCAGCGCGGGCGTGACGCTCTCGGGCAGGGCGAACTCCCCGCCCTGCGCCGGCTTCGGCTTACGGCTTCCGGGCTTCTTCGCGGAGTTCGCGGAGCCCTTCGCCTGGCCGATCGGCCTGCCCTTTCCGGCTGCGTTCGCGGGCCGCTTGCGGGCGGGTCGTGCCGGTCGTTCGGAGCGGTTCATGCAGTAATGCCTTCCTGGTCGCTGGACTTTCCGGACCTCTGAGCCTCTGTGCGGCTCTGGGCCCGGTAGGGCCCGATGACAGCGCAAGCCGAGGCCCGCACCTTCCGGTGCGGGCCTCGGCTGTGAGGTTCGCGCGCTGCGACGATCAGGCAGGAACGATGTTCTCGGCCTGCAGGCCCTTCTGGCCCTGGGTCACGTCGAAGGAAACCTTCTGGCCCTCGAGGAGCTCACGGAAGCCCGAGGACGCGATGTTCGAGTAGTGGGCGAAGACGTCGGGGCCGCCGCCGTCCTGCTCGATGAAGCCGAAGCCCTTTTCTGCGTTGAACCACTTAACGGTGCCGGTTGCCATGTCAATCTCCTCAACAGGGGCAGAGTATGGAAAGCCACGGAATTGTGGTTCTCCAGCGCCGCAATGACCCCATCCGGAGAGAACCGGAAAAACAATAATGCGCCCTCGGAGCACTCCCGTCAGGCGCGCATAAAGTTCATGGGTACCAAAACTGCAACACATAACTTTAACACGGCTGGCGGAGTGGATGTTCCCCGGGCCGGGAGACCTGCACCACCTGGCCCAGGAGACGTACGCCCCCGTGCCCCTTCCTCCCTCGCGGGGACCTCGCTACCTTCTCCCGAACAATCGCTTGGTTGGTTCTGGTACCGCTCCGCTACCGATCGGAAGGCGGCCCCCCGATGCGCGTCTCACGCACCCGTACGGCAGCCGGACTCGCGATCTCCTCCCTCGTGATCGGCGCGCTGCCCGCGTGGGCGGCCCACGCCGAACCCGTCGCGCCCGGCGTCCCCCGGCACGCCTCGCACCAGTCGGCGGCGTACGGCACCGGCCGCCACATCCCGCTCCAGGGCGCCGTGAACGTACGGGACGTCGGCGGCCACCGCACCTACGACGGGGAGCGGGTCCGCCGCGGCCAGGTCTTCCGCGCCGACGCCCTCAGCAAGCTCACCGACGCCGACCTGGCCACGCTCTCCGGGCTCGGCCTGAAGAAGGCCGTCGACTTCAGGGTGCCCGCCGAGGTCCAGTACGACGGCCCTGACCGGCTGCCCGCCGGGGTCACCCCGGTCTCGCGGCCCGTCACCGACAACGGCCTGTTCACGCGGCTCATCACCGCGATCGGCTCCAGGGACCCGGTCAAGCAGGAGGAGATGCTCGGCGACGGCAGGGCGGCCGCCTTCATGCGGGACGTCTACCGCACCTTCGTCACCGACGCCGCCAACCGCGCGCAGTTCGCGACCACCCTGCGTGACATCGCGGACAGCGGCTCGCCACTCCTCTACCACTGCACCGCGGGCAAGGACCGCACCGGCTGGACGACGTATCTGCTGCTGCGGCTGCTCGGCGTACCGGACAGGACGGCCGTCGACGACTATCTGGCCTCCAACACCTACCGCTCGGCCCACGACGCGAAGCTCCGCGAGGCACTCAAGCAGAGCGGCATGATGCAGAACCCGGACCTGATCATTCCGCTTCAGGAGGTACGGACCGACTATCTCGGCACGGCCCTGGACGAGGCGACCGAGCGGTACGGCGGCCTGGGGGGCTATCTGACCGAGGGGCTCGGCCTGGACGCGCGTACCCTCCTGAAACTGCGCCACCGCATGGTCGGCTGAGCGGCGTACGCGCCTTGCGCGGGGGTGCCTCGGGGCGCTCGGCCCGTGGCACGGCCCGCCCCGGCAGCCGCCCTTGCGTCGCGGCGAGCACGGCGCCCGCCAGCAGGACCGACGCGCCCACCGCCTGCACGGCGCCGAAGGACTCCCCGAGGAACAGCGTGCCGCACACGGTGTTGACGACCGGCACCGCGAACATCATCAGGGACGCCGACGCGGGCCCCACGGCGGCCACCCCGCGGTAGTAGAGGAGGTTGGCGACGGCGGCCGCGCCCAGCGCCAGGTAGCCGACGTTCAGCCAGAGGTCCGGCGGGAGTTCGCCCCAGCGCACCTCACCGAGGTCGGGCACGGCGACCACGCCGAGGAGCAGGGCGCCCGCGCAGGTCGCGTACGTCGTGGCGCGCAGCGGGTCGACTCCCGCGAGCACCCGTGGCCCGGCCAGCGTGTAGGCGGCCCAGCACACCGCGCTGAGCAGGAACAGGGCGTCGCCCGCGAGCCGTGAGGCACCGCTTCCGGCGCTGCCGCCCGCCCCCAGGAAGAAGATCACCGCCCCTGCGAGGCCGAGTCCGAGTCCGGCGATGCGCGCGCCCGACGCCCGTTCGCGGCCCGTGACCACCAGGAAGAAGCTGGTGAGGACCGGGGTCATGACGGGTATGAGGATGCCCGCGTCGAGGGAGGGCGCGAGGGAGAGCCCCCAGAAGAACGCGCCGTTGTAGGCGAAGACGCCGAGGACACCGGCCAGAGCGGCGCGTCCCACCGCGCGCGGCGCCGGCCCGGTCCGGCGGTCGCCGAGGAGCGCCACGGCCACCAGCAGCACCAGCGCGGCGCCGCCGAAGCGGAGCAGCGCGGCCACCGTATGCGGCAGGTGCGCCACCACCGACTTGGAGCTGGAGAAGGCGCTTCCCCACAGCACCATCGTGATCGTGAGCAGGAGGTACGGGCTGCTCAGGCCCTTGTGCGTCGACATGGCGGCGACTCTGCCGTCCCTGCGGCGGCGCGTCTTGAACGCTGGTGCGGGCCATACTTGGCCTCATGGCAACGTCCGACAGCTGGGTGCGCTATTGGCGGGACGGTGACCGTCCGTTGGAGGCCATGCACGCGCGCTTCCTGGACCATGTGTATCCGCCGCACAGCCACGACACGTACTCCTTCGGCATCACCGACGCGGGCGCCCAGCGTTTCCGCTGCCGTGGCGCGAGCCACACCAGCGGTGCCGGGATGGTGATGGCCCTCAACCCCGACGAGGTCCACGACGGGCGGGCAGCCGCCGATCTGGGCTATCACTACCGCATCGTGCACATCGGCCCGGCGGTGGTGCGCGAGGTCGTCGCCGACGCGACGGACGGGCGCTCCGCGGCGCTGCCGCTGTTCGCCCGGCCCGTCCTGACCGACCCGGTGCTCGCCCGCACGCTCGCCCGGCTGCACGCCGCCCTGGCCGGTGGCGCGGATCCGCTGGTGCGCGACGAGCGCCTGACGGCCGCCGTCACCGCGATGACGCGGCGCGGCGCGACGTCCGCTCCCCCGGCGGCGGGCCGTGCGCCGACGGTGCGGGCCCTTGGTCAGGCCGCGCGCCGGGCGAGGGAGGTGCTGGACGAGGCGTATCTGGAGCCGGTGTCCGCGGAGCGCCTGGCGCTGGCCGCGGGATGCAGCCGGTTCGCCCTGTACCGGGCCTTTCGCGCCGAGTACGGTCTGGCGCCCAGCGAGTACCAGCGTCAGCTCAAGCTGAACCGGGCCCGTTCGCTGCTGCGGTCCGGCAGTTCGCCCGCCGAGGCCGCGGCCGCCGCGGGCTTCGCCGACCAGGCCCATTTCGGCCGCTGGTTCCAGCGTGTCTACGGTGTGACGCCGGGCGCTTTCCGGCGTGCCTGAGCCCTTCTGACTTGTGCGCGTGACTGCTAGACATATGCCTCTTGGTCATATGTCTCTTGGTCACCTGGACGGAGATGTGGCATGGGCTCGCGGGGCATCTCGTACGGCCTGGACGGCAGGACGGTGCTGGTCACCGGTGCGGGCCGGGGGCAGGGCGCGGCGGAGGCCCGGCTGTTCGCCGAGGCGGGGGCGCGGGTCGTGGTCACGGACGTACGGGAGGAGGAGGGCCGGGAGGTCGCCCGTTCGCTGGGGGACCAGGGGTTGTTCGTACGCCATGACGTCACCGACGCGGAGAGCTGGGCGTCGGCCGTGGCGGGGGCTCTCGGTGCCTTCGGGCGGCTCGACGCCCTGGTGAACAACGCCGCGCTGTGGCGCACGGCCTCCGTGGAGGAGGAGACGTACGAGAACTTCGAGACGCTGATCCGCGTCAATCTCCTGGGCCCTTTTCTCGGCATCCAGGCGGTGCTGCCCGCGTTGAAGGAGGCGGGTGGCGGCTCGGTGGTGAACGTGTCGTCGACGGCGGGGCTCGTCGGCATCCCGGGTCACGCGGCGTACGGCTCGACGAAGTTCGGGCTGCGGGGTCTGACGCGGTCCTCGGCGCTGGACCTGGCGAAGTACGGGGTGCGGGTGAACTCGGTGCATCCGGGGGTGATCGACACCCCGATGATCGCCGCGGCCTCCGCCGGGCGGGAGTGGTCCCATCTGCCGCTCGGCAGGATGGGCCGCCCGGAGGAGGTCGGTGAGCTGGTGCTGTTCCTGGCGTCGGACGCGTCGTCGTACATCACGGGGACGGAGTTCGCCGTGGACGGCGGGTCGACGGCAGGGTGAAGGCGTGCGTCTGTCAGTGGCGGCCCGTCAGGAACACTGAGCGCAGCTTGAGCCGGTCCGTGGTGGGGTTGCCGTGCGGGCGCAGCGTCCAGGAGTCGCCTGCGCAGTCGGGCTCGGTGAAGACCATGGCCCATTCATCGGTGTTGTTGTGCGGGGCGAAGGCGGGCTCGGACGCGCCCGGGTCCGCGACCTCGGCGAGCGTGATGCAGGCGGGGCTCGGCGGGTGGTGGAGGGTGGCCGACCGCGGCGAGCCGTCAGGGCCGACGAACTTGTACGAGAAGTCGCCGGTGGCGGCGCTCGCGGGCGCCGACTGGGTGACGACGAGGGTGAGGGCGCCGAGGGCGGCGGCGACTGCGTGGCGAAGGCGCATGGATTCCCTTTTCGTTCCGGGGACTGCCGGATCCGCCGGGAAGCGGCGGGGCCGCCTGCGCCTACCCCGATCGGCCCCCTCGGGACGCTCACTGTCACCCGTACGAGGGCCGCCGTATCGATTCTTCGTAGGCCATGTGGGTTACCGTCCGGCCTATGACCCGTCCCCGTCCTGCCCCCGGAACGCGGGGAGTTCAAAGATCCGCGTCTTGGCCGCGTCGTCCATCAACTCGACCAGCGGCATGACCAGTTCCCACAGATCCCGCTTGTCGACCTCCAGGGCGAGCGCGTCCAGGTCGGGCGCGGGCAGCGCCCCCGCGGCGTCGGCGACGAGCTTGCGTGAGTCGTCCGGCAGCGCGCCCACGAGCGGCAGGAACTCCGCCCACAGGCCGGTGGCCACCACCGCGCGCACGACCGCGCCGAGGACTTCGGCGCCCCGCAGCGAGGGCAGTGCCGCGACCCTCCCGCGCTCCTCCTCGCCCAGCTGCGCGACCAGCGGCAGCAGGGATTCCCACAGGTCCTGCTCCGCCACCGTCGCGACCAGCGAGTCGAGCCGGTCCGGTGGCTGGGCGGCGGTGAGCGAGGCGATGCGGCCGCGCTGCTCCCCCGTCACCATGCCGGCGACGGCCAGCGCCTCGGGCCACAGACCGGCGTCCGAGGCGGAGCCGATGACCGAGGCGAGGCGGTCCGCCCCCATCAGGTCGATGATGTGGCCGAGCCGTTCGGTCTCCTCGATCGCGAAGCCCGTCCTCAGGACGGCGGCGTCGTCGACGTGCGGCAGGATGCGGCGCAGCGCGGAGTCGGGCAGGTGGCCGACGAAGCGGCCCATCGTCAGGTGGTCGCCGCGCTCGGCGAGCGCCACCGCTATGCGTACGACGAGGTTCTCGTCGAGCCGGTCGACGATGCCCTGGATCCGGCGGGGGTCGAGGTGTCCGCACGCCTGGGTGGTGAAGGACACCGGCAGCTTCTCGATGATGTCGGCGGCGCGGGCGGGTTCGAGCCGTCCGGCGACGGCGGCGGCCAGGCGCGGCCCGAGGGCCTTCTGGGAGATGGCGGCGGCGATCCCGGTCGGCACCAGTTTGGTCGCGGACGCGATCCGGTCGAGCATGTCGGGCGCCCGGTCGAAGAGCGCCGCGACGCAACTGGCGCGGAAGCGGCGTACGTCTTCGGCGGGCAGCGCCTGGAGGAACGCGAGCGTGTCCGGTTCGACGTCCAGGAGGCGGGCGGTCTTGAGGCTCTCGGCCCTGCCGCGCAGCTTGTCCATGCTGACTCCTCGCTCGCCTCGGTTATCGGAAGAGGACCCGGCGGACGGGGCCGCGCGCCATCGCGGGCACCAGCTTCAGTGCCTCCTCGGCGGCCTCGTTGAGTCCGGCGGCCCGGCTCTCGCGCTCTCGCTCCAGGGCGTCGGCCAGCACCGCGAGCTGGTCGGCGGACAGCTGGTCGAACGATCGCGGTGGTTCGTCGCGCAGCTCGGCGCTCAGCCGCTCGCGCTGCTCCGGCTGCTCCCGCTGCTCCGGCGTTTCGGTGCTCACTCGACCTCCCGGGCTGGGTTCGGGAGGTCGAGAGTGACGCCGAATTGACTTTTAGTCAATAGAATCGACCGGGTCCTTGACCGCCCCGCGCCCCAGCCCTTGGCCGCCTCAGCCCTGGACTGCCTCAGCCCTTGACCGCGCCCGCCGCCAGGCCCGAGCCCAGCTTCCGGTGCACGATCACGAAGAAGAGCATCACCGGCACCGTGACCAGCGTGGAGCTGGCCATGACCGGGCCCCAGGACGTCGAGTTCTCGCCGAAGAACTGGTAGATGCCCACGGCCGCCGTGTACTTGTCGCTGCCCTTCATGAAGGTGTACGCGAAGACGAACTCGTTCCACGCCGTGATGAAGGCGAAGATCGAGGTCGCGACGAGCCCCGGCGCGACCAGCGGCAGCAGCACGGACCAGAACATCCGCGGCCAGGACGCCCCGTCGATGTACGCCGCCTCCTCGACCTCCTTGGGGACGGTGGCGACGAAGCCGCGCAGCGTCCAGATGGCGAAGGGGAGCGAGAGGGCGATGTAGACGACGCTCAGCCCCAGCAGGGAGTTGAGCATGTCGTAGTCCCTCATCTGGATGAAGAGCGGGATGACCAGCGCCTCCAGCGGCACCATCTGCACGATCAGGATCATGATCAGTACGGAGGTGCGGAAGCGGAACTTGAACCGGGCCACCGCGATGGCCGCGAAGAGCGAGAGCAGCCCGGCCGCGACGATCGTGGCGAGGCCGACGAGCGCCGAGTTCAGCAGATACGTACCGAAGTTGCCCTTGTCGAAGACGAAGTCGAAGTGTTCGAGGCTGATGCCGCTGGGCAGCACGTCCGAGCCGCGCGTGATCGCCTTCGGGTCGAGCGCGGTGGAGATCATCCAGTAGACGGGGAAGAGCGTGAAGACGAGGAGTGCGGCGACCGCGACCGGAAGGCCGACGCGACTCGCGAGAGTGGTGCGGTGGCGGGCCGTCACAGGTCCTCCTCCCCCTGTCGGAACAGCGTACGGATGTAGATGATCGTGATGGCGAGGAGCAGCACGGTCAGCAGGACCGCGGCCGCGGCGCCCGCGCCGTAGTCGTTCTTGGCGAACGCCTCGATGTACGAGTAGACGCCGAGGTTGTAGACCTCCGGGTTGGAGCCGTCGCCGCCCGGCATCAGATAGATCTGCGTGAAGACCTTGAAGTCCCAGATGGTGGAGAGGATGGTCACCACGAGGAAGACGGGCTTGATCGTCGGCACGGTGATGTTCCAGAACCGCTGCCAGGCGCCTGCGCCGTCCAGCTCCCCCGCCTCGTACAGCTCCTTGGGGATCGTCATGAGTCCCGCGAGGACGGTGATGGCGACGAAGGGGAAGCCGTGGTGGATGACGTTCAGGGTGGCGATGGCGTAGAACGGGCCGCGTTCGGTGAACCAGTTGGTGGTCTCCGGGTCGATCAGGCCCATCGAGCCCGCGATCTGGCTGACCATGCCGTCCTGCGGCTGGAAGAGCCAGATCCATACGTACGTTCCCGTCACCGCGGGCATGGCCCAGGCGGCGAGGATCGCGATCGAGCAGATCAGCCGCCAGGTGGGTCCGAGGCGGTTGAGGAGCAGCGCCACGAGCGTGCCGAGCGCGACGGTCAGGCCGACGCAGGCGACGGCGAAGAAGACGGTGTTGGGCAGGACGGTCTTCCACAGCAGCTCGCTGCTCAGCAGGGAGCTGTAGTGGTCGAGTCCGGTGAACGTCCCTACTCCGCCGCCGAATTTGACCTCGTAGTCCTGGAGGGAGAGCTTGCCGACCTGGATCAGCGGCCAGAGCAGCAGGCCCGCGAGGACCACGAGGGAGGGGGCGAGGAGGATCCAGGGGCGGGTGAGGGTGGTGAGTCTCTTGCGGCGGCGGGCGGCCTCGGCGCCGCCGTCGGGTCGCGGGGGGTCGCGGCGGACCGGGGACTCCGGTCCGCCGCCGACGAGCGTGTCCTTCACGACAGTCGCGTCCTTCACAGTGCCGAACTAGCCCTCGTTCTCAGTTGTCCTTGGCGAAGATCGCGTCCATGTCCTTGGCGGCCTTGTCCGCGGCTTCCTGGACGGACGCCTTGCCGGTGAGGATCGACTGGACCATGCCGGGGATGACCTTGGACGCCTGGATCTCGCCGTACGCCTTGGTCTTGGGCACGGTGGCGCCCGCCTCCAGCATCTGCGTGGCGAAGGGCTCGACCAGCGGGTCCTTCTTCGCGGCGATCTTCTTCAGCTCGGAGTTCTGGCCGGGGAAGTAGTTGGTCTGCTCGGCCCACTTGGCGGCGAACTCGCCGGTGGTCAGCAGCTTCACGAACTCCCAGGCGAGGTCCTTCTTGTCCGTGTTGAACGTGGACAGGTAGGAGCCGCCGAGGAAGGACTTGCTCATGCCGCCGTTCTCGCCGGGGATCGGCACGGCGCCGAGCTTGCCCTTGAGGTCCGGGTTGGCGTCGACGATCGCCTTCGGGGTCCAGTTGCCGCCGATGGCCATGGCGATCTGGCTCTTGTTCCAGGCGTCGCCGACCTCCTTCTCCGTCCAGGTGTTCACCTTGGCCGGGGAGACCTTGTCCTTGGTGGCGAGGCCGGTGTAGAACTCGATGCCCTTGACGGCCTCGGGCGAGTTGATGCCGGACTTCCACTTGCCGCCGGACTCGGTGGCGAGTTCACCGCCGGCGCCCCAGATGAAGGGGGCCGCGAACATCTCCGCGCCGCCCGCCACCGGGAAGGAGACCAGGTTCGGCTCCTTCGCCTTGAGCGTCTTGGCGGCCGCCCGCAGCTCCTTCCACGTGGTCGGGGGCTTCAGGTCGTGCTTCGCGAAGAGGTCCTTGCGGTAGACGATGGAGCGGACGCCGGCGTACCAGGGCATGCCGTACTGCTTGCCGTCGAGCGTCCCGGCGTCCTTCAGGCCCTCCACCAGGTCATCACCGAGACCCGACTTCTTCACCTCGTCGGTGACGTCGATGAGCGCGTCCGTCTCGGCGAACTGCGGCACCCAGGTGGTGCCGACCTCGGCGACGTCCGGCACCTGGTCCTCGCCGCCCTCGATGGCGGTCGTGAACTTCTTCTGGGCGGTGGCCCACTGCTGGTACTCGACCTTGATCTTGGCGCCGGTCTTCTTCTCGAAGGCCTTCTCGGCTTCCTTGAAGAAGGGCCGCGCGTCGGGGTTGGTCCCCTCCATGATCCATACGGTGAGGGTCTTGCCCTTGCCGTCGGTGGCCTTGTCGCCGCTGTCGCCCCCGTCATCGCCGCCGCACGCCGTGGCGGTCAGTCCGAGACTCATGGCGACAGCAACAGCCGCGATGACACGTCGCTTCATGCCGGCCCCCTCCAGGTTCCGATTGGTGGGAGCGATTGTGGTCACACAGGGCAGAGGCGGTCTAGACCCATTGGGATAAGCGGCCGAACCGTAATGACGGTTGCGGGTGACGCAACATACGCTCATATCATTGCGCCCCACGCAACGCAGAGGTACCGGTGCGGGGCGACGACGCGGTTCGCGTCATCGCGGCAAAGCCGCGTGGGACGCGCTGCGTTGCCGGGATTCTGCTCCGCTCAGCGGGGCTTCGCGGGCGGTGTCGACGGGGTGGTCGACGGGATCGGGCGCGACGCCCGGCGACTTCACCTCCGCCCACACGGTTTTGCCGGCCCCGCCCGCACCCGGGTCCTTGACCTCGGGCCGGCCCGCCCCGGCGTCGGTCACCTCGATGTGCAGCATGCCTTCCGCTTCGGAGCGGGCGATGCGTACGTGCACCTCTCGGTCGCCCTGTGCTTGCGCCCGCGCCCGCAGGGCGTTGGTGACCAGCTCGGAGTGGATCAACTCGGCCGTATCGAGGGTTTCTTGCTCGATGCCTCGGCCGCCGAGGACGGCTTGGAGTGCGGCGCGTGCTCGGGGGACGCTGCTGAGGTGGCGTGGCAGCCGGAAGGTGATCTCGTACGGGACGGAGTGCTGCTTTGCCGTGGCGCCCCGCACTCTCGTGGCGGCGGCGTCTCAACAGCCGTAAGCAGTGCGGCACTTGTTGAGCCGCTACCGACCCCCAGGGTCCGCGCAACGTCGCATGGCTCGTCCTTGGTCGCCAGCTCAGGGAAGAGCTCCGCAGAGCCCGTGAAATGGCGGGGGTGTCCATGGCGGAAGCCGCCGAGGCGCTCGACTGCACCATGCGTTCCTCGCGCACCTCGGCTGAGCAAGGCACGCCCAAGGCCCCCGCCCAGCACACGCCACGGCGCCCGCCCAGGTCCGGTCGGGGACGAGGCGGGCGCCGCTCAGTTCCGTACGCCGTTGTACGGGACGTGTGGAGGGGGTGGGGCTAGACCGTCAGGGAGCGGTCCGTGGGGCGGATCGGGGCCGGGAGGTCGCTCGCGCCGGTGAGGAAGCGGTCCACTCCGCGCGCCGCCGAGCGGCCCTCCGCGATCGCCCAGACGATGAGCGACTGGCCGCGGCCCGCGTCGCCGGCGACGAAGACGCCGGGGACGTTGGTCTGGAAGTCGGCGTCGCGGGCCACGTTGCCGCGCTCGTCGAGGTCCAGGGCGAACTGGTCGACCAGGCCGTTCCCGCGGTCCGTGCCCGTGAAGCCCATCGCGAGGGTGACCAGCTGCGCGGGGATCCTGCGCTCGGTGCCCGGCTTCTGGGTCAGCTTGCCGTCGATGAACTCGACCTCGACGAGGTGCAGGAACTGGACGTTGCCGTCCTCGTCGCCCTCGAAGTGCGTGGTCGAGACGGAGTAGACCCGCTCGCCGCCCTCCTCGTGCGCGGAGGTCACCTTGTACAGCATGGGGAACGTCGGCCACGGCTGGTGCGGCGCGCGGTCCTCGCCCGGCTTCGGCATGATCTCCAGCTGGGTGACCGAGGCCGCGCCCTGGCGGTGGGCCGTGCCCACGCAGTCCGCGCCCGTGTCGCCGCCGCCGATGACGACGACGTGCTTGCCCTCGGCGGTGATGGGGGGCGCCACGAAGTCGCCCTCCTGCACCTTGTTGGCGAGCGGCAGGTACTCCATCGCGAAGTGGATGCCGTTCAGGTCGCGGCCCGGGACGGGCAGGTCGCGGGAGATGGTGGCGCCGGCGGCGATGACCACGGCGTCGTACCGCTTGCGCAGCTTCATCGCGTCGATGTCCCGACCGATCTCCACGCCCGTACGGAACTTCGTGCCTTCCGCCCGCATCTGCTCGATACGGCGGTTGATGTGCCGCTTCTCCATCTTGAACTCGGGGATGCCGTAGCGCAGCAGGCCGCCGATGCGGTCGGCGCGCTCGTAGACGGCGACCGTGTGACCGGCGCGCGTCAGCTGCTGGGCGGCGGCCAGGCCCGCCGGGCCGGAGCCGATGACCGCGACCGTCTTGCCGGAGAGCCGCTCCGGGGCCTGGGGCGCGACATCGCCGCGGTCCCACGCCTGGTCGATGATCGAGACCTCGACGTTCTTGATGGTGACGGCGGGCTGGTTGATGCCGAGCACGCACGCCGACTCGCACGGGGCCGGGCACAGGCGGCCCGTGAACTCCGGGAAGTTGTTCGTGGCGTGCAGCCGCTCCTGCGCGGCCGACCAGTCCTCGCGGTACGCGTAGTCGTTCCACTCCGGGATGAGGTTCCCGAGCGGACAGCCGTTGTGGCAGAACGGGATGCCGCAGTCCATGCAGCGCGAGGCCTGCTTGGAGATGATCGGGAGGAGCGAACCGGGAACGTAGACCTCGTTCCAGTCGCGGACGCGCTCGCCGACCGGGCGGGTCTGCGCGACCTCGCGGCCGTGGTTGAGAAAGCCCTTGGGATCAGCCATTGGTCGCCGCCTCCATCATCTTCTCGGTGATCTCGGTCTCGGAGAGACCGGCTCGCTCGGCGGCGTCCTTGGCGGCGAGCACTGCCTTGTACGTGGTGGGGATGATCTTGCTGAAGCGGTCCACCGACACCGGCCACTCGGCGAGGAGCTTCTCGGCGACCGTCGAGCCTGTCTCCTCCGCGTGGCGGCGCACGACGTCGTGCAGCCACTGCTTGTCGGAGTCGGACAGCTCCTCGATCGCGCCCTGGTTGCCCGCGTTCACGTTGTCGCGGTCCAGGTCGATGACGTACGCGACGCCGCCCGACATGCCTGCCGCGAAGTTGCGCCCGGTCTCGCCGAGGATCACCGCGTGGCCGCCGGTCATGTACTCGCAGCCGTGGTCGCCCACGCCCTCGGAGACGACGGTCGCGCCGGAGTTGCGGACGCAGAAGCGCTCGCCGGTGCGGCCGCGCAGGAACAGCTCGCCGCCGGTCGCGCCGTACGCGATGGTGTTGCCCGCGATCGTCGAGTACTCGGCGAGGTGGTCGGCGCCCCGGTCCGGACGTACGACGATACGGCCGCCGGACAGGCCCTTGCCGACGTAGTCGTTGGCGTCGCCTTCGAGGCGCAGCGTGACACCGCGCGGCACGAACGCGCCGAACGACTGGCCCGCGGAGCCGGTGAAGGTGATGTCGATGGTGTCGTCGGGCAGCCCCGCCCCGCCGAACTTCTTCGTCACCTCGTGGCCGAGCATGGTGCCGACCGTGCGGTTGATGTTGCGGATGGCGACCTGCGCGCGGACCGGGTGGGCGTCCGTCGCGCTGGGCGCGGCGAGCGCGTCGGCGGCGAGCTTGATCAGCTCGTTGTCGAGCGCCTTCTCCAGGCCGTGGTCCTGCGTGGTGATCTGGTGGCGCACGGCGCCGGACGGCAGCGCGGGCACGTGGAAGAGCGGCTCCAGGTCGAGGCCCTGCGCCTTCCAGTGCTTGACGGCCTTCTCCGTGTCGAGCAGCTCGGCGTGGCCGACGGCCTCCTCGATGGAGCGGAAGCCCAGCTCGGCGAGGATCTCGCGGACCTCCTCGGCGATGAACTCGAAGAAGTTCACGACGTACTCGGCCTTGCCGGAGAAGCGCTCGCGCAGCGCCGGGTTCTGCGTGGCGATGCCCACCGGGCAGGTGTCCAGGTGGCAGACGCGCATCATGACGCAGCCGGAGACGACGAGCGGCGCGGTCGCGAAACCGAACTCCTCGGCGCCGAGCAGCGCGGCGATGATCACGTCGCGGCCGGTCTTCAGCTGGCCGTCGGTCTGGACGACGATGCGGTCGCGCAGGCCGTTGAGCAGCAGCGTCTGCTGGGTCTCGGCGAGGCCCAGCTCCCAGGGGCCGCCCGCGTGCTTGAGCGAGGTCAGCGGGGAGGCGCCGGTGCCGCCGTCGTGGCCGGAGATGAGGACGACGTCCGCGTGGGCCTTGGAGACGCCCGCGGCGACCGTGCCGACGCCGACCTCGGAGACCAGCTTCACGTGGATGCGGGCCGTCGGGTTGGCGTTCTTGAGGTCGTGGATGAGCTGGGCGAGGTCTTCGATGGAGTAGATGTCGTGGTGCGGCGGCGGCGAGATGAGGCCGACGCCGGGCGTCGAGTGACGCGTCCTGGCGACCCACGGGTAGACCTTGTGGCCGGGCAGCTGGCCGCCCTCGCCGGGCTTGGCGCCCTGCGCCATCTTGATCTGGATGTCGTCGGCGTTGACCAGGTACTCGGAGGTCACGCCGAAGCGGCCGGAGGCGACCTGCTTGATGGCGGAGCGGCGGGCCGGGTCGTAGAGGCGGTCCGGGTCCTCGCCGCCCTCACCGGTGTTGGACTTGCCGCCCAGCTGGTTCATGGCGATGGCGAGGGTCTCGTGCGCCTCGCGGGAGATCGAGCCGTACGACATGGCGCCGGTGGAGAAGCGCTTGACGATCTCGGAGGCGGGCTCGACCTCGTCGATGGAGATCGCTTGCCGCCCGCTCTTGAAGCCGAACAGGCCGCGCAGCGTCATGAGCCGCTCGGACTGCTCGTTCACGCGGCCCGTGTACTGCTTGAAGATGTCGTAGCGGCGGCTGCGCGTGGAGTGCTGGAGGCGGAAGACCGTGTCGGGGTCGAACAGGTGCGGCTCGCCCTCGCGGCGCCACTGGTACTCGCCGCCGATGTCGAGGGCGCGGTGCGCGGAGGGGACGCCGGAGGCCGGGTAGGCCTTGGCGTGCCGGGCGGCGACCTCCTGGGCGATGACGTCGAGACCGGCGCCGCCGATCTTCGTCGTCGTACCGCTGAAGTACCGCTCGACGAAGGCCGCGTCGAGACCGATGGCCTCGAAGACCTGGGCGCCCCGGTAGGAGGCGACGGTCGAGATGCCCATCTTGGACATGACCTTCAGTACGCCCTTGCCCAGCGCGTAGATCAGGTTGCGGATGGCCTGCTCGGCTTCGATGCCGGGCAGGAAGGTGCCCGCGCGGACGAGGTCCTCGACGGACTCCATCGCCAGGTACGGGTTGACGGCCGCGGCGCCGTAGCCGATGAGGAGGGCCACGTGGTGGACCTCGCGGACGTCGCCCGCCTCGACGAGCAGGCCCACCTGGGTGCGCTGCTTGGTGCGGATGAGGTGATGGTGGACGGCCGAGGTGAGCAGCAGCGAGGGAATCGGCGCGTGCTCGGCGTCGGAGTGCCGGTCGGAGAGCACGATCAGACGCGCGCCGGCCTCGATGGCGGCGTCGGCCTCGGCGCAGATCTCGTCGATGCGGGCTGCGAGCGCGTCGCCGCCGTCGCTGACGCGGTAGAGGCCGGAGAGGGTCGCGGCCTTCATGCCGGGCATGTCGCCGTCGGCGTTGATGTGGATGAGCTTGGCCAGCTCGTCGTTGTCGATCACCGGGAAGGGCAGGGTGACACTGCGGCAGGACGCGGCGGTCGGCTCAAGGAGGTTGCCCTGGGGGCCCAGGCTGCTGCGCAGCGAGGTGACCAGCTCTTCGCGGATGGCGTCCAGCGGCGGGTTGGTGACCTGCGCGAACAGCTGCGTGAAGTAGTCGAAGATGAGGCGCGGGCGCTCGGACAGGGCCGCGATCGGCGTGTCCGTGCCCATGGAGCCGAGCGGCTCGCCGCCGGTCTTGGCCATCGGCGCGAGGATGATCCGCAGCTCTTCCTCGGTGTAGCCGAAGGTCTGCTGGCGGCGCGTGACGGAGGCGTGCGTGTGCACGATGTGCTCGCGCTCGGGCAGGTCGGAGAGCTCGATCTCGCCGGTCTCCAGCCACTCCTGGTACGGGGCCTCGGCGGCGAGGGCGGCCTTGATCTCGTCGTCCTCGACGATGCGGTGCTCGGCGGTGTCGACGAGGAACATCCTGCCGGGCTGGAGGCGGCCCTTGCGGACGACCTTCGCCGGGTCGATGTCGAGGACTCCGACCTCGGAGCCGAGGACGACGAGGCCGTCGTCGGTGACCCAGTAGCGGCCCGGGCGCAGACCGTTGCGGTCGAGGACCGCGCCCACCTGCGTGCCGTCGGTGAAGGTGACGCAGGCCGGGCCGTCCCAGGGCTCCATCTGCGTGGAGTGGTACTGGTAGAAGGCGCGCCGGGCCGGGTCCATGGAGGCGTGGTTCTCCCAGGCCTCCGGGATCATCATCAGCACGGAGTGCGGCAGGGAGCGTCCGCCGAGGTGGAGGAGTTCGAGGACCTCGTCGAAGGACGCGGAGTCGGAGGCGTCGGGCGTACAGATCGGGAAGATCCGGTCCAGCTTCTCCGCTCCGAAGAGGTGGGAGGCGAGCTGGGACTCACGGGCGCGCATCCAGTTGCGGTTGCCCTTGACCGTGTTGATCTCGCCGTTGTGCGCGACGAAGCGGTAGGGGTGCGCGAGCGGCCAGCTCGGGAAGGTGTTCGTCGAGAAGCGGGAGTGGACGAGCGCGACGGCCGTGGCGAAGCGGCGGTCGGACAGGTCGGGGAAGAACGGCTCCAGCTGGCCGGTGGTCAGCATGCCCTTGTAGACGATGGTGCGGGCGGAGAGCGAGGGGAAGTACGTCGCGGCCTCACGCTCGGCGCGCTTGCGCAGCAGGAACGCCTTGCGGTCCAGCTCAAGGCCGGTGTGCTCGCCGTCGGCGACGAAGATCTGCCGGAAGACCGGCATCGTCGAGCGCGCGGTGGCGCCGAGCAGCTCGGGGGCGACGGGGACGTCGCGCCAGCCGAGGACGGTCAGGCCCTCCTCGGAGGCGATCGTCTCGATCTGTGAGACGGCCGCGTCGGTGGTGCCGGCGGTGTCGACGGGCAGGAAGGCGATGCCGACGGCGTAGGCGCCGGCCGCGGGCAGCTGGAATCCGGCCACCTCGCGCAGGAACGCGTCCGGGACCTGGAGCAGGATGCCGGCGCCGTCGCCCGAGTCGGGCTCGGAGCCGGTGGCGCCGCGGTGTTCGAGGTTGCGCAGTACCGTCAGCGCCTGTTCGACCAGCTCGTGGCTGGCAACACCGGTCAGGGTGGCCACGAACCCGACACCGCAGGCGTCGTGTTCGTTACGGGGGTCGTACATCCCCTGGGGGGCGGGGCGACCGTCCATGGGCGACCAGGCGTGGGTACGCATCGGCACTCCCGTCGTCGTCGAGGCAACTACAAATGGCAAGGGACGACGTTGGCCCTGGCGAAATTTCGTGCAGGTTACATGATGGAACGCTTCTCGAAAAGCGGATAGCTCATTCCACTATGTGGACACCGCTCGCGGAGTGGGGAGCGGTACGGAGGGGACCCCTGCGGGCAGATCCATGACCGAAGGCCCGGCGCGACACAGGCCTCATTGCCCGCAGCGCTTACGGCTCATGCCCCCTGTCCAAGGGTTCGAAACCGCCGAGTAACGACTACTTATGCAAGGTCTCGCATAGACCTGCACCGCCTCATCCTACGGCCGTTCCGAACAGGCTGCCCAGGGCGTACGTCACACCCGCCGCCGCCCCGCCGAGCGCGAGCTGCCGCAGACCGCTGAACCACCAGGACCGCGCGGTCACCTTGGCGACCACCGCGCCGCAGACGAAGAGCCCGATCATCGCGAGCAGCAGCGCGGGCCACAGCACGGTGGCACCGAGCAGGTACGGCAGTACGGGGAGCAGGGCGCCCAGCGCGAACGAGCCGAAGGACGACACCGCGGCGACGGTCGGCGAGGGCAGGTCGCCCGGGTCGATGCCGAGCTCCTCGCGGGCGTGGATCTCCAGGGCCTGCTCGGGGTCCTTGGAGAGCTGACGGGCGACCTCGCGGGCCAGCCCCGGCTCGACGCCGCGCGACTCGTACAGCTCGGCGAGCTCCCGCTCCTCGTCCTTGGGGTGCTTGCGCAACTCCCGCCGCTCCACGTCCAGTTCGGCCTGGACCAGCTCGCGCTGCGAGGCGACGGAGGTGTACTCGCCCGCCGCCATGGAGAAGGCGCCCGCGGCGAGCCCCGCGAGGCCGGTGATGACGATGGTCTCCTGCGCGACCGAGCCGCCGGCGACGCCCGTCATCAGCGCCAGGTTGGACACGAGTCCGTCCATCGCGCCGAAGACGGCCGGACGCAGCCAGCCGCCGTTGACATCACGGTGGGTGTGGTTGTCGCGGTGCGCCTCGTGCAGCGTCGCTTCGGTCTCGATGATCGCCATGGTGTGGACCCCCTCAGTGCTTGGACGCTGTCGAAAGTACGCCCGAAAAAAATCTCCCGCCAGCAAGGAAGGCCGTACTTACCTGCGAAAACGCGCCTCGGCGGGGCCTCGCGAGGGCCTCTCTCGAACCGGTCCGCCGGAGGCGCGAAGGGGTGATCTGAGCCCCGGCATGCTCGTGTGAGCGCCCCACGTGGCAGGGATGCATCAAGCACCGCGTCCAGCGGTCCGCGCAACAGGGAGGCACGGCATGGCATCCATCGCATGCGTTCCCTCGGTCCCGGCGCCCGGCGACGCCGCGGACCTCCGCGAACGGGCGCGCGGCGCGCTGCTCGGCCTGGCGGTCGGCGACGCGCTCGGCGCACCCGCGGAGAACATGAAACCGTCCGAGATCCGGGCCCGTTGGGGCCGCATCACCGGATACGTCACCGAACATCCGGCGGGCACGGACGACACCGAGTACGCGATCTTCTCGGGGCTGCTGCTCGCCCGGCACGGCTCGGCGCTGACCGTCGCGCACGTCGAGGCCGCCTGGCACCAGTGGATCGCCGACCTGGACGAGGGCCCGTTCCGGGGCGCCGGCTTCAGCGAGCGCGGCACGCTGGAGAACCTGCGCCGCGGTCTTGCCGCACCCATCTCGGCCCAGCACCGGCACGCCTGGAGCGACGGCCTGGCGATGCGGGCCGCGCCCTTCGGCGTCTTCGCCTCGGGACGGCCCGCCGAGGCGGCCCGGCTGATCGCCGTCGACGGCTCCGTCAGCCATGACGGCGAGGGCATCTACGGCGGGCAGGCGGTCGCGGCGGGGGTCGCGGCGGCGATGGCGGGAGCGCGGGTGGACGCCGTCGTGACGGCGGCTCTCTCCGTCATCCCGGACGACTGCTGGACGTCCCGCTCGCTGCGGCGGGCCGTCGCGGTCGCCCATCGCGGCGAGCGCGCGGTCCGCTCCGCGGTGGTCATCGGCGGCTATCCGTGGACGGACCTCGCACCGGAGGCGGTGGGGCTCGCCTTCGGGGCGTACGCGGCGGCGCGGGGCGACTTTCGCTGCGCGGTGCTCTCGGCGGTGAACATGGGGCGGGACGCGGATACCACCGCGGCGGTGGCGGGGGCGTTGGCGGGCGCCACGTGTGGCGTCTCTTCGATTCCCGAGCCCTGGGCCCTGGCCATCGGGCCCGCCCGGGGGAGCTGCCTGCCGTCCATGCGGGGGCATCACGTGCTGGACGTGGCGGAGCTGCTGATCCCTGACGGGGAGGCGCCGTGAGCGTCGACAAGCCCGCCGCTGTCTCCGCTGCGCCCGGTTCCGAACCACGGGACGTATACGAAGGCTCAGCTCAAGGGCCGCGGAACGAAGACCCCGCCCAAGCCCCCCGCATCGAAGGGCTGCTGCTGGGCCTCGCCGCAGGGGACGCCGCCGGATGGCCCGCCGCCCGGCACAGGGCCAGCCGGATGCCCGAGTGGACCCGGCGCCTCACCCGGGAGCTGGACACCTTCGCCGAGCAGAACGCGACAACCACCCTGCCCGTCCCCATCGCCCTGAACCAGCCCCCCGAGCCCCTGCGGCTCGGCCCCTCCGACGACGCCGAATGGGCCGCCTTCACCGCCGAGTCCCTGCTCCGCGCGGCGGACGGCACCCTGGACCCCGGGCTGCCCCCGGACCGCCGGGTCCGCGCGGCGCTCGACCTCGCCTGGTCGACGCTGGCCGCCGAGGTCGCCGCCGCCGCGGCCCGCGCCCCCGAGGTGGAGTCCGCGGTCCTGCCGCTGCGCGCCCGCATCTCCGTCCGCGCGGGCCTCGGCAACCTCGCCGCGGGCCTGCGCCCGCCCGCCACCGGCCACGACAACCCGCACTTCTTCGACGACGCCGCCTGCGTACGCGCCTGCGTGCTCGCCCTCGTCCACCCCGGTGACCCCGAACAGGCCGCCGCTCTCGCGGAGTTCGACGCCCGTTACACCCAGGACGGCGACGGCACCCACGGCGCCCGTGCGATGGCCGCGGCGATCGCGGCGGCCCTCGGTGGGGCCGGCGTCGACCAGGCGGTGGACGCCGCCCTCGCCCAGCTCCCCGAGGACACGGAGATCGGCCGCAACGCCCACCACGCCGTGAAGCTGGCCCACGACGCCGAGCGCGCCTTCGACCTCGTACCGCTCCTTGAACATCAGATCGTCGACCACGTGTACAGCTACGGCATCGCCGCCGCCGAGACCGTCCCGGTGGCCCTCGCCCTGGCCACCGCCGCGCGCGGCCGCATCCGCGAGGCCGTGCCCGCCGCCGCGTGCCTGTCCCGCGTCGCGGACTCGGCGCCCGCCCTCGCCGGGGCGCTGACCGGCGCGTTCGGCACGGCGGCGGCGATCCCCGAGGCCTGGCGCCAGGCCTGCCGGACCCTCTCCGGCTGTACGCTCCCCCGCCTCGCCGGCACCGATCTGGTGGAACTCGCCGGGCACCTGGCACACACAGAACTGGCCGTCCCGGGTGGACAATTCCGGACATGAAGCGCATGAAGCCCACACCTGGCACGGTAGGCACCGGCGCGGTCGGCCTGGCGGACCGCATCACCGGCAGCCTCGTCGGCGCGGCCGTCGGCGACGCCCTCGGCGGACCCGTCGAGGGGTACGCGCCCGAGCAGATCGCCGAGCGGCACGGCGGCCGCGTCCAGGGCATCGTCGGCCCCTGGAACGGCGACCGCTGGCGCACCGCCCGCCCCATCGCGCCATACCACAAGGGCGACGGCCACGTCACCGACGACACCTTGCTGACGCACGCGCTCGTACGGGTCTACGGCACCGTCCGCGACCACCTCGACGCCTACACCGTCGCCGACCACCTCGTACCCGACCTGATGACGACGCCCCGCTGGATCCCGGAGCTGGAGGCCGAGGCCCTCCCCCTCCACCGGATCTTCCTCGCCGAGAAGTGGCTCGTCGCCCGCCTCCACTACGGCCACGTCGACCCGCGCGAGGCGGGCGTCGGCAACATCGTCAACTGCGGCGCCGCGATGTACATGGCGCCGGTCGGCCTGGTCAACGCCGCCCATCCGGAAGCCGCGTACGCCGAGGCCCTCGACATCGCGGGCGCCCACCAGTCCTCGTACGGCCGCGAGGCGGCGGGCGTCTTCGCGGCGGCGGTGGCGGCGGCGTGCGCGCCCGGCGCCACGGCGGAGTCGGTGGTCGAGACGTGCCTCGCCCTGGCGAAGGACGGTACGCGCGCGGCGATCGAGGCGGTGGCGGAGGTGGCTGCGCGCCACCGGGGCGGGGACCGGGACCGGGGTTTCGAGACGGTCATGGCCTCCATCCGCGCCGCCGTCGCCCCCTTCGACACGGTCGGCCCCGACTACCGCGCCCCGTCCCTGGGCGCCCGCCGGCCCTCCCGGCTGCACGCCATCGAGGAGCTGCCGGTGGCCCTCGGCATGCTCCTGGTCGGCGAGGCCGACTACCGCCGTACGGTCCTCGGCTCGGTCAACTACGGCCGTGACTGCGACTCCATCGCGACGATGAGCGGCGCGATCGTGGGCGCGCTGCGCGGGGAGGCCGCGATCCCGGACGAATGGGCCAGGACGGTGTCCAAGGCGAGCCGCCTCGACCTGCGCGCCCCGGCGACGGCCCTCACGGAGGTCGCCGAGGAGATCTTCGCCCGGGACGTCACCCGCCGCCGCGCCCACGAGTCGGCCTTCAGGGCATTGACGGCCACGTACTCCATGGCAGCCTCGCACGCCTCTGACACCACCATGGCCGCCCCATGATCCGCCTCAGCTGGGTCCAGCCGGAGGATCTGATCGGACACGAACTCCACCAGGCCGAGCACGAGGGACGTGACGTCTCCTCGGTCCGTGCCCGCTGGCTCGCGGCGGGCGGTCACCTGGCGCCCCCGCGCGCCGGCGCCTCCCCGGCCCCGGCCCCGCCCCGCCTCCGCGCGCTGGCCGAACAGCTCCTGGACGAGCTGGCGCCCGCCCCGGCGGAGCCGCCGCCCCCGCCCGCGCCGGGGCCCGCGGTGGCCGCCCCCGGCGACCTCCGCGAGCGGCTCCACGCCGCCTGGCTCGGCAGAGCCGTGGGTTGCCTCCTCGGCAAACCGGTCGAGAAGCTCCCGCTCGACGGCATCCGCGGCCTCGCCAAGGCGACCGGGAACTGGCCGCTCACCACCTGGTTCACGGAGCGGGGCCTCCCGCCCGCCCTCAAGGAGAGGTACCCGTGGAACAGGCGCTCCGCGGCGACCTCCCTCGCCGAGAACATCGACGGCATGCCCGAGGACGACGACCTCAACTACCCCCTCCTGAACCTCGTCCTCCTCCAGCGCCACGGAAAGTCCTTCACCACCGCGGACGTGGCAAGGCTCTGGCTGGACGAGCTGCCCGCGGGCCGCACCTTCACCGCCGAACGCGTCGCCTACCGCAACCTCCTCCAGGGCATCGAACCCCCGCTCACCGCCACCCACCGCAACCCCTTCCGCGAGTGGATCGGCGCACTGATCCGGGCCGACATCCACGGCTGGACCAACCCCGGCGCCCCCGGGGCGGCGGCCGAACAGGCATGGCGCGACGCGGTGTTGACCCATACGGCGGACGGCGTCCACGGCGCCGTGTTCGTGGCGGCCGCCATCGCCGAAGCGGCGACCGGCGGCGCGGACGTCCACCACTGCCTCCGCACCGGCCTGGCCGCCGTACCCCCGGACTCCCGCCTCGCCAAGGCCGTCCGTGACAGCGTCCGACTCGCCGCCGGCGCACACGACTTCGACGACGTCGTGGACCGTCTGCACGCCACCTACGCCGCCACCCACCACTGGGTCCACGTCGTCCCCAACTCCGCCCTCCTCGCCGCCGCCCTCACCCACGCCGACGGGGACTTCACCGGCTCCATCACCCGCGCCGTCTCCGGCGGCTGGGACACCGACTCGAACGGCGCGACCGCGGGTTCCATCGCGGGCCTCCTCGCGGGCCACCCGGACGCGCTCCCCGCCCGCTGGACGGCACCGCTCAAGAACCGGCTCGCCACGTCCGTGGGCGACCTCGACGGCATCGGCTTCGACACCCTCGCAGAACTCACCGCCCGGGAGGCACACCGCTCATGACCCCGACGCCCCACATCGCCATCCTCGGCAGCGCCAACATGGACCTCGTCGCGTACGTCGCCAAGGCCCCCCGGCGCGGTGAGACCGTGACGGGCCGCGAGTTCCGCACGGTCCCCGGCGGCAAGGGCGCCAACCAGGCCGTCGCGGCGGCCCGCGCCGGAGCCACCGTCTCGATGATCGGCGCGGTCGGCTCCGACACCTTCGGCGCGCAGCTCCGCTCCTCCCTCGAACACTCCGGAGTCGACACGGACCTGCTGCGCACCGTCGAGACACCGACCGGCACCGCGCACATCGTCGTCGACGACGAGGGCGGCAACGCGATCGTCGTCGTCCCCGGCGCCAACGGCACCGTCAAGGGACTCACCCCCGGCGACGAGGCCCTGATCGCCTCCGCCAACGCCCTGCTGCTCCAGCTGGAGATCCCGGTCAAGGGAGTCGTCGCCGCCGCGCGCGCCGCCCGCCGGCACGGCGTCCGCACCGTCCTGACCCCGGCCCCCGCACAGCACCTGCCCGACGAACTCCTCGCCGCCACCGACCTGTTGCTGCCCAACGAACACGAGGCCGCCACGCTCACCGGCATCACGGACGACCCGCGGGCCGCCGCCCGCTCGCTCCTCGCCCGGGTCCCCGAGATCGTCATCACTCTCGGGTCGCGCGGCAGCCTGTACGCGGCGCGCGGCGCCGAACCGGTCACGGTCCCCGCCCCGCGGGTCACGGCGGTCGACACGACCGGCGCGGGCGACACCTTCGCGGGGACCCTCGCCGTGGCGCTCGCCGAGGGCAGGTCCGTGCCGGACGCGCTCACCTGGGCGTCCTCGGCGGCCGCGCTCTCCGTACAGCGCCCCGGGGCATCCGCCTCCATGCCGTACCGCAAAGAGATCGACACCCAGGCGAACGACGCGACGAACGGCAGCCCCTCATGACACCCCCGACCACGACACCCCCGACCGCGACACCGTCCACCGGCCCCGCCCCCGCCCCGCCCCTCACCGGCCTGCGCGTCCTCGACCTGGCCACCCTCTTCGCCGGGCCCCTCGCCGCCACGATGCTCGGCGACTTCGGCGCCGAGGTCATCAAGGTCGAGCACCCGACCCGCCCCGACCCCTCCCGCGGCCACGGCCCGTCGAAGGACGGCGTCGGCCTCTGGTGGAAGCTGCTCGGCCGCAACAAGCGCACGACGACCCTGGACCTGTCCACGCCCGGCGGCCGCGACACGCTCCTGCGCCTCGCCGCCACCGCCGACGTGATCGTCGAGAACTTCCGCCCCGGCACCCTGGAGAAGTGGGACCTCGGCTGGGAGGAGCTGAGCGGGGCCAACCCCCGCCTGGTGCTGGCCCGCGTCACGGGCTTCGGCCAGTTCGGCCCGTACGCCCGCCGCCCCGGCTTCGGCACGCTCGCCGAGGCGATGAGCGGTTTCGCCGCGATCACCGGCGACCCGGACGGGCCCCCGACGCTCCCGCCCTTCGGCCTCGCGGACTCCATCGCCGGGCTGGCGACGGCGTACGCGGTGATGACGGCCCTCACGGCACGTGAACGCACGGGCCGCGGGCAGGTGGTCGACATGGCGATCATCGAGCCGATCCTCACGGTCCTCGGCCCCCAGCCCCTCTGGTACGACCAGCTGGGCCACGTCCAGCCCCGCACCGGCAACCGCTCCGCGAACAACGCGCCCCGCAACACCTACCGCACCGCGGACGGCGGCTGGGTCGCGGTCTCCACCTCCGCCCAGTCGATCGCGGAACGCCTGATGCGCCTGGTCGGCCGCCCGGAGCTGATCGCGGAGCCGTGGTTCGCCTCGGGCGCGGAGCGGGCCCGGCACGCCGACGTCCTCGACGAGGCGGTCGGCGGCTGGATCGCCCGCCACACCCGCACCGAGGTGATCGAGGCCTTCGAGAAGGCGGAGGCGGCGGTCGCCCCCATCCAGGACGTGCGCGACGTCATGACGGACCCTCAGTACGAGGCGCTGTCCACGCTCACCACGGTCGACGACCCGGAACTCGGCCCGCTGCGCATGCAGAACGTGCTCTTCCGCCTCTCCGAGACCCCGGGCGCGATCAGCTGGGCGGGCCGTCCGCACGGCGCGGACACCGACGCGGTCCTCACCGAACTCGGCCTGTCGGAGAGGGAGATCGCCCGCCTCCGCAAGGAAGGCGCCCTATGACCACCTGCTCCCCCCTGACCTGGCTCTACGTCCCCGGCGACCGGCCCGAGGTGGTGGCCAAGGCCCTCCACGCGGGCGCCGACGCGGTGATCGTCGACCTGGAGGACGCGGTCGCCCCCGACCGCAAGGAGTACGCGAGAGCGGCGACGGCGGAACTCCTCGCGGCGCCGCATGCGCACCCCGTACCCGTCCATGTCCGCGTGAACGCCCTGGGCAGCCCGCTCGCCGACGCCGATCTCCACGCGATCGCGCCGCTCCCCGGCGTGGCGGGGCTGCGCCTGCCCAAGGTCACCTCCCGCGCCGACGTCATCCACGTCGCGGAACGCGCGGCCCCCGCCGACGGCGGCTCCCCCACCCTGCACGCCCTCGTCGAGTCGGCGCTCGGCCTGGAACACGCCTTCGCCATCGCCACCGCGCACCCGGCGCTGCGCGGCCTCTCCCTCGGCGAGGCGGACCTCCGCGCCGACCTCGGCGTACGCGAGGACGCGGGCCTGGACTGGGCGCGCTCCCGCGTGGTGGTGGCCGCCCGGGCGGCGGGCCTCGCCCCGCCCAGCCAGTCGGTCCACCCGGACATCCGCGACCTCGAGGGCCTGGCCGCGTCCTGCGCCCGGGGGCGCGTCCTCGGCTTCCTCGGCCGCGCGGCGATCCACCCCCGCCAGCTCCCCGTGATCGAACAGGCCTACCTCCCCACTCCTGAGGAGATCGAACGGGCGGAGGAGATCACCAAGGCGGCGTCGACGGACGAGGGCGCCCTGGCCCTCCCCGACGGCCGCTTCGTCGACAGGGCGGTGGTGGAGGGCGCGGAAAGGGTCCTGGCCTTGGCGCGACGCCTGCGCTGAGCGCCTGCGGCCTAAGCCTCAGCCCTTCTCGGCGGGCTTGGCATCGTCCTTGACCTCGTCCTTGGTGGCGTTCTTGGTGGCGTCCTTGGTGGCGTCCTCCGAGGACGAGGTCTTGCCGTCAGCCTTCAAAAGCTCCACAGAGGTACCGTCACTGTCACCCTCGCCGGAGGCACCCGGCTCCACGGTCTCCTCCCGCCCGGGGCGGGTCCTCGCCGACACCACGAGGTAGACCACCGCCAGCAGGAAGACCACGATCGCGGTCCACACGTTCAGGCGCAGACCGAGGACGTGGTGCGCGTCGTCGACCCGCATGTACTCGATCCAGCCGCGCCCGGCGCAGTACGACGCGACGTACAGCGCGAACGCCCGCCCGTGCCCGAGCTTGAAGCGGCGGTCGGCCCAGATGACGAGGACGGCGACGCCGACGCACCACAGGGACTCGTACAGGAAGGTCGGGTGGTACGTGCCGGGGATCCGGCCGTCCTCCGCCGAGGTGATCTTCAGCGCCCAGGGGAGATCCGTGGGCTTGCCGTACAGCTCCTGGTTGAACCAGTTGCCCCAGCGGCCGATGGCCTGGGCGAGGGCGATGCCGGGGGCCAGCGCGTCGGCCCAGGCCGGCAGCGGGATGCCCCGGCGGCGGCAGCCGATCCACGCGCCGACCGCACCGAGCGCGATCGCGCCCCAGATACCGAGGCCGCCCTCCCAGATCTTGAAGGCGTCCACCCAGTCACGGCCCTCGCTGAAGTACAGCTGGTAGTCCGTGATCACGTGGTAGAGGCGCCCGCCGACGAGGCCGAACGGAACGGCCCACACGGCGATGTCGGCCACGGTGCCGGGCCGGCCCCCGCGGGCGATCCACCGCTTGTTGCCGAGCCAGACGGCCACGAAGACGCCGATGATGATGCAGAACGCGTAGCCGCGCAGCGGAATGGGTCCGAGTTCGACCACACCGCGCGAGGGACTGGGAATGAAGGCAAGGTCCATGGCAGGTCCGACGCTACCGTGCCGGGCGGCGGGGGCGGCAACCAGCCCGGCTACGGGTCCATAACGGGCGCCCCCGGCTGCGGACTGCGGCCCTTGTCGGCGTTCTCCACCCGCTGCTTCAGCTTCTGCGGGGTCAGTGGGTTCTTCTCGTCCCCGAAGATGCTCTTGCCGTCGAGCAGCACGGTCGGGGTGCCCTGGAGCTTCGCGTCCTGGAAGGCCTTGTTCGACTTGGCGACCCAGCTGTCGTGCGTACCGTCCTCGACGCACTTCTTGAAGGAGTCCGTGTCGAGGCCGTCGACCTCTGCGGCCAGCTCGATCAGCCTGCTGTTCTTGCTGTACGCGTCCTCGGTCTCCGGAGGCTGGTTCTTGAAGAGCACGTCGTGGTACGGCGGGAACTTTCCGGCGTCCTGGGCGCACGCCGCCGCGTTGGCCGCGCGCAGGGAGCCGCTGCCGCCCATGTTCCCGTCGATGAGGGTCGCCAGGTGGTACTCGACCTTCAGCAGGCCCTTGCCGGCGAGTTCGTTGATCACCGTGCGGTAGGTGTCCTCGAACTGCTTGCAGGCGGGGCAGCGGAAGTCCTCCCAGATGGTGAGGGTCGACTTGGCGCTGTCCTTGCCGAGCGGGAGCGACAGCCGGTCCTTGCCGTTCGCCCCCTCCGGGACGGCCACCGGGCCCGAGGTGTCGCTCTTGTCGTCGCCGGACTTGGCGGCGAGCAGTCCCACCACGGTGGCGAGGCCGAGGACGCCGACCACCGCGGCGCCCACGATCAGCGCCCGGCGCCGCTTGTCGCGGCCCTTCTGCCGCTCTCGCTCCTCCGCCAGCCGCTCGCGGGCCGAACGCTTTCCCTCACGGTTCTTCTCACTCACACTCCGCCAACGAACCGGGGAGGCACGAGCGTGCCTCCCCGGTCCAGGTCCACCCGTACGAGTTACGCCTTGCCGCGAACCCCGTCGGCCAGCTCACCGGCGAGCGCGCGTACGGCGGCGAGCCCGGCGGCCTCGTCCGGCGCGTCCAGCATCCGCTGCACGAAGGCGGAGCCGACGATCACGCCGTCGGCGAAGCCCGCGACCTCGGCGGCCTGGCGGGCGTTGGAGACGCCGAGGCCGACGCAGACCGGCAGGTCGGTGGTGGCCTTGGTGCGCCGCACCAGGTCCCGCGCCTGCTCTCCGACGGACTCGCGGGTGCCGGTGACGCCCATCAGCGACGCCGCGTACACGAAGCCGGAGCCCGCCGCCGTGATCGTGGCGAGCCGCTCGTCCTTGCTGCTCGGCGCGACCACGAACACCGTGGCGAGGCCGTGCTTCGCGGCGTGCTCGCGCCACAGCTCGGACTCCTGCACGGGCAGGTCGGGCAGGATGCACCCGGCGCCGCCCGCCTCGGCCAGCTCGGCGGTGAAGCGTTCCACGCCGTAGCGGTCGATCGGGTTCCAGTACGTCATGATGAGCACCGGCTTGCCGGTCGCCTCATGGGCCTCGCGGACGGTCCGCATCACGTCGCGGATCTTGAGGCCGCCGCGCAGGGCGATGTCGTCGGCCGTCTGGATGACCGGGCCGTCGAGCACCGGGTCGCTGTGCGGCAGACCGACCTCGACCACGTCCGCGCCGCCGTCGAAGGCCGCCTTGACCGCCGCGATGCCGCCGTCGACGGTGGGGAAACCGGCGGGCAGGTACGCGATGAGCGCCGAACGCCCCTCAGCCTTGGCGGCCGCGAGGGTGTCGTCCAACAGCTGCTTGTTGCCGCTCACTTGGCGTCCCCCTTGATCTCCGCGCCGGTGGCGGACGCGTCCGCCTCGACGGCGGCGTCCGTGTCGTACAGGCCGAAGTAGCGCGCGGCCGTGTCCATGTCCTTGTCGCCGCGCCCGGAGAGGTTGATGACGATCAGCCCGTCCTTGCCCAGCTCCTTGCCGACGTCGAGCGCCCCGGCGAGCGCGTGGGCGCTCTCGATGGCCGGGATGATGCCCTCGGTGCGGGAGAGGAGCCGCAGGGCCCGCATGGCGGCGTCGTCGGTGACCGCGCGGTACTCGCCGCGGCCACTGTCCTTGAGGTAGGCGTGCTCGGGGCCGATGCCGGGGTAGTCGAGTCCGGCCGAGATCGAGTAGGGCTCGGTGATCTGGCCCTCCTCGTCCTGGAGGACGTAACTGCGGGAGCCGTGCAGGATGCCCGGCTCGCCCGCCGTCAGCGTGGCCGCGTGCTCGCCGGTCTCGACGCCGTGCCCGGCGGGCTCGCAGCCGATGAGGCGTACGTCCGCGTCGGGGATGAAGGCGTGGAAGAGGCCGATGGCGTTGGAGCCGCCGCCGACGCAGGCGACGGCGGCGTCGGGCAGCCGTCCGGCGCGCTCCAGGATCTGCCGCCTGGCCTCGACGCCGATGACGCGGTGGAAGTCGCGGACCATGGCGGGGAACGGGTGCGGTCCGGCGACGGTCCCGAAGAGGTAGTGAGTGCGGTCGACGTTGGCGACCCAGTCGCGGAACGCCTCGTTGATGGCGTCCTTGAGGGTGCGGCTGCCGGACTTCACGGCGATGACCTCGGCGCCGAGCATGCGCATGCGGGCCACGTTCAGGGCCTGGCGCTCGGTGTCGATCTCACCCATGTAGATGGTGCATTCGAGGCCGAAGAGCGCGCACGCGGTGGCCGTGGCGACGCCGTGCTGGCCGGCGCCGGTCTCCGCGATGACGCGGGTCTTGCCCATGCGCTTGGTGAGCAGGGCCTGGCCGAGCACGTTGTTGATCTTGTGCGAGCCGGTGTGGTTCAGGTCCTCGCGCTTGAGGAAGACGCGGGCGCCGCCGGCGTGTTCCGCGAAGCGGGGCACCTCGGTGAGGCTGCTGGGCCTTCCCGTGTAGTGGACGAGCAGGTCGTCCAGCTCGGCGGCGAAGGCGGGGTCGCTCTTCGCCTTGTCGTACTCGACGGCGACCTCGTCCACGGCGGCGACGAGGGCCTCCGGGATGAATTTTCCGCCGAAGGCGCCGAAGTAGCCTTCGGTGCTGGGTACTTGGCCCTCGGGGTCCGGGATGAAGAACTGGCTGGGCATGGCTGATACCTCGCTGGGGCGCTGGGCTGACGTCTGTCGAAAACACGCCTTGGCGCCGTGGCCGATCAAGGTCTCGGCGCGACCGCGGCCCCTATCGGGCTGGTCGCGCAGTTCCCCGCGCCCCTTTCAGGGGCGCTTCAGCTCAGGCGGCGCTCAAGCGCCGTCGCCATCGCATCCCGGGGATCTGGCCCGGTTCCGAACCGATGTGGTACCGCACCCGCCTGCCCCGCACGCGCCGCGCGGGCGCCCGGCAGCCGCGGGGGCGGCAGCCGGGGGCGAGGCGGGCGGCGATAGGCATGGCGGTGGGGTCAGCTCCGTCCGTGCCGGAGGGCCGGGTGCGTGCCCGCGGCGACCAGGTCGGAGACCGCGGCCTTCGGGTCGCGGCCGGTCACCAGGGACTCGCCCACGAGCACCGCGTCGGCGCCCGCGTTGGCGTACGCGATCAGGTCGTGCGGGCCGCGCACACCGGACTCGGCGATCTTGACGACGCTGTCCGGCAGCTCGGGGGCGATCCGCTCGAACACGGTGCGGTCGACCTTGAGGGTCTTGAGGTCGCGGGCGTTGACGCCGATGACGCGGGCGCCCGCGTCCACGGCGCGCTCGGCCTCGTCCTCGTCGTGCACCTCGACGATCGGCGTGAGGCCGATCGACTGGGCGCGCTCGATGAGGGACTCCAGGGCGGGCTGGTCCAGGGCGGCCACGATCAGCAGGGCGAGGTCGGCGCCGTACGCCCGCGCCTCCCACAGCTGGTACGAGGTGACGATGAAGTCCTTGCGCAGGACCGGGATGTCGACCTTGGCGCGGACGGCCTCCAGGTCGGCGAGCGAGCCGCCGAAGCGGCGCTCCTCGGTGAGCACGGAGATGACGGAGGCGCCGCCCGCCTCGTAGTCGGCGGCGAGCCCGGCGGGGTCGGCGATCGCGGCGAGCGCGCCCTTGGAGGGGCTGGAGCGCTTGACCTCACAGATGACCTTCACGCCGTCGCCACGCAGGGCGGCCACGCCGTCCTTGGCCGCGGGAGCCTTGGCCGCGCGTTCCTTGAGCTCGTCGAGGCTGACGCGCGCCTGCCGCTCCGCGAGGTCGGCACGGACTCCGTCGATGATCTCGTCGAGCACACTCACGCGAGCGGTCCCCTTCCCTGACGGTTGAAGCTGACGTTCAAGCTGGTCACTGCGATGGTATCCGCAGCAGGGCGAAGGCCCCGCATCCGGTTGACGCCCATCCCACGACCTGGACATTCACCACCCGTGCGGCCTCCGCGTTCAGGGGTGCAGCCAGGCCCCGAACGGCAGATTGCGTACGAGGGTGAAGACCGCGACCAGCACGCCGACGCCCCACAGTCGCGCCGTGCCCAACGCGATCCGCAACGGCCGCCCGCGCACCGCCTTGACCACCCAGACGGCCCACACCGCCGCGAAGAGGCCGTATCCGATGACGGCGAGCGCGTTGGCGCCGAGGGCCGCGGCGAGGTCGCCGTGGACGAAGGCGTGGGCGCTGCGCAGGCCGCCGCAGCCGGGGCAGTGGACGCCGGTGAGGCGCAGGAGCGGGCAGGCGGGGTAGTGGCCGGGCTCGTTCGGGTCGACGGCGCCGACGTACGCGAAGGCCCCGGCGACGGCGGCGAGCGCACCGGTCGGCACGGCCAGACGGGCCAGGATGGCGGGCGTGCCCTTCCGGGCGGTCTCGGCGGTCACCCGTGCATTCTGCCCCGCGCGGGGGGGACGACGCCCGGTGGGCGCACGCGGAAGGAGGCGGCTCCGGCTGCTGCCGGGACCGCCTCTTCTGGTACGGCGAATTCTCTACGGCGAACCGTACGGTGCGCGTCAGCTCTCGGAGTGTGCGGCCTCGCGCTGCGGGCGGGGCTTGTTCTGGCCGAGGCCCGCGGCGCGCATGGCGACGCCCACGACGCCGCCGATCGCGATGATCGCCATGCCGGCCCAGAACCCGGGCACGTTGGCCATCACCATGAAGGCACCCGCGACGCAGAAACCGATGAAGGCGATGATGACACCGGTCCAGGCGGCCGGGGTGTGTCCGTGGCTGCTGCCCGCCATGACTTGCTCCTCGTTGCTGTTTTCGTGGTGGTGGGTCGGACGCCCACCGCGAGTCGGACGCTCGCGGCCATTGTCCCGTACCCGCGCGTATGTGGTGAGCGCGGGGTCACGCTTCGCGCGTCGGGTCCTCGCCGCGGTCGAGGGCCTTCCACAGTTCCTCGGGCCGTTCGGGGTCCGGGGCGCGGCGGGCCCTGCGGGGGCTGGGCGAGCCGTCGCGTTCGTACCGTCCGGACATCGCGGGCCACGAGCGGCCGTACGTGAGTGCGAGGAGCCCGGCGAGCAGGAGCAGGACGCCCGCGGCGGCCGCGGCGTACGGCCAGCCGGTGTGGCTGAGGTCGCCGATGGTGGCGGCGGCGTCGCCGGACGCGGTGGCGGCCTTCTCGTCGAGCGCGGCGCTGTCGTCCGCGCCGAGCAGGGCCGCGGCCACGGTGCCGGCGCCGCTGAGCGCGAGCAGCAGGGAGACCAGGGCGCGTCCGGTGCGGCGGACCGCGAAGACCGCGACGAGGGCGGCGAGGCCCACTATCGCGAGGGCCGCGGGCACGCCCGTGACGTCGCTGCCCTTGGCGGTCAGGGGCAGGTCGCCGCCGGCCACCGACGCGGTCCCGTGGGCCCAGGCCTGGCGGGAGGCGAGCAGGGCGAGGGCCGCGCCGACGGCGCCGAGGAGCAGCGCGGCGGCGATGCTGCGCCTGCTGCCGCGCTGCTCCCGGGTCTCGGGCTGGGCGTCGGTACGGGGCGGTGGTACAGCGGAAGTCACCTCTCCACTATCCCTCACGGCTTCCCGGGGCGTGCAGGCGGTTGGCCGTGTGGATGGCGCGGAGCACGGCGGCGGCCTTGTTGCGGCACTCGGTGTCCTCGGCGACGGGGTCGGAGTCGGCGACGACCCCGGCGCCCGCCTGCACATACGCCGTGCCGTCGCGGAGCAGGGCGGTGCGGATGGCGATGGCGGTGTCGGAGTCGCCCGCGAAGTCGAGGTAGCCGACGCAGCCGCCGTACAGCCCGCGCCGGGACGGTTCCAGTTCGTCGATGATCTGCATCGCGCGGGGCTTGGGGGCGCCGGAGAGGGTGCCTGCGGGGAAGCAGGCGGTGAGCACGTCGAAGGCGGTGCGGCCCTGGGCGACCTGTCCGGTGACGGTCGAGACGATGTGCATGACGTGGGAGTACTTCTCGATGGACATGAAGTCGACGACCTCGACGGAGCCGGGCTCGCAGACCCGGCCGAGGTCGTTGCGGCCGAGGTCGACGAGCATCAGGTGCTCGGCGCGTTCCTTGGGGTCGGCGAGGAGTTCGTCGGCGAGGGCCTGGTCCTCCCGCGGGGTGGCGCCGCGGTGCCGGGTGCCGGCGATGGGGTGGACCATGGCGCGTCCGTCCTCGACCTTGACGAGGGCTTCGGGGCTTGAGCCGACGACGTCGAATCCGTCGAGGCGCAGGAGGTACATGTACGGCGACGGGTTGGTGGCCCGCAGCACCCTGTACACGTCCAACGCGCTTGCGTCGCACGGGGTTTCGAAGCGCTGCGAGGGCACGACCTGGAAGGCCTCGCCGGCCCGGATGCGCTCCTTGATGTCCTCGACGGCGTCCTGGTACTGCTCGCCGCCCCACAGCGCGGTGTACTCCGGCAGCTCGGAGGGCGGGAGGGCGGCCGGGGGCTGGGCGACGGGGCGCGAGAGGTCGGCCTCCATGGCGTCGAGCCGGGCGGTCGCGTCGGCGTACGCCTCGTCGACGCCGGTGTCCAGGTCGTTGTGGTTGATCGCGTTGGCGATCAGCAGGACGGAGCCGTCCCAGTGGTCCAGGACGGCGAGGTCGCTGGTGAGCAGCATGGTCAGCTCGGGGAGTCTCAGGTCGTCCCGCTCGCCGGGGCCGATCTTCTCCAGGCGGCGCACGATGTCGTAGCCGAGGTAGCCGACCATGCCGCCGGTGAAGGGCGGCAGCTGGCCGGCCAGGTCACGTGGGGTGTGCAGGAGGTCGACGGTGGCGCGCAGCGCGGCGAGCGGGTCGCCGGAGGTGGGGACGCCGACGGGCGGGGTGCCCAGCCAGTGGGCCTCGCCGTCACGGACGGTGAGGGTGGCGGCGCTGCGGACGCCGACGAAGGAGTAGCGGGACCAGGTACGGCCGTTCTCCGCCGACTCCAGGAGGAAGGTGCCGGGGCGTTCGGCGGCGAGCTTGCGGTACAGCCCGACGGGGGTGTCGCCGTCCGCGAGGAGCTTGCGGCTGACGGGGATCACTCGGCGGTCGGCCGCGAGCTTGCGGAAGGTCTCCAGGTCCATGGCAGCGACCCTACTGACCGGGTGCCGGTTCGCCGGACAGCGGCAGCACGTCGGAGTCGAAGCAGGTGCGCGTGCCCGTGTGGCAGGCGGCGCCGACCTGGTCGACCTGGACGAGGACGGTGTCCGCGTCGCAGTCCAGGGCGACTTCCTTGACGTACTGGAAGTGCCCGGAGGTGTCGCCCTTGACCCAGTACTCCTGGCGGCTGCGGGACCAGTAGGTGCAGCGCCCGGTGGTGAGGGTGCGGTGCAGCGCCTCGTCGTCCATCCAGCCGAGCATGAGCACCTCACCGGTGTCGTACTGCTGGGCGATGGCGGGGAGGAGGCCGTCGGCGCTGCGCTTGAGGCGCGCGGCGATCTCCGGGTCGAGGCCGCTGCTGGGCGGGGGCACGCTGGTCATGCGCCCATTGTGCCGCGATCCGGCCGCCCGCCCGGCGTGCGTCCACTGTCCGGACCGGGCGGGTGGTCGTAGGCTTGCTCACATGTCGACCCATGCCAAGCGTGAACGCCTTCTCCTCGCCGACCTGTTGGAGGCGGAGGGGCCCGAGGCCCCCACCCTGTGCGAGGGCTGGAGGACCCGCGATCTCGCGGCCCACGTGGTGGTGCGCGAGCGCCGCGCGGACGCCGCGGGCGGGATCCTGATCAAGCAGCTCGCGGGGCGCCTGGAGCGGGTGCAGGCGGAGTTCGCCGCGAAGCCGTACGAAGAGCTGATCCAGCTGATCAGGACCGGGCCACCGCGCTTCTCGCCCTTCAGCCTCAAGCAGGTGGACGAGGCGTCGAACGCCGTCGAGTTCTACATCCACACCGAGGACGTGCGCCGCGCGCGGCCCGACTGGACCCCGCGCGACCTAGACCCGGTCTTCTCCGACGCCCTGTGGTCCCGCCTGGAACGGACGGCCCGCCTGGTCGGCCGCAAGGCCCCGGTGGGCCTGGTCCTGCGCCGCCCGAACGGCCAGACGGCGGTGGCGCACCGGGGCACCCCGGTGGTGACGGCGACGGGCGAGCCTCCCGAGCTGCTGCTGTTCGCCTACGGCAGGCAGGACGTCGCGGACGTGGCCCTGGAGGGGGACAAGGCCGCGATCGCCGCCCTGCACGAGACGAAGCAGCTGGGGCTGTAGAGAGGACGACCTACCGCACCGGGTGCCCGGCCTCTCGTAGCGTCTCCTTCACCTCGCCGATCCGCAGATCACCGAAGTGGAAGACCGACGCCGCGAGGACCGCGTCCGCGCCCGCCGCGATCGCCGGGGGGAAGTGGGCCAGGCGGCCCGCGCCGCCGGAGGCGATGACGGGGACCGTGACGTGCTTGCGTACGGCCGCGATCATCTCGATGTCGTAGCCGTCCTTGGTGCCGTCGGCGTCCATCGAGTTGAGCAGGATCTCGCCCGCGCCAAGATCGGCGGCCTGGTGCGCCCATTCGACGGCGTCGATCCCGGCGGACTCGCGGCCGCCGTGGGTCGTCACCTCGAAGGAGCCGGACGGCGTGCGCCGCGCGTCCACCGAGAGGACGAGGACCTGGCGGCCGAAGCGCTCGGCGATCTCGCGGATCAGGTCGGGGCGGGCGATCGCCGCCGTGTTCACGCCGACCTTGTCCGCGCCCGCGCGCAGCAGCTTGTCGACGTCCTCGGCGGCGCGTACACCACCGCCGACCGTGAGCGGGATGAAGACCTGCTCGGCGGTGCGGCGGACCACGTCGTACGTCGTCTCGCGGTTGCCGGACGACGCGGTGATGTCCAGGAAGGTCAGCTCGTCGGCGCCCTCGGCGTCGTACACCTTGGCCATCTCGACGGGGTCGCCCGCGTCGCGCAGGTTCTGGAAGTTGACGCCCTTGACGACGCGGCCGTTGTCCACGTCGAGGCAGGGGATCACGCGTACGGAGAGGGTCATGCGGGGGCTCCTCGGAAGGCTTCCAGCTCCACTTCGACGAGGAGGCGCGAGTCGACGAAGCCGGAGACGACCACCAGGGTCATCACCGGGCGCACGGCGTCGAAGACCTCCTTGTGCGCACGTCCCACCGCGTCGACGTCCCGCGCGTGGGTGATGAGGAGGCGCACGGCGATCACGGACTCGGGGCCGAGCCCGAACTGGGCGATCGCCTCCAGCGCGTTGGCCATGGCGACCCGCGTCTGCTCGTAGGGGTCGCCCTCGCCGTACAGGATGTCGCCCTTGAAGGACGTGGTGCCGCCGACCACGACCCGGTCGCCCGCCTCGACGGCCCGGGCGAAGCCGAAGGCCTCCTCCCACGGGCTGCCGCTCTGCACTCGTCGTACGCCACTCATCGCGACACGGCCTCCAGTGCTTCCTCCAGCGTGAACGCCTTCGCGTACAGCGCCTTGCCGACGATGGCGCCCTCGACGCCGAGCGGGACGAGCTCGGCGATGGCGCGCAGGTCGTCGAGGCTGCTCACCCCGCCGGAGGCGACCACCGGGCGGTCCGTCGCCGCGCACACGTTGCGCAGCAGCTCCAGGTTCGGGCCCTGGAGTGTGCCGTCCTTGGCGATGTCCGTGACCACGTAGCGCGCGCAGCCCTCGGAGTCGAGGCGCTCCAGGGTCTCGTAGAGGTCGCCGCCGTCGCGGGTCCAGCCGCGGCCGCGCAGCGTCGTGCCGCGTACGTCGAGACCGACCGCGATCTTGTCGCCGTGCTCGGCGATGACCTTGGCGACCCACTCGGGGGTCTCCAGGGCGGCCGTGCCGAGGTTGACGCGGGTGCAGCCGGTGGCGAGCGCGGCGGCCAGCGTGGCGTCGTCGCGGATGCCGCCGGACAGCTCGACCTTGATGTCCATGGCCCCCGCGACCTGGGCGATCAGCTCGCGGTTGTCACCGGTGCCGAACGCCGCGTCCAGGTCCACCAGGTGCAGCCACTCGGCGCCCGACCGCTGCCAGGCGAGGGCGGCCTCCAGCGGGGAGCCGTAGGAGGTCTCCGAGCCGGACTCGCCGTGGACGAGGCGTACGGCCTGGCCGTCGCGGACGTCGACGGCGGGGAGGAGTTCGAGGGTGCTCACAGGGTTCCGATCCAGTTGGTGAGGAGCTGGGCGCCGGCGTCGCCGGACTTCTCGGGGTGGAACTGCGTGGCGCTCAGGGCGCCGTTCTCGACGGCCGCGACGAAGGGCTCGCCGTGCGTGGACCAGGTGACGTGCGGGGCGCGCATCGCCGGGTTCGCGACTTCGAGGGACCAGTGGTGCACGGCGTAGGAGTGCACGAAGTAGAAGCGGGCGTCGTCGTCCAGGCCCTTGAAGAGCGTGGACCCCGCCGAGGCCTGGACGGTGTTCCAGCCCATGTGCGGGACGATCTCGGCCTTCAGCGGCTCGACCGTGCCTGGCCACTCGTCCAGGCCCTCGGTCTCGACGCCGTGCTCGATGCCGCGCGCGAAGAGGATCTGCATGCCCACGCAGATGCCCATCACCGGGCGGCCACCGGCGAGGCGGCGTCCGACGATCCAGTCGCCGCGCGCTTCCTTCAGGCCCCGCATGCAGGCGGCGAAGGCGCCGACGCCGGGCACGAGCAGGCCGTCGGCGTTCATGGCCTTGTCGTAGTCGCGCGTTATCTCGACGTCGGCTCCCGCGCGCGCGAGGGCGCGCTCGGCGGAGCGGACGTTGCCGAAGCCGTAGTCGAAGACGACGACCTTCTTCTGGGGAGCCTTCTTCTGGGGAGTGCTCATGTCGCGTACGCCTCCCGTCAGTTCCAGTAGTCGAGCCGCAGGATGCCCGCCGCCAGACACATCACCGCGCCGATGGAGAGCAGCGTGATCAGGCTCTTGGGCATCCCCTGCTTGACGAAGGAGATGATGCCGCCGATCAGGAAGAGACCGACGACGATGAGGATGGTGTTGAGGCCCGTCATGGGTTACAGCGCGCCCTTCGTGGAGGGAAGGATTCCGGCCGCGCGCGTGTCGCGCTCCGAGGCGTAGCGCAGCGCGCGGGCCAGGGCCTTGAACTGGCACTCCACGATGTGGTGGGCGTTGCGCCCGTACGGCACGTGGACGTGCAGGGCGATCTGCGCCTGCGCGACGAAGGACTCCAGGATGTGCCGGGTCATCGTCGTGTCGTACGAGCCGATCATGGGCGCCATGTTCTCGGGCTCGGTGTGCACGAGGTACGGGCGGCCGCTCAGGTCGACGGTCACCTGGGCCAGCGACTCGTCGAGCGGGACCGTGCAGTTGCCGAAGCGGTAGATGCCGACCTTGTCGCCGAGGGCCTGCTTGAAGGCGGCGCCGAGCGCGAGCGCGGTGTCCTCGATGGTGTGGTGCGTGTCGATGTGCAGGTCGCCCTCGGTCTTGACCGTGAGGTCGAACATGCCGTGGCGGCCGAGCTGGTCGAGCATGTGGTCGTAGAAGCCGACCCCGGTCGACACATCGACCTTTCCGGTGCCGTCGAGATCGATCTCGACGACGACCGACGTCTCCTTCGTGGTCCGTTCGACCCGTCCTACGCGGCTCATGCGCCCTGCTCCTTCTTGAGTTCGCGTACCGCATCGAGGAACGCGTCGTTTTCGTCGGGGGTTCCCGCGGAGACCCGCAGCCACCCCGGTACGCCGTTGTCCCGGACCAGGACGCCCCGGTCGAGGATCCGCTGCCACATCTGGTGGGAGTCCGGGAACCTGCCGAACTGCACGAAGTTCGCGTCGGAGTCCGTCACCTCGTAGCCCATCGCGCGCAGCTCGGTGACGAGGCGGTCGCGCTCGGCCTTGAGCTGCTCCACGTACTTCAGGAGCGTGTCGGTGTGCTCCAGGGCGGCGAGCGCCGTGGCCTGGGTGACGGCCGACAGGTGGTACGGCAGGCGCACCAGCTGCACGGCGTCGACGACCGCCGGGTGGGCGGCGAGATAGCCGAGGCGCAGACCGGCCGCGCCGAAGGCCTTGGACATGGTCCGCGATATGACGAGGTTCGGCCGCCCCTCGATCAGCGGGAGCAGCGAGTCGCCGTGGCTGAACTCGACGTACGCCTCGTCCACGACCACCATCGACGGCTTGGCGGCCTGCGCGGCTTCGTGGAGCGCGAGGACCGTCTCGGCCGGGACGGCGTTGCCCGTGGGGTTGTTGGGTGTCGTGATGAAGACGACGTCCGGCTGGTTGTCGGCGATGGCCTTCGTCGCCGCCTCCACGTCGATCGTGAAGTCGTCGTGGCGCGGCCCCGAGATCCAGGCCGTGCCCGTGCCGCGCGCGATCAGACCGTGCATCGAGTACGAGGGCTCGAAGCCGATGGCCGTCCTGCCGGGGCCGCCGAAGGTCTGCAGGAGCTGCTGGATGACCTCGTTCGAACCGTTGGCCGCCCAGACGTTGGCGCGGGTGACCTCGTGGCCGGTGGTGCGCGTGAGGTAGCGGGCCAGTTCGGTGCGCAGCTCGACCGCGTCCCGGTCGGGGTAGCGGTTGAGGTCGCGGGCGGCCTCGCGGACCCGCTCGGCGATGCGCTCGACGAGCGGCTCGGGGAGCGGGTAGGGGTTCTCGTTGGTGTTCAGGCGTACGGGTACGTCGAGCTGGGGGGCGCCGTAGGGGGACTTGCCGCGCAGCTCGTCGCGGACGGGAAGGTCGTCAATGTCGGTCACTTGCTCTCCGGTACCTTCCATCCGAACCTCGCCTTGATCGCCGCGCCGTGCGCCGGCAGGTCCTCCGCCTCGGCGAGCGTCACCACGTGGTGGGCGACGTCGGCGAGCGCCTCGCGCGAGTAGTCGACGATGTGGATGCCGCGCAGGAACGACTGGACGGACAGGCCCGAGGAGTGGCAGGCGCAGCCGCCGGTCGGCAGGACGTGGTTGGAGCCCGCGCAGTAGTCGCCGAGGGAGACCGGCGCCCAGGGGCCGACGAAGATCGCGCCCGCGTTCCTGACGCGCTCCGCGAGGGCGGCGGCGTCGGCGGTCTGGATCTCCAGGTGCTCGGCGCCGTACGCGTCGACGACCCGCAGCCCCTCCTCCAGGCCGTCGACCAGGACGATCGCGGACTGGCGGCCTTCGAGCGCGGGCACGATCCGGTCCTCGACGTGCTTGGTCGCGGCGACCTGCGGCTCCAGCTCCTTGGCGACCGCGTCCGCGAGCGCCGCGGAGTCGGTGACGAGGACGGCGGCCGCGAGCGGGTCGTGCTCGGCCTGGCTGATCAGGTCGGACGCGACGTGCGCCGGGTCGGCGGTGTCGTCGGCGAGGACGGCGATCTCGGTCGGTCCTGCCTCGGCGTCGATGCCGATCCTGCCGGTGAAGTAGCGCTTGGCGGCGGCGACCCAGATGTTGCCGGGGCCGGTCACCATGTTGGCGGGCGGGCAGGACTCGGTGCCGTACGCGAACATCGCGACGGCGGTGGCGCCGCCCGCCGCGTACACCTCGTCGATACCGAGCAGGGCGCACGCGGCGAGGATCGTCGGGTGCGGCAGACCGCCGAACTCGGCCTGCGCCGGGGAGGCGAGGGCGATCGACTCCACGCCGGCCTCCTGGGCCGGGACGACGTTCATGATCACGGAGGACGGATACACGGACCGGCCGCCGGGCGCGTACAGCCCGACCCGGTCGACCGGCACCCACTTCTCGGTCACCGATCCGCCGGGCACGACCTGGGTCGTGTGCGTCGTACGGCGCTGCGCGCGGTGGACGAGACGGGCCCGGCGGATCGACTCCTCCAGGGCCTCGCGCACGGCGGGGTCGAGACCGGTCAGCGCCTCGGCCAGCGCCGCCGCGGGCACCCGGACCTGGTCCAGGCGTACGCCGTCGAATTTCTCCGCGTACTCGATCAGCGCCGCGTCGCCGCGATGATGCACGTCCTCGCAGATCGGCCGCACCTTCTCCAGGGCGGCAGCGACGTCGAAGTCGGCACGGGGCAGCAGAGCGCGCAGGGCGGGGCCCTCGGGGAGGGCGTCGCCGCGCAGATCGATTCGAGAGATCACATGGCCAATTCTCTCAGACCTTCTTTCGGCGCCGGTCGCCGTATCACTGGCTGATATGAACCCCGGAACACCGCGTTCACCATTAGCGTTCAGCCGGTCACACAGCGGGCATGAAACGGGTGTACGACGCATCAGTACACCGCGACGAGGAGGACGGAAGCAGTGGTCGACGACTCCGCCGCCGGTGACCCGCCGGACGGGCTGACCGCCGCGGAGATCGGCATGTGGCAGGCCTTCCGCAACGGCAGCGTCTACGACCTCAGGTCGGGCGACGCCGCGGCGGACGATCCGCACGGCGGGCATCCCTGGGGTCCCGAGCGCAGTGTGCGGGGGCGCATCGTGTGCTGGCTGCTGCTCGACGGGCCGCCCGCGCTGGCGGGCCGCGTCTCCTCGCTGAAGCTGGCGGGCGTACAGATCACCGACGTGCTCGATCTCGCGGGCGGGACCGTCGTCCCGTACACCGAGATGAAGCACTGCCGCTTCGAGAAGGAAGTCCTGCTGCCCGAGTCCCGCTTCGCCACGCTGCGGCTCGTCGACTGCTCGATCCCGCGCCTGGAAGCGGCCCGGCTGCACACGGAGGGCGATCTGCACCTGCCGCGCTGCCGGGTCCACAACGGCATCCGCCTCACCGACGCCCAGATCGGCACCGACCTGCTCCTGAACCAGGCGGTGGTCTACCGCGACCGGCGCGGCCGCTCGATCACCGGCGACGGCCTCGCCGTCGGGCAGGACCTCCAGGCCGAGATGATGGAGTCGCACGGCGAGCTGAGCCTGCGCGGCGCGAAGGTCGGCGTCTCGCTGAGCCTGCGCGGCAGCAGGCTGATCAACCAGTACGGGCGGTACGCGCTCAACGCCCCGCAGCTCACCGTCGAGCGCACGCTGTATCTGACCCCGGCCGCCGTCGGCAATCCGCCGCAGACCAGCGGCACGACGCCGGCGCGCGGCACCCGTGTGCAGCGCTTCGAGTGCGAGGGCGGCATCCGTCTCGACGACGGCCGCTTCGGTGACGCCATCGACTTCGCGCAGGCCCGCTTCACGCTCCGACACGACCAGGAGATCTCGCTGCGCCGCGTCCAGACGCCCGAGCTGCGCTTCCTCGGCGAGGCGCCGCGGCTCGGCAAGGTCGTCCTGTCCGGCGCCAAGGTCGTCAACCTGATCGACAGGGCGGCCAGCTGGCCCGGCCCCGGCAGCCTCCAGATGGGCGGTTTCAGCTACGAGAACCTCGTCCCGCAAGGCAGTTTCCCGCTCTCCCGGCGGCTGAGCTGGGTGGCGGCGGCGACCGCCGAGTACAACCCCGAGCCGTACGAGAAGCTGGCCGCCGTGCTCCGTGAGGGCGGCGAGGACGCCGACGCCCGGGAGGTACTCCTCGCCAAGCAGCGCAGACGCCGCGAGACGCTGCCGCTGGCGGCGAAGCTGTGGGGGTACGCGCAGGACTGGACGGTCGCGTACGGCTACCGGCCGGGCCGCGCGGCGGTCTGGATGGCGGTGCTGTGGGCGATCAGCGCGGTGGCGTTCTCGCACGCGGAACACCCGGCGATCAAACCGGGCGAGCACCCCAACTGGAACCCGGCGCTCTTCTCCCTCGACCTGCTGCTGCCCGTGATCAACCTCGGCCAGGACAGCTACTGGCAGCTGGGCGGCGGCTGGCAGTGGTTCTCGACCGCGCTGATCCTGCTCGGCTGGGTCCTGGCGACGACGGTGGCGGCGGGCGCGACGCGGCTGCTGCGGCGCAACTGACGTCCGCCGCGTTCCGGGCGGGGCCCGCGGCCGAACCGTTATCCGGCCACGGGCAACCTTCGCCCCCCTTTGACCGTCCTCCCTGCGCGACCAACAATTGAGCAACCACGACGGTGACCGGCACCCGCGCGAGCGCGACGCCGGTTGAGGCCCAAAGGAGGGCACGGTGCTGCGTGCCTTCATCCGTACCGCCCGCATGGTCCGGCACACCCCCCGGCTCGCCGCCGGGCTGCCGCCGGACGACGAGGTACTCCTCGACGTGCCCGACGAGCGGCTCGCCCCCGCGCTCGTCGCCGCCGGGCGCGGCGACCACGGCCCGGCGGCCAAGCTGCTCGCCACCACCCGCGAGGCCGCCGAGTGGGAGAACCGCGACCGCTACACCACCCGGCTCGCCGCCTTCGCCCGCTCCCGCCCCGAGTGGTTCGACGACTGGCTCGGCGCGTCACCGCACGACCCGGACGCCCTGCTCGTCAAGGCCGAGCTGGCGGTCGTCCGCGGCTGGGAGTCACCGGCCCGCGCCGAGCTGCTGCGCGAGATGAGCCCGCTGCTCACCGCCGCCGCCGAGGCCGACCCGCGCGACCCGGTGCCCTGGCGGATCGCCCTGGACCACGCCCGCGGCACCCACGCTTCGCACACCGTCTTCGAACAGCTGTGGGAAGAGGCGGTGCGCCGCTCCTCGTACCACTACGGCTGCCACGCCTCCGCCCTCCAGTACCTGTCGGCCGCCTGGTACGGCTCGCACCGCGAGTGCTTCGACTTCGCCGAGCGCGCCGCCTCGGACGCGCTGCCCGGCTCGCTGATACAGGTGCTTCCCGCGCGGGCCGCGTTCGCCTGCCTCACCAGTCCGTCGGGGAGTGTGCCGCGCGAGCGTCTGGACGCGGCGGCCGACCTCGCGATCGGCCTCTCCCGGGAGTACGGGCCCTGCGACCCGTGGCCCGCCGAGGTCCGCAACCTCCTCACGTACGTCCTGGTCCGCCTGGAACGCTGGGACGACGCCCTCGAACAGCTGCGCCTCATCGGCCCGTACGCGACGTCCTTCCCCTGGGACCGGATGGCCGACGATCCACTGGGCCAGTTCCTGGAACTGCGTGACGGCATACGCATCGAAGTGGCGTCGATGACCCCGCTGCGGCCGCCGCGCGGACGCGTGCGCTCCGACGAGCATTAGGCTTGCCGGTCGTGACCATCCGGCTTCCGCTCTTTCCGCTCAACTCGGTGCTGTTCCCCGGCCTCGTCCTGCCGCTGAACGTCTTCGAGGAGCGATATCGCGCCATGATGCGCGAACTGCTCAAGACCCCCGAGGAGGAGCAGCGCCAGTTCGCCGTCGTCGCCATCCGCGACGGCTCCGAGGTGGCGCCGAGCGCGCCCGGCCTCCCCGACCCGACGGCGCCGCCCGAGCAGGGCCCCGCCGCGGGCTTCGGCGACGACCCGCTGAAGGCCTTCCACGCCATGGGCTGCGTGGCGGACGCGGCGACGATCAGGGAGCGCGCCGACGGCGGCTTCGAGGTCCTCGCCACCGGCACGGCTCGGGTGCGGATCCGCTCCGTCGACGCCTCGGGCGCCTTCCTCACCGCGGAGGTCGATGAGGTGCCGGAGGAGCCGGGCGAGGGCGCGGGCGCGCTCGCCGAAGGTGTCCTGCGCGCCTTCCGCGCCTACCAGAAGCGGCTGGCCGGGGCGCGGGAGCGCTCACTGGCGACGGGGGCGGAGCTGCCGGACGAGCCGTCCGTGGTGTCGTACCTGGTCGCCGCGGCGGCCGTCCTGGACACCCCGACGAAGCAGCGGCTCCTGGAGGCGCCGGACACCGCGTCGCGGCTGCGGGACGAGCTGAAATTGCTGCGCGCCGAGACCGCGATCATCCGTAATCTGCCGTCGCTGCCCGCGACGGACCTGACGCGCGGGACGACCAGCCTCAACTGACGTATGGCCCTGAGCACGTATGCCCTGAGCACATACGCCCCGAGCACGTAAGGCGAGCACCTTGGCGAAGAAGCAGAGGAAGCAGCAGGCGGCCGGGACCCCGGCGACGGTGGCGCTCACCGCGGCGGGCGCCGCCTTCACGGTCCACGCCTACGAGCACGACCCCGCCCATCCCTCGTACGGCGAGGAGGCCGCGCAGGCCATGGGCGTCTCCCCCGGCCGGGTCTTCAAGACGCTGGTCGCCGAGGTCGACGGCGAGCTGACCGTCGCCGTCGTGCCGGTCGCGGGCTCCCTGGACCTGAAGGCGCTGGCCGCCGCCGTCTCAGGAAAGCGCGCCGCGATGGCCGACCCGGCGGCCGCCGAGCGCACCACGGGCTATGTGCGGGGCGGCATCTCCCCGCTCGGCCAGCGCAAGAAGCTGCGTACGGTCCTGGACGACTCGGCGTCGGCGTACGCCACGATCTGTGTCTCGGCGGGCCGCCGGGGCCTGGAGGTGGAGCTGGCGCCGGGCGACTTGGCGGAGCTGACGGGGGCGGTGCTGGCGCCGATCGCCAGGACGTGACCGTGCTCCGCGCCCTCGCCCTCGTTCTCGTTCTCGTTCTCGTACGACGTGAAAGTGCCCTCGACACCTGCGCGGGGCGGCACTAATAACCCAAGGCATGTCGAAGAAGACGCGCATGCGGAAGTGGCGGGCGAAGAAGCGCAAGGCCAACCACGGAAAGCGCCCCGCCTAAACGTCGCGGGGCTCCCCGTGCGGCCCCCCGTAGGGCTCGCCGTAGGCCATCGGGTACGGCTCGGGGTCGCGCGGACCGAACAGCGCGGTGAGGCCGAGGTGCACGGCCAGCGCGGCCACCGGCCAGGCGAGGAGTGTGCCCTTGGCCTTGAGTTCCAGCGGTGCGTTGAAGACCACGCCCTTGCCGACGGCCTTGGCGTGCGCGACGACGTCCGTGTCGGGGCCGAGCATGCCCCCCGCCTTCCAGGCCAGCAGGGCGCCCAGCAGGCTGCCGAGCGCGAGCCCGGCGACCAGCGCGATGCCGCCGCTCCTGCGCACCAGGAAGGCGACCACGCCGCTGACGGCGCCGAAGCCGAGCGCGAGCAGAGTGAACGTTCCGTCGACACCGATCGCCTGTTCGCCCTCGGTGTCCTTGAGGTACACCGCCTCGCCGTCCGAGATGAGCGGGATGCGCGGCGCCAGCCAGATCCACAGCGCACCGAGCACCAAGCCGCTGAGAGCCACCACGACCATGATCGCTGCGGCCTGCAGCAGTTCCTTCTTCATGCCGGGCCCGTCCTCCTCGTGGCCGTGCGGAGGCATCGCTCCGGACGGCTGCGCGGGTACCTGCCAGGGGTCGTTCGAGGATCGGTCGTGCGGCGGTTGGGAGGGTGTCAGCGGTGCGGTCACCCACACATCGTGCCAGTACCGCCTGTGCGGCGCGTCACCGGACGGCCGCGCGGCGGTACGCCCAGGTGGCGACGGTGAGCGAGGCGACGCCGACCCCCGCGCAGACCGCGAGGTCGAGGGCGACGACGGCCCAGTCGGGGTCCGGCCCGAACGTATGCGCGAACGCCTCCACTCCGTACGTGGACGGCAGCAGGTCACGCGCGTACTGCAACAGGGGCGGCATACGGTCGGCCGGGAGCACGCCGAGCAACAGCGCCGCCGACATGCCCATCTGGCCGAGCAGCGTGGCCAGTTCGGGCCGCGGCGCGAGCAGCCCGAGCGCGGCACCGAGCCCCGCGAGGGCGGCGCCGGCCAGCGGGATCACCGCGAGGAGCACCCACAGGTGGGTGAGCGGAAGCCCGAAGAGCCCGCATCCGACGATCGCCGTCACGACGGTGCCGGGCACCGTGAAGGAGGCGTACGCGGCGGCGGCGCCCAGCACCACGGCGGCGGGCGGCACGGGCAGCGTGGCGTAGTGGTCGAGGCCGCCGTCGGCGCGGAGCTGCCCGAAGTACTGCGCGAGCAGATTGAGCGCGACGAACGCGACAACGAGCACGGACGACCCGGCGACGACCGCCCGCGCCTCCCCGCCCCCGTCGACGACACCACGCATCAGGATCATGATCCCGACGGACTGGAAGGTCGCCACGAAGAGCAGCGGTATCCGGGCGACCCGCGCGCGGGAGAGCTGGGCGCGGTATACGGCCGCGAGCGCGGGAAACAGCCGGGCACGCGCACCGAGCGGCGCGGGCCCACTGAGGACCGGCTCGTCCCGGTCTTCGACCCGCACCACGGCTTCAAGCGGAACGGCACTCACCGACGAACCCCTCTGTCACTGTTCCTACGTCGTTCCTACGTCCATGGCTCGATGCGGGGCAAACGGGTGGGTGAGTGGGAGACATCCGCCGCGAAGCGGCGGCGCAGGGCCCCCACCACAAGCCCTCAGCAAGAGTCACGCCTTCACCAGCCCCCGCCCACTCCCGCCCAACGCGAGATAAACGTCCTCCAGACTGGGCGTGGCCAGCGTGAAGTCGTCCAGCGCGGCAAAGGCGGCCCCGCCAGTAACCGCCGCGACGGCCGCACGCGCCTCATCGGGCGCGAGCCGCAGAGACCACCGCCGCCCCGACTCGACGGCAAGGGAGCGGAGCGCGGCCACTTCAGGGACGCCGAGCGGCGCCCGTTCCCGCCACACCAGCTCCACCCGCACCTCGTCCGCCACCTGCTCCTTGAGCCCGGCCGGACTGTCACAGGCGATGACCCGCCCCTGGTCGAGCACGGCGACCCGGTCGAGCACGGTCTCCGCCTCGATGACGTTGTGCGTGACGAGCAGCACGGTCGTCCCGCGCTCGGCCCGGCGCCAGTCGATCGCCGCCCACACGGCACGCCGCGCGACGGGGTCCATCCCGGTGGTGGGTTCGTCCAGGACGAGCAGCGGCCGCTCCCCCACCAGCGCGGTGGCGAAGCAGGCGAGCCTGCGCTGCCCCCCGGAGAGCTTCTTCAGCGGCCGCGAGGCCAGCGCCGTAAGTCCCAGTTCCTCAAGGACCGCGTCCCGCTCCCCTCGCGCCCGGCGCAGGTCGAGCCCGCGCAGCCGTCCGGTCGTCTCGACGGCGAGCGACACGGTCAGCTCGTCGAGCGCGGTGGACTCCTGCCCGAGGTAGGCGAGAATCCGCGCGGCCCGCTCGGGGTGGCGCACGATGTCGTGCCCGAGGATGTCGACGCCGCCGCTGTCGGGCCGCATCAGCCCGGTCAGCTGGCGTACGAGGGTGGATTTGCCGGCGCCGTTGGGGCCGAGCAGCCCGAAGATCTCCCCGCGCCGGACCGTCAGGCAGATGCCGTCGGTGGCGCGGATCTCGGGCGTCGCGGGCCTGCCGCGTCTGCCGCGGGCCGCGGGGTAGGTCTTGACCAGGTCGCGCACCGCGCAGACGGCGTCGCTGCCGTGTTCCTGACGGAGTCCCTGTCGGACTGCCGGTGCCGGGCGCGTACTCACGAAGGACGAGCCTACGGGGTCCACGGGCGCGGACGACGCCCGGGGCGCCCCGTACGCCCCGTATCAGTCACCTGCCCGGTCTCCCGCGGGCACGTGCTCGGCGGCCGTCCGCACGTCGACCTCCCGCCAGAAGCCGGCCCGGATCGCGTACCGGTCGTGCTCGTCGATCTGGTCGTCCTTGTGGGCGAGCAGACCGAAGCGTGCCGCGTAGCGCAGCAGCTCGCCGTCGATGCGGTGCGGGATGCGGGGGTACATCGTCGACAGCTTCTGCAGGTTGTGCTGCTCGGGAAGGCGCGCCATCCAGCGCCGGGCGAACACCTGCCCGACCTCAAAAGGGTCACCGCCGACGGTGGTGATGTCCTCCTCCCGGTCCGCCCAGCGCTGCTCGGCCGTCGTCAGCTGGGCGAGGGTGGGCAGGGCGGCGGCCTCGGGGCTCTCGGGCGCGCCGCCGGGCCGTTCGACCCAGCCCTTGTCGGAGGACCAGCGCAGCGTCGCGTTCGTGGGGTGATGGGTGGTCTGGGTGCCGGGGCCGCGCAGCGCGGCGAGGTCCTTGGGGGTCGGCACGCCCTTGTTCGCGGCGCCGCGGTGCTCGCCGGCCTCGCGGCCGTTGGTCGTGGCGTCGGCGTGCCGGGCGGGGGCGGCCTCCTCCTCGGCGCGCTGGGCGGCGGCGGCGAGCGCGGACTCCGGGAGCGGCGCGGAGAGGATCGCGGCGATCTCTGGGCGCGGCACGGGCGGCGGCGCGCAGATGCCGGTGAGTTCCTTGGGGCGTACGGCCTTGGTGATCCACGCCCGGTCGAGCACGCGCCGCTCGTCGGCCTCGGCGACGAGGTCCTCCGACTGGTTGTAATCGCCGTCGGCGGCCTGCACGGCCCAGAGGTGGACGGCGACGCCGTGTTCCTTGGCGGCCATCATTCCGGGCAGCAGATCCCCGTCGCCGGTGACGAGCACGATGTCGGAGCAGGCGCGGTTGCGGGCCAGCTCGGTCAGCTCGGCGTGCATCGCGGCGTCCACGCCCTTCTGCGCCCACCGCCCGTCGCTGCGGGTCAGGGCGCCGAGGCGGACCGTGACGCGCGGCATGACGCGCAGCCGCCGGTGCTCGGGCTGCGGTACGCGGTCGGGGGCCCCGTCGAACCAGTAGATGCGCAGCAGGGGCCGCTCGGTGTCGGATTCCGCGCGCTCGCGCAGGCCCTGGATCAGGGCGGTGTGATCGACGGTGATCCGGGATCTGGACGGTTCGCCCGCGAGGAGACTCGCGGCGGCACCCAGCAGATACCCGGCATCTACCAGGACGATGCAGCGGTCCACGCGATCCACCCTCTTTCCCTGGAGGTTCTCCGGCCTTCGGCGGACGTTCCTGAAAAGTGCCCGGAGGTTCCTGGACGTTCCCTCGAAGGCCCGCGAACACACCCTGTGACGGATACGAATCAGGGGTGCGGGTGCGGGGCCGCGTCGGGTTTGCTTCGAGTCTGCCCGACCTGGCGGAGGTTAACGGCCGGAACTCGATCTTCGGCGTGGCGCATCGGCGCATCACTCGCGTACAGGTCCTATCACGCACGGTAATTGCCCGAAATGCGCTCTTTGTCGGCTTATGTGAATCTGGTCGCGTCATGGCCCCCAGATCCCCCTCAGGAGGAAGATCACCATGGCCAAGAACAAGAATCGCAGGCAGGGCAGCCAGGAGAACCGCGCCTCGGCGGCCGAACGGGCATCGGAGCAGGCCAAGCAGGCCGCCACCGAGGCCCAGTCGCCGATGGAGTCGCACGCTCAGGGCAGCCCCGCCGATGTTGCCCGTAAGCAGCAGCGTCGCTTCGGTCACAACTGACGCACATTGAGGCACATATGAGGGGCGCACCCGAATCGGGTGCGCCCCTCTGTGCCTTGCTTACTTCAGCTCCATGCCTTCCTTGGTTCAGCCCGCCAGGCAGGACGGGCCGAGCAGCACCTTCAGATCACCGAAGAGCGCCGGGTCCGGCTTCACGCGGTGCCGGTCGAGCCGCAGCACCGTGGTCTTCTGCGCCCCCTGGAGCTTGATCCGCACCTCGCTGTTGCCCCGGTGGTGGCTGAGGACCTCGCCGAGGCGGGTGACCATCGGCGGGCTCACCTTGACGGTCGGGATCGTGATCACCACGGGCGCGTTGGTGCCCGCGTTCGACAGGTCGGGGACCTGGAGCTCCATGGCGACGAGCCGCGGCACGTCCTCGCGCTTGTCGAGCCGTCCCTTGACGAAGACCACCGCGTCCTCGACGAGTTGGGTCGACACCAGTTGGTACGTCGCGGGGAAGAACATGCACTCGATGGAACCGGCGAGGTCCTCGACGGTGGCGATGGCCCAGGCGTTGCCCTGCTTGGTCATCTTGCGCTGGAGGCCCGAGATGATGCCGCCGATGGTGACGACCGAGCCGTCGGAGAAGTCACCGCCGGTGAGCTGCCCGATGCCCGCGTCCGCCTTGTCCGAGAGCACGTGCTCCAGGCCGAAGAGCGGGTGGTCGGAGACGTACAGACCGAGCATCTCCCGCTCCTGGGCGAGCAGATAGGTCTTCTCCCACTCGTCCTCGGAGAACTCCACGTCGAGCCCGAAGCCCGGCTCGTCGCCACCGCTCTCGTCGCCCATCCCGCCGAAGAGGTCGAACTGGCCCTCGGCTTCCTTCCGCTTGACCGCGACGACGTTGTCGATCATCGGCTCGTACTGCGCGGTCAGTCCCTTGCGGGTGTGGCCCATCGTGTCGAAGGCGCCCGCCTTGATGAGCGATTCGGTGGTGCGCTTGTTGCAGGCGGTCGCCTCGACCTTGTCGAGGTAGTCGGGGAAGGAGGTGAACTTCCCCTTCGCCTTCCGCGACCTGATGATCGACTCCACCACGTTCGTGCCGACGTTGCGGACGGCCTCCAGGCCGAAGAGGATCACGTCGTCGCCCTGGGCGGCGAAGTTGTGCACGGACTCGTTCACGTTCGGCGGGAGCACCTTGATGCCCATGCGCCGGCACTCGTTGAGGTAGACGGCCGACTTGTCCTTGTCGTCCTTCACCGAGGTGAGCAGCGCGGCCATGTACTCGGCCGGGTAGTTCGCCTTCAGGTAGGCGGTCCAGTAGGTGACCAGGCCGTACGCGGAGGAGTGCGCCTTGTTGAACGCGTACCCGGCGAAGGGGACCAGGACGTCCCACAGGGCCTGGATCGCCGCGTCGGAGTAGCCGTTCTTCCGGGCGCCCGCCTGGAAGAGGACGAAGTTCTTCTCCAGCTCCTCGGGCTTCTTCTTGCCCATCACGCGGCGCAGGATGTCGGCTTCGCCCAGGCTGTAGCCCGCGACGATCTGCGCGGCCTTCTGCACCTGCTCCTGGTACACGATCAGGCCGTAGGTGAGACCCAGCGTCTCCTTCAGGGGCTCTTCGAGCTCCGGGTGGATCGGCGTGATCTCCTGGCGGCCGTTCTTGCGCTCGGCGTAGTTCGTGTGCGAGTTCATGCCCATCGGGCCCGGCCGGTAGAGGGCCGAGACGGCGGAGATGTCCTCGAAGTTGTCGGGCTGCATCTGGCGAAGCAGCGAGCGCATCGGGCCGCCGTCGAACTGGAAGACGCCGAGCGTCTCACCGCGGCAGAGCAGTTCGAAGGTCTTCGGGTCGTCCAGCGGGAGCGAGAGCATCTCCAGGTCGATGCCCTTGTTGGCCTTCACCATCTTGACGGCGTCGTCCATGATGGTCAGGTTGCGCAGGCCCAGGAAGTCCATCTTGAGCAGGCCGAGCGACTCGCACTGGGGGTAGTCCCACTGCGTGATCGTCACGCCGTCCGTGTGCCGCGTCCAGAGCGGCGCGTGGTCGACGATCGGCTCGCTGGACATGATCACGCCGGCCGCGTGCACACCCATCTGCCGGACCAGGCCCTCCACACCCTTGGCGGTGTCGATGACCTTCTTCACGTCCGGCTCGTTCTCGTACATCCCCCGGATCTCGCCCGCCTCGCTGTAGCGCGGATGCTTGGGGTCGGTGATGCCGGAGAGGTCGATGCCCTTGCCGAGGACGTCGGCGGGCATCGCCTTGGTGAGGCGGTCGCCCATCGCGTACGGATATCCGAGCACGCGCGCGGAGTCCTTGATGGCGTTCTTCGCCTTGATCTTTCCGTACGTCCCGATCATGGCGACCTTGTCGGCGCCGTACTTCTCCGTCACATACCGGATGACCTCCACGCGCCTGCGCTCGTCGAAGTCGATGTCGACGTCGGGCATGGAGACGCGCTCGGGGTTGAGGAACCGCTCGAAGATCAGTCCGTGCGTGATCGGGTCGAGGTCGGTGATGCCCATGGCGTACGCCACGATCGAACCGGCCGCGGAGCCTCGGCCGGGGCCGACCGCGATGCCGTTGTTCTTGGCCCACATGATGAAGTCCGCGACGACCAGGAAGTACCCGGGGAACCCCATCTGGATGATGATGTCCATCTCGTACTCGGCCTGCTTCTGGCGGTCCTCGGGGACGCCGGCCGGGTAGCGGCGCTCCATGCCGCGACGGACCTCCTCCTGGAACCAGGTGACCTCGGTGAAGCCCTCCGGGATGTCGAACTTCGGCATCAGGTCGCGCTTCTCGAACATCCCCGTGGTGTCGATCTGCTCCGCGACGAGCAGCGTGTTGCGGCAGCCCTCCTGCCACGCGTCCGAGGAGTCGATCGCGTACATCTCATCGGTCGACTTCAGGTAATAGCCCGTCCCGTCGAAGCGGAAGCGGTCCGGGTCCGAGAGGTTCTTGCCGGTCTGGATGCACAGCAGCGCGTCATGGGCGGTCGACTCATGCGCGTACGTGTAATGCGAGTCATTCGTCACCAGCGGCGGAATACCCAGCTTCTTGCCGACCCGCAGCAGATCCTCACGGACCCGGCGCTCGATGTCGATGCCGTGATCCATCAGCTCCAGGAAATACCGGTCCTTGCCGAAGATGTCCTGGTACTCGGCTGCCGCCTTCACCGCCTCGTCGAACTGCCCGAGCCGAAGCCTGGTCTGCAGCTCACCCGAGGGACAGCCGGTGGAGGCGATCAGCCCCTCCGACCACTGCGAGATCGTCTCCTTGTCCATACGCGGCCACTTCTGCAGCCAGCCCTCCGCATACGCGTCCGAGGAGAGCCGGAACAGATTGTGCAGCCCCGTGCTGTTCGCCGCCCAGATCGTCTTGTGGGTATAACCACCCGAACCCGACACGTCATCACGCTTCTGATGCGGCTGGCCCCACTGGATCTTCCGCTTGTTCCTGCGCGACTCCGGCGCCACATACGCCTCGATCCCGATGATCGGCGTCACGCCCGCCTTCTGCGCCGAATGGAAGAAGTCGTACGCGCCGTGCAGGTTCCCGTGATCGGACATCGCGATATGCGTCATGCCCATCTCATTGCACGCGTTGAACATGTCCTTGAGCCGCGCGGCACCGTCCAGAAGCGAGTACTGCGTGTGGACGTGCAGGTGCGTGAAGGGCGGCTTGGTCACGGCGGGAGGCCTCCGGATGAGTGCTGCGGCGCGAAGCGCCTCGGTCAGGGGTGGTGGTCGGGCGACGGGTGGAAGACAGGTGGCGGGCAGTCCGGGGGGACAGCGACGAAGTCTAATCCGGGCCACTGACAGCGGGCGGGCACTCGGGAGTACGGTCGTGCGTTGGAAGGGACGGAGCGCCTGTCCCATACGGGCGGAATCTCCGGCCCCACATCACCACCACTGTCACGTACGACCCCGTACCAGGAGGCACCCAGCGATGTCGGTCCCGCAGCCCACGGCCGATGAGCGCGGCGAGCAGATCCTCGCCGTCTTCGGCACCGCGTTCGGCGAGCTGCTTGCCGCGGACCCCGCCGCGTTCCGGGTGAAGTTCCGGAAGATGGCCTCCTCCGCCTTCGCGTTCTACCGCGGCACGGCCTGTCTGTTCTACGCCGACCTGGAGCGCGAGCAGCACGGCGGGCCGTACCTGGACGACCGCACGGGCCGGGTGTGGATCCACGGCGACCTGCACGCCGAGAACTTCGGCACGTACATGGACGCCCAGGGCCGCCTGATCTTCAACGTCAACGACTTCGACGAGGCGTACGTCGGCCCCTTCACCTGGGACCTGAAGCGCTTCGCCGCCTCCGTGGCCCTCATCGGCTACTCCAAGGCGCTCAGCGACGGGCAGATCTCCGACCTGGTGCGGATCTACGCCGCGGCGTACCGCGAGCGGATCCACGACCTGGCGACGGGCGCCAAGAGCGACGAGGTGCCGCCCTTCACGCTGGACACCGCCCAGGGCCCCCTCCTGGACGCGCTGCGCGACGCGCGCTCCCTGACCCGCTTCGGGCTGCTCGACTCGATGACCGAGATCCGCGACTTCGAGCGCCGCTTCGCGCCGGGCGGCGGCTCCATCGAGCTCGACGCCGCCACGCGCTACAAGGTCCTCGCGGCCTTCGACGGCTATCTGGAGACGCTGCCGGAGTCCTCCCTCACCCGCCCCGACTCCTACCGCGTGAAGGACGTCGTGGGCCGGCGCGGCATCGGCATCGGCTCCGCGGGCCTGCCCTCGTACAACATCCTCCTGGAGGGCAACAGCGACGCGTTGGAGAACGACGTCGTGATCTACCTCAAGCAGGCGCAGACCCCGGCGGTCTCGCGTCACCTCACGGACCCGGCGGTGCGGGGCTACTTCCAGCACGAGGGGCACCGCACGGTCATCTCGCAACGCGCGCTCCAGGCGCACGCCGACCCGTGGCTGGGCTGGACGGAGCTGGGCGGCGCGGGGCAGCTGGTCGCCGAGGTGTCGCCGTACGCGGTGGACCTGGACTGGTCGGACATCGACGACCTGGAGGAGATCTCCTCGGTCGTCGCGGACCTCGGCCGTGCCACCGCCACGATGCACGCCGCGGCGGACGACGAGAGCGGGCACTCGGACCTGGTGCCGTTCTCCACGGAGCGCGCCATCGACGCCGCGATCGCGGCCGACGAGGCCGGCTTCGGGGACCTGCTCGTGGAGTTCGCGCACACCTACGGGGCACGCGCGCGCGGCGACCACCAGATCTTCGTCGACCTCTTCCGTAACGGCCGGATTCCGGGTCTGTGAGCGTCCGCCGCCCGATATGAGCCCCCATGAGTTCCACGCGGAACTCTTGCGGAACTCTTAGGGACCCTTTAGGGACCGCCTACAGGAACACATGGCACACTCCTCCGCGATGGACATATCCGGGACCCAGCTCAGAGCCGTGCGCGCGGCGCTCTTCACGGCGCTCGTCGTGACGCTCTCCGCCGCGTCGCACGTGCTGCTCTCCCGGGTCCCCCTGCCGCTGACCACCGTCGCGGCGATCGCCGCCGCCGTCTTCGTCATCGCGTACGCGCTGGCGGGGCGCGAGCGCGGCTACGGACGGATCGCCGCCCTGCTGATCCCGCTGGAGCTGGCCGCCGACACGGTGTTCACCGCCGGGCAGCACGTCTGTTACGGCGAGGCGGGCGGCCCGGTGGCGGGCCCGCTGCGCTCCGTCGGCTTCGACGTGCTGTGCGGCGGGACGCCCGTCGGGACCCCGCTGGCCCGGATGACCGCCGAGGGCCACGGTGGCGCCGCGGCGCTGCTCGCGGACGCCGACCCGGGCGCCGCCTGGCTGCTGCTCGGCGCGCACGTCGGCGTGGGCCTCCTCGCGGCGGCGTGGCTGCGGCGCGGCGAGCGGGCACTGGCCCAGCTGCTGCGCGCGGTCACCGCGGCCACGTTCCGTCCGCTGCTGATCGCGGTCGCCTCGGTGACCACCTGGCGTACGCCCGTACGGCGCCCGCCGCGTCCCGAGCGCCGGGAGCGGGTCGCGCGCACGCGGCTGCTCGTGCACTTCGTGGGGCGGCGTGGACCGCCGTGCTCGGCCGTCCCCGCCTGAGCACGAAGCCCCCACGCAGTCACCCACACGGAGAAAAAAGATCATGAGCCAGCGCAACAGCCAGGCCGCCAAGTCCGCCGCCCGCGAGCGGATCCGCGCCCAGCAGGAGGCCGAGCGCAAGCGCGAGAAGCGCAAGCGCGCGGTGATCGTCGGCATCTCGATCGTCGGCGTCCTCGCGATCGCCGGCGGCGTCGGCTACGCCGTGATGCAGTCCAACAAGCCCGACTACTGGGACGCCGCCAAGGACGACAAGCTCGTCAAGCCCGCGAACACCTCGGGCGCCAACGGCACGACGGTCGTCCTCGGCAAGGACTCCGCGAAGAAGACCCTCAAGGTCTACGAGGACCCGCGCTGCCCGATCTGCGCGAGCTTCGAGCAGACCGTCGGCCCGACCGTCGAGAAGGACCTGAAGGACGGCAAGTACAAGGTCCAGTTCATCGGCGCCACCTTCCTCGACCGGAACATCCCGGGCGAAGGCTCCAGGAACGCGCTCAGCGCGATGGGAGCGGCGCTGGACGTCAGCGACGACGCGTTCCTCGCGTACAAGAAGGCGCTCTTCTCGGCGAAGAACCACCCCGCGGAGCAGGACGACAAGTTCAAGAACGACTCGTACCTCCTGAAGGTCGCCGACGAGGTGCCCGCGCTCAAGAAGAGCGCGGCCTTCAAGAAGGCCGTCAAGGCGGGGACCTACGACCGGTGGGCCCTGGAGATGTCGAAGAAGTTCGACGACAACAAGGACGGCGTCGAGGGCACGCCCTCCTTCGTCATGGACGGCAAGCAGCTGACCGCTCCGGGCTCGAAGAACGCGCCCAGCACGGTCGAGGACTACAAGACCGCGATCGACAAGGCACTCAAGGGCTGACATAACACCGCGGACCGACGAGGCGAGTGGCGAAAGAGCGGGCGAACTCACGGAGTTCGTCCGTTCTTCGCTTTTACCGATCAGTAGGGTGATCGCCCGTGACCAGTCGAAATCAAGATCATCAGCCGCTCGTCCCCCACGCCCCGAGCCGCCGTACCGTCGTCAAGGCGGCGGCCGCGACCGCCGCTCTCGGCACCTCGCTCGCCGCCGCCCCCGCTCACGCCACCGAGGGGCCCGCCTTCCACCACGGCGTCGCCTCGGGGGACCCGCTGCCCGACGGCGTCCTGCTGTGGACCCGCGTGACACCCACGCCGGACGCCGTGCCCGGGTCGGGCAAGGGCCCCGACACCGAGGTGAGTTGGGAGATCGCCGAGGACGAGGGCTTCACCCGGGTCGTCGGCCGTGGCAGCACCACCGCGCGGGCGGCGTCCGATCACACCGTCAAAGCCGACGTAAGGGGCTTGAACCCTGCGACCGCCTATTACTTCCGCTTCTCCGTAGGGGACGCATCGCCGGTGCGCTCCCCCGTGGGCCGCACCCGCACCACCCCCGCGCACGACGCCTCCGCCGCCGGCGTCCGCCTCGGCGTGGTGTCCTGCGCCAACTGGGAGGCGGGCTACTTCTCGGCGTACCGCCATCTCGCGGCCCGCACCGAACTCGACGCGGTACTGCACATCGGGGACTACCTCTACGAGTACAAGAGCGGCGAGTACCCGGCCGCCGCGAACGTCATACGTCAGCACGAACCCCGGCACGAGATCGTCACGCTCGCCGACTACCGCACCCGGCACGGCGTCCACAAGACCGACCCCGACGCGCGGGCGATGCACGCCGCGCACCCGGTCATCGCGATCTGGGACGACCACGAGTTCGCCGACAACGCCTGGTCGGACGGCGCGGTGAACCACTCCCCCGAGACCGAGGGCCCCTGGGCGGGGCGCATGGCGGCGGCCAAGCAGGCGTACTTCGAATGGATGCCGGTGCGCCCCTCCACCGAGGGCACCGTGTACCGCCGCGTCCGCTTCGGCAAGCTGGCCGATCTGCACCTGCTCGACCTGCGGTCCTTCCGCTCCCAGCAGGCGGGCACCGGCAGCGGCGCGGTGGACGACCCGGACCGTACGCTCACGGGCCGCGCGCAGCTCGACTGGCTGAAGTCGGGCCTCGCGTCCTCGGACGCCGCCTGGAAGCTGGTCGGCACCTCCGTGATGATCTCGCCGGTCGCCTTCGGCGCCCTGCCCGCCCACCTCCTGGAGCCGCTCGCGGAGTTGCTGGGCCTGCCCAAGGAGGGCCTCGCCATCAACGTCGACCAGTGGGACGGCTACACGGACGACCGCAAGGAGCTCATCTCCCACCTGCGTGACAACAGCATCCGGAACACCGTCTTCCTGACCGGTGACATCCACATGGCGTGGGCGAACGACGTACCGGCCAAGGCGGCCACGTACCCCCTCTCACCCTCCGTCGCCACGGAGTTCGTCGTCACCTCGGTGAACTCCGACAACATCGACGACATGCTCGACGTCGCCCCGCACACGGTCTCCCTGGTGGCCGCGGGCGCCATCAAGGCCGCCAACCGCCATGTGAAGTGGCTGGACATGGACTCGCACGGCTACGGCGTACTCGATGTCACGGCCGAGCGGTCGCAGATGGACTACTACGCCCTCTCCGACCGGACCGACCCCGGGGCGACCTCGTCCTGGGTCCGCTCGTACCGCACGCGCAGCGGCACACAGAAGGTCGAGCGGGTGCACGAACCGGTGCGCTAGAGGGTTTCGGTGCGCTACAGGGTTTCGGTGCGCTAGAGGGTCTCCAGGAAGCCCATCGCCGTGCGCCACGTCGTCTCCGCGGCCTCGGCGTCGTAGTCGTCGAGGTCCGGGTCGGTGTAGAGGTGCCCCGCGCCCGCGTACCGGTAGATCTCCACGTCGGCCCCGGCCCGGCCCATCCGCAGATACCAGGCGCTCAGCCAGTCGTCGGTCTCGAACGGGTCGGGCTCCGCCACGTGCAGCTGCACCGGCAGCTCGTCCACGGACACGTTCTCCGCGATGTCGGACGTGCCGTGCAGGAGCAGCAGGCCGCGCGCCTTGTCGTCGCCGAGCGCGAGGGTCTGCGCGGTCGCGGCGCCGAGGGAGAAGCCCGCGTAGACGAGGCCCCGCTCGGAGTAGGGGGCGGCGGCGAGGATCGCCCGCTTCAGGAGCTCGTCCTTGCCCAGCTCGGCCTGGAAGGCCCTTCCGTCCTCGACGTCGTCGAACGTGCGCCCGTCGAAGAGATCGGGCGTCCACACCTCGTGCCCCGCGGCACGCAGCCGGTCCGCCGCCGCGTGCACCGCAGGTCGCAGGCCGTACGTCGAGTGGAAAAGCATGATGTTCATGGGGCCATCGTGCCATCCACCGCGGTGCCCCTACCCTCGGAGGCATGGAGAACGTACTGCGTCCGTTGATCGTGATCGGCGGCTCGGTCGTGCTCACGGTGGTGGTCGGCTGGCTGGTCGACTTCGCTATGCGCCGGACCGACGAACGGCACCACGAGACCCCGCTGTGGGGTCTGCTGCGCCGCTGCCGGGTCCCCTTCCACCTCGTCATGTGCACCGCTCTGCTGAGAGGCTCCTACGGGCACGCGGAGCTGGCCAAGGACCACTCGGCGGCGATCGGGCGGATCCTGTCCCTCGTGCTCATCGGCTCCACGGCCTGGCTGGTGGTACGGATCGCCGCGGCGATAGTGGAGTCCTCGTACGCCCGTTACGCCACGGTCCACCGTGATCCGGCCCGCGTCCGCAGGGTCCGTACACAGGTGACGCTCATCCAGCGGGTGGTCACCGCGATCGTCGCTGTGGTGGCGGTCGCCGCGATGCTGCTGACCTTCCCCGCCATGCAGGCGGCCGGCACCTCGCTGCTGGCCTCCGCCGGCATCCTCGGCATCGTCGCCGGTGTCGCGGCCCAGTCCACGCTCGGCAACCTCTTCGCGGGCCTGCAGATCGCCTTCGGCGACATGGTGCGCATAGGGGACACCGTCGTGGTGGAGGGCGAGTGGGGCACCGTCGAGGAGATCACCCTGACGTTCCTGGCGGTGCGCACCTGGGACGAACGCCGGATCACGATGCCCGTGTCGTACTTCACGTCGAAACCCTTCGAGAACTGGTCCCGGGGCGGCGCCCAGATGACCGGCACGGTCTTCTTCCACCTGGACCACTCGGCGCCGGTCCACCAGATGCGCGACAAGCTCCGGGACATCCTGCGCGAGTGCGCGGCGTGGGACGGCAGGGACTGGGGCCTCGCGGTCACGGACACGACGCCGAACACGATGCAGGTCCGCGCCCTGGTCACCGCCAAGGACGCGGACGACGTCTGGACGGTCCGGGTCACGGTGCGCGAACAGCTGATCCAATGGCTGACGGAACAGCATCCGTACGCGCTGCCGCGGATCAACACGGCCTGGGTGGAGCCCACGCCGAACGGCCACCGCCCGAGCCACCTCGAACCGGAGGCGCCCCGGACCGGCCGCGGCTGACCGGCCGGGGCCGGCCCGGCGCCGCCCGCCTCAGCGCAGACTGCGCACGTCGAGGTGGTGCAGGACCCGGTCGACGACCTCCGGGTCGGCGCCGGCCTCGCTGCGCGCGGCGAGAACCTCGTGGCGGGCGGCCGACATCATCTCGCGCTGGATGCGCTGGACGGCCTTGAGCCGGTCCACGCGCTTGGCGTACCGCTCGCGCCGCTCCTCGTCGACGATGTCCGGGCTGATCCTGGCCCCGATGTCGTACGCGCCGCGCTGCAGCCGCTCCGCGACCTCCTGCGGAAGCTCCTCGACCTCCTGGATCTCCCTGAGGCGGCGTTTGGCGGCCCTGGCGGCGCGCACCGCGAGCGCGCGCTCCAGCTCCCGCTCCGCGTCGGTGTCGGCCCGCACCCCGAGCCTGCGCACCAGCCAGGGCAGGGTGAGCCCCTGGACGACGAGGGTCGCCATGATCACGCAGAACGCGATGAAGATGATCTCGTCGCGGGCCGGGAACGGCGCGCCGTCGTCCGTCTTCAGCGGGATGGCGAGCGCGAGGGCCACGGACGCCACGCCGCGCATTCCGGCCCACCACATGACGACGGTCTCGCGCCAGCTCGTCGGAATGTCCTCTTCGTAGTCCCGGCGCTTGTGCAGCCGCTTGGCGAGCCAGGTCGCGGGCAGCAGCCACAGCAGCCGTACGCCGACGACGACCCCGACGATCGCCGCGCCCCAGCCGGCCATCTCCCACTCGCGGCCGCTCGCGATGCCGAAGACGTTGTGCAGCTCCAGGCCGATGAGGCCGAACGCGGCGCCGGTCACCAGGGTGTCGACGATCTGCCAGAACGTCTGTCCGGTGATGCGACCGAGCACGTCGTCGGCGTCGACCGCGTTCTCCGCGAGGTAGAGCGCCGTGGTGAGGACCGCGAGCACGCCGGAGCCGAGCAGCTCCTCGGCCAGCACATAGCTGACGAACGGCACGAGCAGCGTCAGGCCGGTCTGCAGGATGGCGTCACCGAGCAGCCCCATGAGTTTGTTCGTCACCCAGCCGAGCGCGAGCCCGACGAGCACGGCCACCACGGCGGACAGCACCAGCTGGCCCGCCGCGGACGGCCAGGAGAAGGTGCCGCTCACCGCCGCCGCGATCGCCACGTGGTAGAGCACGATCGCCGTGACGTCGTTGAAGAGCCCCTCGCCCTCCAGGATCGACACGAGCCTGCGGGGCAGCCCGAGCGAGCCGGCGACGGCGGTCGCGGCCACGGGGTCGGGTGGGGCGACGAGCGCGCCGAGCGCGACGGCAGCGGCGAGCGGCAGCCCGGGGACGACGGCGTTGGCCATCGCGGCGACCGCCGCCGTCGTCACGAAGACCAGCGCGACGGCGAGCAGGAAGATGGGGCGCCTGTTGGCCGCGAACTGCCGCCACGACGTGCGCTGCACGGACGCGTAGAGCAGCGGCGGCAGGACCAGCGGAAGGATGAAGTCCGGCGGGATCTCGACGTTGGGCACGAACGGCAGCAGGGCCATGCCGATGCCCGCGAGCGTCATCAGGACGGGCGCGGGCAGCCCGAGCCGGTCCCCCAGCGGCACCGAGACGACGGCTCCGAGCAGCAGGACGAGCAGCAGCGCCAGTTGATCCACGGTGCGGCCTCCGGGCGGTCGAGACTCGAACGATCAAGACTCAACACTGCCACGCATTCCCCTCGGGCCAGGGAGCGACGTTCCTGAGCGGTACAGCTAGGGCAGCGGCTTCCGCATCGCCCGGTGCGGGATGCCCGCGTCAGGGAACTCCGGCCCGTACGCCTCGTACCCCAGGCGCTCGTAGAACCCCAGGGCGTGGGTCTGCGCGTGCAGGTCGACCGCCGTCAGGCCACGCGCGCGTGCCGCGTCCTCGATGGCACCGACCAGGGCCGCCCCGACGCCGAGGCCGCGTGCGGTCCCCGTCACCGCGAGCCGCCCGAGCGCGCCCATGCCCGCGCCCCCGCCGTTCTTGGCGGCGGCCGCGGCACCGGTGAGGAGCCGTCCCGTGCCCAGCGGAACGCCCTCTTCGCTCATGGCCAGGACGTGCACCGCCCCGGCGTCGTACGGGTCGTACTCAAGCTCTTCGGGCACCTGCTGCTCGGCCACGAAGACGTCCTTGCGGACAGCGAAACAGGCCGCCAGGTCGTCCGCGTCACGGGCGACGCGGATCGTCGCACCGGTCACGAACTCTCCGCCCGGACGCGGTCGAGCGCCGTCTGGAGGTCGTCCGGGTAGCCGCTCCCGTACTCCACCCACTGCCCGTCGCCCGGGTGCTCGAAGCCGAGCCGGACGGCGTGCAGCCACTGACGGGTGAGACCGAGCCGCTTGCCGAGGGTCGGGTCCGCGCCGTACGTCAGGTCGCCCACGCACGGGTGGCGGTGGGCCGCCATGTGCACGCGGATCTGGTGCGTGCGGCCCGTCTCCAGCTTGATGTCGAGCAGCGAGGCGGCCCGGAACGCCTCGATGAGGTCGTAGTGCGTGACGGAGGGCTTGCCCTCCGCCGTGACCGCCCACTTGTAGTCGTGGTTCGGGTGCCGGCCGATGGGGGCGTCGATCGTGCCGCTCATCGGGTCGGGGTGGCCCTGCACCAGCGCGTTGTAGCGCTTGTCGACCGTGCGCTCCTTGAACTGGCGCTTCAGCGAGGTGTAGGCGCGCTCCGACTTGGCGACCACCATGAGGCCGGACGTGCCCACGTCCAGGCGGTGCACGATGCCCTGGCGCTCGGCGGCACCGGAGGTCGAGATGCGGTAACCGGCCGCCGCGAGGCCGCCGATCACGGTCGTCCCGGTCCAGCCGGGGCTCGGGTGCGCGGCCACGCCGACCGGCTTGACGATCACGACGATGTCGTCGTCGTCATGCACGATCTCCATGCCCTCGACGGGCTCGGCCACGATCTGCACCGGAGCGGGCGCCTGCGGCATCTCCACTTCCAGCCAGGCGCCGCCGTGCACCCGCTCGGATTTGCCGACCACCGAGCCGTCGACCGAGACCTTCCCCGCCGCGGCGAGCTCGGCGGCCTTCGTACGGGAGAAACCGAACATGCGAGAGATGGCGGCGTCGACGCGCTCGCCCTCCAGGCCGTCCGGCACGGGCAGGGTACGGATCTCGGGAATCGTGCTCACCCATTGAGTATGCAGGAGCCCACCGACACTCCCGCACCACGCGGTGCCGTCAGTCCTTGTGGACGGTGCCGTCCGGGTCCAGCCCCCGGAAGGACAGCAGCACGATCAGGATGCCGCCGCAGACGATCGCCGAGTCCGCGAGGTTGAAGACCGCGAACCCCTTGGGGGCGATGAAGTCGACCACCGCGCCCTCGAAGACGCCAGGCGTGCGGAAGATCCGGTCGGTGAGGTTGCCGAGCGCGCCGCCGAGCAGCAGACCGAGCGCGATCGCCCACGGCAGACTGTAGAGCTTGCGGGCGAGCCGGGCGATCACCACGATGACCGCCGCCGCGATGCACGTGAAGATGATCGTGAAGGCCTCGCCGAACCCGAAGGCGGCGCCCGCGTTGCGGATCGCGTTGAACCGGAGCCAGTCGCCGACGATCTCGATCGGCTCGTGGTGCTCCAGCTTCGCGACCACGATCATCTTGCTGATCAGGTCGAAGGCGTACGCGACAGTGGCCACGGCGAACAGCACGGCGATCTTGCGCCGGCCCTTGGGCTTCCGCCCGCCCTCGCCCTCGCCCTCGCCCACGACGCCGCCGGACTCCTCCGGCTCGCCCCCGGCCGTCTCAGGGATGTCCGGCGTACCGATGATGCGCTCCGCCTCTGCCACGTGAGTCCCTCAACCTAGGTACCTGACTGTGGACGAGGGTACGGCACACGCGTACGGGCCCAGGCGTCCAGGCCGTGCTCAGGAGCGCCGTTCCTGCTTCTGCTTGCACTCCACGCACAGGGTCGCTCGTGGGAAGGCCTGCATCCGCGCCTTACCGATGGCATTGCCGCAGTTCTCGCAGAGGCCGTATGTCCCCGCGTCCAGGCGCTCCAGGGCGCGCTCGGTCTGTACGAGCATCTCGCGCGCGTTGGCGGCCAGGGACATCTCGTGCTCACGCGTGATGTTCTTCGTGCCGGTGTCCGCCTCGTCGTCGCCCGCGCCGTCACCGGAGTCCCGCATCAGTCCCGCCAGGGCCTCCTCGGAGGACGCGATCTCACTGGTCAGCCGCAGCGCCTCGCTCTGGAGCTCCGCGCGGGCCTCCCCGACCTCTTCCGGGGTCCAGGGATCCTCGCCCGGCCTGACCGCCAGCTCACCGGGCCGCACCGCGGCGGCACGCGCCTTGGGCACCGCCGTCGGCTGGGTCGCTGCGGTCGCCGTGCCCGGAGTCTTCTTCGCAACCACTGTCGTGGCTCCCGTCGTCTCCGCGGCCTCAGCCGCACCTTCGGCCGCGGACGCGGCCGTCTCGTTGTCCGTTCTCCGCCCGGCCGCGCTCTGTGCGGCCGGACCTTTCGCGCCCGTACTCTTCTTGGCCGCGCTCTTCGCGGCGGGGCTCTTCTTGGCGGGGTTCTTGGCCGCGCTCTTCTTGATGGGGTGGCTCTGCGCGGCCGGGCTCTCGGCGACCGCGCCCTTCTCGGCCGGGGGCCGCTCTTTGGCAGCGCCCTCAGAGCCCGCGTCGTGCCCTACCTCGTGCGCCTCCTCGTGCACCCCCTCGTGCCCCGTCTCCTCGTGCCCCGCCCGGTGAGCGTCACTCTTCTTGGACGCGGCCTTCTTCGCCGGAGCCTTCTTGGCGGCGGTCTTCTTGGTAACGGCCGCTTTGACCGGCGCCTTCTCCCCCGCGGCCGTCGTCGCCACGGCCTTCTCCCCCGCGACCTTCTTCGCCACGGCCTTCTTCGCCACGGCCTTCTTGGCGGCAGCCTTCTTCGGGACCGCCTTCTTCGGGACCGCCTTCTGGGACGCACCCTTCTCCACGGCCTTCTCCACGGCCTTTTTCGCGGCCTTCTCCACGGCGTCAGGCGCCGCCCCCGCGCCTGTGGATCTGCCGGACGCCGACTGCTGTACGGCGGTCTTCTTCGCCACCATGGCCGCGGCCCCTTCACATATTGTGATCTTGCTCGCGAATCGTGCTGGGACGATAAATCGACTCCAGGCCCGCGGCAACGGGGCACGCCGCCCGATCCCCCCTCCCCGCGGATCCCGCGCGGCGAGTCTGCAAGCGTTGTGCCCAACTCCCTGCCGGGTAATCCGTCGGCCGGCGCCCGCCGGGATCCACTCGCCCCCCATGTCGCCATTCGGGTCAGTCCGCACCCCCGCGCCCGCGCCCCTCGGGCGTCGCGGAAAAACCGGTCGGCCGCCCCTGCCGGGGCGCCGTACACTGGACGGCAGCGATAAGCGTGGATGGGGACGAGTAGCGGCGTACGCGGCCATGAGCGACCCGGGGACGGTGTGAGCCCGGGGGCGAGCGCGACGTGAAGATCACCCCGGAGCCGCCGGAAGAAAGCCGAAGCCCCCAGCGGAGGCGAGTAGACCCGGTATCGCGACCCCAATGAGGGGGCTCACCGGCACGGACCCCGTTCCGGAGAGCCAAGGAGGGTGGTACCGCGGGAGCGCGCCGCACCAGGCGCACACGGCTCTCGTCCCTCCGACGGAAGGCAGCACATCCGCCGGAGGACTCGTTGAATACGCCGCCGCAGTACCGCCAGGTGCCCGCCCAGGTCGACCTGCCCGCCCTCGAACACGCCGTGCTCGACTTCTGGCACGAGCAGAAGATCTTCGCCAAGAGCCTGGAGCAGTCCGAGGGCCGCCCCGAGTGGGTGTTCTACGAAGGCCCGCCCACCGCCAACGGCATGCCGGGCGCCCACCACATCGAGGCCCGCGTCTTCAAGGACGTCTTTCCGCGCTTCCGCACCATGCGGGGCCACCACGTGGGCCGCAAGGCCGGCTGGGACTGCCACGGCCTCCCCGTGGAGCTCGCGGTCGAGAAGGAGCTCGGGTTCAACGGCAAGAAGGACATCGAGGCGTACGGCATCGCCGAGTTCAACGCCAAGTGCCGCGAGTCCGTCACCCGGCACACCGACGCCTTCGCCGAGCTGACGACGCGCATGGGCTACTGGGTCGACCTCGACGACGCGTACCGGACGATGGACCCGGAGTACGTCGACTCGGTCTGGTGGTCCCTGAAGGAGATCTTCAACAAGGAGCTCCTCGTCCAGGACCACCGCGTCGCCCCTTGGTGCCCGCGCTGCGGCACGGGTCTGTCCGACCACGAGCTGGCGCAGGGCTATGAGACGGTCGTCGACCCGTCCGTCTACGTCCGCTTCCCGCTCACCTCCGGTCCCCTCGCGGGCGAGGCCGCCCTCCTGGTCTGGACGACGACCCCCTGGACCCTCGTCTCCAACACCGCCGTCGCCGCGCACCCCGACGTCACGTACGTCGTCGCGACGGACGGCAAGGAGAAGCTCGTCGTCGCCCAGCCGCTCGTCGAGAAGGCTCTCGGCGAGGAGTGGGAGACGACCGGCGAGACCTTCACCGGCGCCGAGATGGAGCGCTGGAACTACCAACGTCCCTTCGACCTCGTGGAGTTCCCGGCTCCGGCCCACTTCGTGGTCAACGCCGAGTACGTCACCACGGAGGACGGCACCGGTCTGGTCCACCAGTCCCCCGCCTTCGGTGAGGACGACCTCAAGGTCTGCCGCGCCTACGGCCTCCCGGTCGTGAACCCGGTCCTCCCCGACGGCACCTTCGAGGAGGACGTCCCCCTCGTAGGCGGAGTCTTCTTCAAGAAGGCCGACGAGAAGCTGACCGAGGACCTCAAGGACCGCGGCCTGCTCTTCCGCCACACCCCGTACGAGCACAGCTACCCGCACTGCTGGCGCTGCCACACGGCGCTCCTTTACTACGCGCAGCCGTCCTGGTACATCCGCACCACGGCCATCAAGGACCGCCTCCTCCAGGAGAACGAGAAGACCAACTGGTTCCCGGACTCGGTCAAGCACGGCCGCTTCGGTGACTGGCTGAACAACAACGTCGACTGGGCGCTCTCCCGCAACCGCTACTGGGGCACCCCGCTGCCCATCTGGCGCTGTGAGGAGGGCCACCTCACCTGCGTGGGCTCACGCGCGGAGCTCTCCGACCTGACCGGCACCGACCAGTCGGCCCTGGACCCGCACCGCCCGTTCATCGACGAGATCACCTTCGCCTGCCCCCAGTGCGAGAGCACGGCCACGCGCGTGCCGGAGGTCATCGACGCCTGGTACGACTCGGGCTCGATGCCGTTCGCGCAGTGGGGCTACCCGCACAGGAACAAGGAGCTGTTCGAGAGCCGCTACCCGGCGCAGTTCATCTCGGAGGCCATCGACCAGACCCGCGGCTGGTTCTACACGCTGATGGCCATCGGCACCCTGGTCTTCGACAAGTCGTCCTACGAGAACGTGGTCTGCCTCGGCCACATCCTCGCCGAGGACGGCCGCAAGATGTCCAAGCACCTGGGCAACACCCTGGAGCCGATCCAGCTGATGGACCAGCACGGCGCCGACGCGGTGCGCTGGTTCATGGCGGCCGGCGGCTCCCCGTGGGCGGCCCGCCGCGTCGGCCACGGCACCATCCAGGAAGTCGTCCGCAAGACGCTCCTCACGTACTGGAACACGGTCGCCTTCCAGGCCCTGTACGCCCGTACGTCGAAGTGGGCCCCCAGCGACGCCGACCCGGCGCCCGCCGACCGCCCGCTCCTGGACCGCTGGCTGCTCAGCGAGCTGCACGCGCTCACCGACCAGGCCACGCAGGCCCTGGAGAGCTACGACACCCAGCGCGCGGGCAAGCTCCTGTCCGTCTTCGTCGACAACCTCTCCAACTGGTACGTACGCCGTTCCCGCCGCCGCTTCTGGCAGGGCGACAAGGCGGCCCTGCGCACCCTGCACGAGGTCGTCGAGACGGTCACGCGCCTCATGGCCCCGCTGACGCCGTTCATCACCGAGCGTGTCTGGCAGGACCTCGTCGTGCCCGTCACCCCGGGTGCCCCGGAGTCGGTCCACCTGTCCTCCTGGCCCGAGGCCGACCTGTCGATGATCGACCCGGAGCTGTCCCGGCAGATGGTTCTCGTGCGTCGCCTGGTCGAGCTCGGCCGCGCCACGCGCGCGGAGTCGGGCGTCAAGACGCGTCAGCCGCTGTCGCGCGCGCTCGTCGCGGCGTCGGGCTTCGACGCGCTGGGCGCCGAGCTGCGCGCCCAGATCACGGAGGAGCTGAACGTCTCCTCCCTGGCCTCGCTCACTGATTCCTCCACTGGTCCAGCGGGCGGCGGCTCCCTGGTCGACACCACCGCGAAGGCCAACTTCCGGGCCCTCGGCAAGCGCTTCGGCAAGGGCGTCCAGGCGGTCGCCAAGGCCGTCGCCGATGCCGACGCGGCCGCGCTGTCGCTGGCGCTGCGCGAGGGCACGGCCTCCGTGCAGGTCGACGGCGAGACGGTGACGCTCGCCCCGGACGAGGTCATCATCACGGAGACCCCGCGCGAGGGCTGGTCGGTGGCGTCCGAATCCGGTGCCACGGTCGCCCTGGACCTGGAGATCACCGAGGAGCTGCGTCGGGCGGGCCTGGCCCGGGACGCGATCCGGCTGATCCAGGAGGCCCGCAAGAACAGCGGCCTGGACGTCGCGGACCGGATCGCCCTGCGCTGGGCCTCCACGGACCCGGCGGTGGGGACGGCCCTGTCCGAGCACGCCGGGCTCATCTCGGACGAGGTGCTCGCCACGGACTTCGCCGAAGGTGAGGCCGACGACACATTCGGGCAGCCGTTCACGGACGACTCCCTGAAGCTGACGTTCCGCCTCCGCAAGGTGTAACGCTCGTACGAAGGCCCGGTTCCGCCGCAGATCTCGGCGGAACCGGGCCTTTCTCGTACACGCTCTGTACACGTGCGGAGACGGGGACGGAAAAGGGCCGGGCCCCCGGAAATCCGGGGGCCCGGCCCTGAACGCTGCCGACGCCTAAGGCGTGGTCACGCCCGTCAGTTGTCGTCCTCGTCGATGAGGAAGCCACGCATCGGCGACGGAGCCTGCTGCATGGGCTGCTGGCCCTGCGGCCGCACCGGCGCCATCGGCTGGGTCATCGCCGGGGACATCTGCTGCTGGCCGCCGTAGGACGGACCACCGGCACCCTGGTTGCCACCCATCGACTGGTTGCCGCCGTAGGACGGGGCACCCGCGCCGGCCGGAGCCATCGACGGCGCCGGGGACGGCGGCAGCGAGGCGGTGGCCGGAGTGCGCGGCGGGGCCAGCGAGTCGTCGGCCTGGGTCTCCAGCTGGCGCAGCTGCGACTCCAGGTACGACTTCAGACGCGTGCGGTACTCGCGCTCGAAGCCGCGCAGGTCCTCGACCTTGCGCTCCAGCGTGGCGCGGGCGGACTCCAGGGAGCCCATCGCGACACGGTGCTTCTCCTGCGCGTCCCGCTCCAGGGCGTCGGCCTTGGCACGGGCGTCACGCTCCAGGCCCTCGGCGCGCGAGCGGGCCTCGCCGACGATCTTGTTGGCCTCGGAACGGGCCTCCGCGATCGCCTGGTCGGCGGTCTGCTGCGCGAGGGACAGCACACGAGCGGCGCTGTCGCCACCGGGGCCCTGACCGGGCTGCGGCATCTGCGGGCCGCCCATGGGACCGCCGCCCATGGGACCACCCATGGGGCCGCCCATCGGACCCTGACCCATCGGGCCGGATCCCTGCGGACCGCCCTGCGGTCCATGCCCCTGTCCATGTCCACTGGGGCCTGCGGGCAGCTGCGGAGCGCCACCGGGCAGCTGCGGAGGGCCGCCCATGGGGCCACCCATCTGCTGCTGGGGCGGGACCGGCTGCGGGCCCGATATAGCGGCGGGTACCGGAGCACCCGGACCGCGCTGGTGCTGGTGCTGGTCCTGCGGCCCGTCGGGACCCTTGCGCATACCGCCCTGCTGCTGGTTCTGAGCAGCGGCGCGGGTGGCGGCGGCCAGCTTGGCGCGCAGGTCCTCGTTCTCGCGGAGCAGGCGGGTCAGTTCGGCTTCGACCTCATCGAGGAAGGCATCGACCTCGTCCTCGTCATAGCCTTCTCGGAGGCGGACGGTCGTGAACTGCTTGTTCCGCACGTCCTCGGGGGTCAACGGCATCTCTTCACCTCAACGTAGTCGTCGGCATTCGGCAAGACCGTATCGTTCACAGCCGGCTCACGACGGAGATCAGGATGTAGACGATGATCATCAGTACGAAGAAGGACAGGTCGAGCGCCACGCCCCCGAGACGCAGCGGCGGAATGAACCGCCGCAGAAGCTTGAGCGGTGGATCAGTGACAGTGTAGGTGGCCTCCAGAACGACCACCATCGCCTTGCCGGGTTGCCATGAGCGGGCGAACTGGAAGACGTAGTCCATGACCAACCGGAAAATCAGCACGATGAGGAAGCACATCAGCGCGATGTAAAGCACCTGCAAGACCACGCTCATGTCCGCGTTTCCCTCTCCCCTGATACTCGTACGTCTCAGCTCTGGTTGAAGAACCCGCCCTCTGCGATGCGAGCCTTGTCCTCCGCCGTTACATCGACGTTAGCAGGCGACAACAGGAACACCTTCTGCGTCACTCGTTCAATGCTGCCATGCAGACCGAAGACCAGACCGGCGGCAAAGTCGACAAGTCGCTTCGCGTCGGTGTCGTCCATCTCGGTCAGATTCATGATCACCGGAGTGCCCTCGCGGAAGTGTTCCCCGATGGTACGGGCCTCGTTGTAGGTCCGCGGGTGCAATGTGGTGATGCGGTAGGGCTCCCGCTCGGACACGACCTTGGGCATGATCACCGGTGCGTTCTTCTCCAGGCTCTGGCGTTCAGGTGTGATGGATGCCACGGGGGCGATTCGTGCTGGACGTCCGGATTCCGCGGCTAGCGAAGCGGAATGGACCGCCGGTTCGCGGGGGGCGGGCGGCTGCACCACTCGTACCGATTCGTCCCGTTGAGACTGATGGGACTGGTGCGACTGATGCGGCGGTTCATGCCGCCTGCGGTCGCGCTCGGGCTCCGGCTCGGGTTCGAACTCGTCATCGGGGTCGAACCCCGGACCGTCGTACCCATCGTCCTCCACGAGGCCGAGGTAGACCGCCATCTTGCGCATCGCGCCGGCCATGCTCTGAGTCCTCCGCTCTGTGGTGGATCGGCTGTCGTCACCAACTGCCCGCGATCCACGAGGCATCCCCGCTCAACAGCGGGAATGACCATATTTTCTGCTGTGGTCCGACTTCTTGGCGACGTTACCCGAGCCCGGGTCGGACTCCGAGTACCGCCGTACCGACGCGCACATGTGTCGCCCCGGCCGCGACGGCCTGTTCGAGGTCCGCACTCATCCCTGCTGACACCATGTTCGCAGCCGGATGGGTCGCGCGCATGAGGGTTGCGAATTCCATCAACCGCTCGAACGCCGCCTGTTGCCGTCCCGCGTACGGTCCGGTGAGCGGGGCGACCGTCATCAGACCGTCGAGCCGCAGCCCCGGCGCCCGGGCGACGAGGTCGGCCAACTCTTCGATTCCGCCCGGACCCACGCCCCCGCGCTCCCCGCGTCCGTTCTCCTCGGCGTCGAGCGCGACCTGGATCAGACAGCCGAGCTCACGCTCCGCGCGCACCGCCGCGGTCGAGAGGGCCGTGACGAGCTTGGGCCGGTCCACGGACTGCACCAGACCGGCATAACTCACCACGGACCGGACTTTATTGGTCTGCAATTGACCGACGAAGTGCCAGGTAAGGGGGAGATCCGCGCACTCGGCGGCCTTCGGTGCCGCGTCCTGGTCGCGGTTCTCCGCGACATGGCGCACACCGAGTTCCGACAGGATCCGCACATCGCTCGCCGGGTAGGTCTTGGTGACCACGATGAGGGTCACTTCCTCACGCTTGCGCCCGGCCGCCGCGCACGCCGCGGCGATGCGCTCCTCGACCTCCGCCAGATTCGCCGCGAGTTGACTCTTACGTTCCGTCATGTCCTATCAGTCCAGCCAGACATAGCCCGCGAGACGACCGGTCGTGCGGTCGCGGCGGTACGAGAAGTGGTCACCGGATTCCAGCGTGCACACCGGCGACTGCTCCCGGTCGTGCACCCCGAGCCGCTCCAGCTGGGCGTGCACCCCAGCGGTCACATCGACCGCCGGCGTACCCCAGCTCGTCACGGCGTGCGCCCCGGGCTCGACGGCGGCGACGCCGGCGCGCATCGCCTCGGGTACTTCGTAGCAACGCCCGCAGACGGCGGGCCCGGTGCGGGCGATGACGCGCCCCGGGTCGGCGCCGAGCCGCACCATGGCCTCGACGGCGGCCGGGACGACGCCCGCCACCATGCCGGGGCGCCCGGCGTGCGCCGCCGCCGCGACCTTGGCGACCGGATCGGCGAGCAGGACGGGCGTGCAGTCGGCGGTCAGGACGGCGAGCGCGAGTCCCCTGCGGGCGGTCACCACCGCGTCGACGGCCGGGATCTCGGCCTCGGAGCCCCAGGGGCCGTCGACCACGGCGACGTCGCGGCCGTGCACCTGGTTCATCCAGACGACCCGGCCCGGGTCGACGCCGAGGGACTTGGCGGCCAGCGCCCGGTTCTCCCGTACGGCTTGGGTGTCGTCGCCGACCGCGCCGCCGAGATTGAGCTCCTCGTACGGAACGGCGCTCACCCCGCCCCACCTGTCGGTGAAGGCGAAGTGCGCGCCGCTCACAGTGCTGTGCTCGCTTATCACTTCAAGAAGTCCGGCACGTCCAGCTCTTCGGCCTGGCTGTCCTGGTACGGACGGGCCGGCGGGACCTGCGGCGGGGTCGCGGGCACGGCCGGGGCCTCGCTCGCCGGGGCCGCCTCCACGGGCTCCGGGGTCGAGGGCTCGTCGCGCGACGTGACGCTGCCGAGGCCGCCGAAGGCCGGGCGGGACGATTCGGCGGGACGCGAGGGCGAGGACGGTGCGGGCTCGTCACGCTTGGCGGACGCGGACGCCGACGCGGACGCCGAACCAAGGACGTTGTCCCGCTTGGACGGCGGCTGCCCGCCGTCGAAGCCCGCCGCGATGACGGTGACCCTGACCTCGTCGCCGAGCGCGTCGTCGATGACCGCGCCGAAGATGATGTTGGCCTCGGGGTGCGCTGCCTCGCTGACCAGCTGGGCCGCTTCGTTGATCTCGAAGAGGCCGAGGTCCGAGCCGCCGGAGATGGAGAGCAGCACGCCGCGCGCTCCGTCGATGGACGCTTCGAGCAGCGGCGAGGAGATCGCCATCTCGGCGGCGGCCACCGCGCGGTCGTCGCCGCGGGCCGAGCCGATGCCCATGAGCGCCGAACCGGCCTCGGACATGACCGACTTGACGTCGGCGAAGTCGAGGTTGATCAGGCCGGGCGTGGTGATGAGGTCGGTGATGCCCTGGACACCGGAGAGCAGGACCTGGTCCGCCGACTTGAAGGCGTCGAGGACGGAGACCTGACGGTCCGAGATGGACAGGAGCCGGTCGTTGGGGATGACGATGAGGGTGTCGACCTCTTCGCGAAGCTCCGCGATGCCGTCCTCGGCCTGGTTGGCCCGGCGGCGGCCCTCGAAGGTGAACGGCCGGGTGACCACGCCGATGGTGAGGGCGCCGAGCGAGCGCGCGATGTTGGCGACGACGGGTGCGCCGCCGGTGCCGGTGCCACCGCCTTCGCCGGCGGTGACGAAGACCATGTCGGCCCCCTTGAGGACCTCCTCGATCTCCTCGCGGTGGTCCTCTGCGGCCTTGCGGCCGACGGCCGGGTTGGCGCCGGCGCCGAGTCCACGGGTGAGTTCACGGCCGACGTCGAGCTTGACGTCGGCGTCGCTCATCAACAGGGCTTGCGCGTCGGTGTTGATGGCGATGAACTCGACGCCCTTGAGACCGACCTCGATCATCCGGTTGATGGCATTGACACCACCGCCGCCGACACCGATGACTTTGATGACTGCGAGGTAGTTCTGCGGTGCTGCCACGTCGAAGGCCTCTCGCCTCGAGTTACGTGTCGCCGTTTCGCATCGATGCGAAGCGGCGACTGATGCCGAATGGGACGGTCCGAACGCCGACCCGAACCCTAACGCTGAAGTTTAGGGTTACCAGTGTGTCTGTTCCCTGGACTCTTCCGAACAGGACACTAAGTCGACAAGTGGCGCACGTTCAACGAACACGCCGAACCTCCCGTTTTTCTTTTCACCCTATGTGATCAGCCGTAGCGATGCCGAACCAGGGTGCTGGCCTGCGGCGATACGCGTCAACTCCCTGACGAGGCAGGGGCCGTGGGGACACTCACATCGAAGTGCCTTGCCTCGGGCGCCGCTTTCATCAGCGCGGTGAGAGTAGTGGCTTTCGCACGCCCCTTCTCGCCACTGCCCCAGACGACCGTGCGGCCGTGGCTCAACTCCACCGAGATGGAGTCGTACGAACGGACCTTGACGTTCCAGGTATCGCGGGCGACAGCTTTGGGCAGGTCACCGGCGACCCGGACCGCCTCGCGCACCAGCCGGTCGGTGCCGAACCGGCGCAGGCTCGCCGCCCCCTTCTCCCGGTCCGGCGCCAATTGAAGACGCGGAACGCCCTTGGGCGCGTGACCCACCGTGGCGAATCGCACTCCCTTGGCGTCCACTTCGATGAACTTTCCGCCCTTTTTGATGACGAGAACCGGCTTGCGTTCCGTCACTTCGAGGCTGATTCCGTGCGGCCATGACGGGACGGCCTCAACCGAGTCAATCCGGGGCAATTTCGAGCGGACCCGACTCTCAAGAGCTTCCGTGTCGACCGAAATCAGTGGCTCCCCGACGGGCGCCTGTGCCGCTTCGAGCACCTCTTCGGGCGTGAGCACCCGGGTGCCCGAAGTCTCCACGCGCTCCAGACGCAGCCACTGCGAGCCGTAGAGCACCCAGGCGGCCCCGGCCGCGAGGAGCACGGCGAGGGCCACGCGGGCGACCCGGGCGCGTGAACGCGGCGCCCTGGGGCGGCGGGTGCGGGGGCGCCGCGGGCGGGGCGGGCCGGACTTCTGTCGCTGCCGTACGGCGGTGGTCGGTCCGGCCACGGTCCCCTGCCTTCTCACGCGTTGCGGCGTGACGCAATCGCCTCGTACACCATGCCGACAAGCAGCTCGTCGGCGTCCCGGCGGCCGAACTCGGAGGCGGCGCGGGACATCTCGTACAGCCGGTGCGGGTCGGCCAGCACGGGCAGGACGTTGCCCTGGACCCACTCGGGCGTCAGTTCCGCGTCGTCGACCAGCAGTCCACCGCCGGCCTTGACCACCGGCTGGGCGTTCAGCCGCTGTTCGCCGTTGCCGATCGGCAGCGGGACGTACGCGGCGGGGAGCCCGACGGCGGAGAGTTCGGCGACGGTCATCGCGCCCGCGCGGCAGAGCATCATGTCGGCCGCGGCGTACGCGAGGTCCATCCGGTCCACGTACGGTACCGGGATGTACGGGGGCATTCCCGGCATCTGCTGTACATGCGGCAATTCGTTCTTCGGGCCGACCGCGTGCAGGATCTGGATGCCCGCGCGCTGGAGCACCGGGGCGGCCTGCTGGACGACCTCGTTGAGGCGCCGGGCGCCCTGTGAGCCGCCGGAGACGAGCAGGGTCGGCAGGTTGGGGTCGAGGCCGAAGGCGGCGCGCGCCTCCGGGCGGACCCGGGCCCGGTCGAGTGTGGCGATGGTGTGGCGCAGCGGGATCCCGATGTAGCGGGAGTTGCGCAGCTTGCTGTCGGGGGTGGCGACGGCCACCGCCGTGGCGTACCGCGAACCGATCTTGTTGGCGAGCCCGGGCCGCGCGTTGGCCTCGTGCACGACGATCGGCACCCCGGCCCGTTTGGCCGCGAGATAGCCGGGCAGGGCGACGTAGCCGCCGAAGCCGACGACGCAGTCCGCCTTGGTGCGCTCCAGGATCTGCTCGGCCGCCTTGATGGTGCCGCGCAGCCTTCCCGGGACGGTGATCAGCTCAGGGGTGGGCTTGCGGGGCAACGGCACGGCCGGGATCAGCGCGAGCTCGTAGCCCCGATCCGGTACGAGCCGGGTCTCGAGTCCACGCTCCGTGCCCAGGGCCGTGATGCCCACGGTCGGGTCCTGCCTCCGCAGGGCGTCCGCGAGGGCGAGCGCGGGCTCGATGTGGCCGGCGGTCCCCCCACCGGCGAGTACGACATGCACCGAAATTCACCGCTCTCCGGACGAACGCGCCTTGACGCGCCGTCGCATCGTGTTCCATCTCACCCGAGGTTGCCGCATGGCCAGGGCCGCCTTCGCAGCGGGGTCCGATCGCGCGAAGGCGATGAGGAGCCCGATGGCGAACATGGTCGGCAGCAGGGCCGAACCCCCGTAGGAGAACAGCGGGAGCGGGACACCGGCGATCGGCAGCAGACCGAGCACCGCACCGACGTTGATCACGGCCTGCGCCGTGATCCAGGTGGTCACGCCTCCCGCGGCATACCTCACGAAGGGGTCCTCCGTGCGTCCGGCCACGCGGATACCCGCATAGCCTAGAGCCGCGAACAGGGCGAGCACCGACAGTGTCCCCGCCAGACCGAGTTCCTCCCCGGTGATGGCGAAGATGAAGTCGGTGTGAGGTTCAGGAAGTTGACCCCATTTTTCCACACTCGCGCCGAGTCCGGAACCGAAGAATCCGCCAGAGGCCAGAGCGTAGATGCCGTGCACCGCCTGCCAGCACTGGTCGCCCGGGCCCGGATCGGTGGCACCGATGCAGGCGAGCCGCGCCATGCGGTTGGGGCTCGTCTTGATGAGGATCACACCGAGCAGGACCGCGACGCCGAGCACACCGGCGAACAGCCGGGTGGGGGCGCCCGCGAGCCACAGCAGGCCGAAAAGGATCGCGGTGAGAATGATCGCGGTGCCCATGTCCCCGCCGAGCATGATGAGCCCGAGCAGCATGAAAGTGACCGGGACCAGCGGCACAAGCATGTGTTTCCACTGGGTCAAAAGCCGCTTGTCATGTTTACGTGCAAGCAGATCGGCGCCCCACAGGACCAGGGCGAGCTTGCCGAACTCACTGGGCTGGAGCTGGAACGGGCCGCCCAGATAGATCCAGTTCTGGTTGCCGTTGACGCTGCGCCCTATCCCCGGGATCTGCACGAGGACCATCAGGAAGACGGTCGCCGCGAGCATCGGATAGGCCAGCGCCCGGTGGAGTTTGAGGGGCATCCGCATCGCGATCAGCAGCAGGATCGCGCCGATCACGGCGGCGACGAACTGCTTGCGGAAGAAGTACGAGGCGGGCAGGTCGAGCTGCAGCGCCTGGATCATCGACGCCGAGTAGACCATCACCAGGCCGAGCACGGTGATCAGGAGGCTGCTGCCGAAGATGAGGTAGTACGCGGTCAGCGGCCGGTCCCAGGCCCGGCGGAGCTGGTTGTAGAGCCGCCGGGGCCCGTTCTCGCCCGGAGGGTGGGAGGCACCTCTGGCGCGTACCGGAGCCGGTCGTTTGGCGTCTCGCACGGAAGACCTGGCCACGTTCCCCTCCCAAGGGTGTGCCCGGCGCCGGCCGGACGGAAGACCCGGTCAGGCGCGCGTGGAGCCGAGTGCGCGGACGGCGTCCGCGAACGCCTCACCACGCTTGTTGTAGTTGGTGAACATGTCCATCGAGGCACAGGCCGGGGCCATCAGCACGGTGTCCCCCGGCTGAGCCAGCTCGGCCGCACGTTGTACGGCCTCGGACATCGCCCCAGTGTCGGTCCGGTCGAGGTCGACGACCGGGACCTCGGGCGCGTGTCGCGCGAGGGCTTCACGGATCAGCGCGCGGTCGGCGCCGATGAGGACGGCTCCGCGCAGCCGCTTCGCGGCGCCCGCGACGAGCTCGTCGAAGGTGGCGCCCTTGGCGAGCCCGCCCGCGATCCAGACGATCGACTCGTACGCCGCCAACGACGCCTGCGTGGCGTGGGTGTTGGTGGCCTTGGAGTCGTCGACGTACGCGACGCCCTCGACCTCGGCGACGTGCTCGATGCGGTGGGCGTCCGGGCGGAAGGCGCGCAGGCCGTCGCGTACGGCCGTCGCCTGGACGCCGAAGGCGCGGGCGAGGGCCGCGGCGGCCAGCGCGTTGGCGATGTTGTGCGGCGCGGGCGGCTGGACGTCGGAGATCTCGGCGAGCTCCTGGGCCTGCTTCTGGCGGTCCGGCACGAACGCACGGTCGACCAGGATGCCGTCGACGACGCCCAGTTGCGAGGGCGCGGGCGCGTTCAGCGTGAAACCGATGGCGCGGCAGCCCTCTTCGACGTCGGCCTCGCGGACCAGGTCCTCGGTGGACGGTCTGTCGGAGGCATCGACGTTGTAGACGCAGGCGATCTGATTGCCCTCGTAGACGCGGCCCTTGTCGGCCGCGTACGCCTCCATGGAGCCGTGCCAGTCGAGGTGGTCGGGCGCGAGGTTCAGGACCGCCGCCGAGTGGGCGCGCAAGGAGGGCGCCCAGTGCAGCTGGTAGGACGACAGCTCGACGGCCAGCACGTCGTACGCGTCGTCGCCTTCGAGGATCACGTCCACGATCGGGGTGCCGATGTTGCCGACGGCGGCCGTGCGCAGGCCCGCCGCCGACAGGATCGAGGCGAGCATCCGCGTGGTCGTCGTCTTGCCGTTGGTGCCCGTGATCGCGAGCCAGGGCGCCGCGCCCGGACCGCGCAGCCGCCAGGCGACCTCGACGTCCCCGACGACGTCCACGCCCGCCTCCGCGGCCGCGGCGAACAGCGGCGACGACGGCTTCCAGCCCGGCGAGGTGACGACCAGGTCGGTGCCCTCGGGGAGCGTCTCGGCGTCCCCCAGGCGTACGGAGATGCCCTCGCCCCGGAGCGAGGCGGCGCGCTCCTGGTGCGCCGCCCCCGAGCCGCCGTCCACGACGGTCACCGACGCGCCGAGGCCGGCCAGGGCGCGGGCGGCGCTGATGCCGCTCACGCCGAGACCGGCGACGGTGATGTTCTTGCCCTGCCAGTCGGACGCAGAGGTCACTTTTCGGCTGCCCATCCCGCGTAGAAGAGACCGAGGCCGACGATCACGCACATGCCCTGGATGATCCAGAAGCGGACCACCACAAGGACCTCGGACCACCCCTTGAGTTCGAAGTGGTGCTGGAGTGGCGCCATCCGGAAGACGCGCTTTCCGGTCATCTTGAACGAGCCGACCTGGATGACCACCGACATGGTGATCATCACGAAGAGACCGCCGAGGAGCGCGAGCAGCAGCTCCGTGCGGGAGCAGATCGCGAGGCCGGCGAGCGCGCCGCCGAGGGCGAGCGAGCCGGTGTCACCCATGAAGATCTTGGCGGGCGAGGTGTTCCACCACAGGAAGCCGAAGCAGGCGCCCATCAGCGCGGAGGCCACGACCGCGAGGTCGAGCGGGTCTCTGACCTCGAAGCAGGCCTGCGGGTTGGTCAGCGTCGTCGCGTTGGCGCAGGACTCCTGGTACTGCCAGACACCGATGAAGGTGTACGCGCCGAAGACCATCACGGAGGCACCGGTGGCGAGGCCGTCCAGACCGTCGGTGAGGTTCACGCCGTTCGACATCGCGAGGATCATGAACAGCGCCCAGACCACGAACAGGACCGGGCCGATCGACCAGCCGAAGTCCGTGACGAACGACAGCTTGGTGGAGGCGGGCGTCTGGTTGCGGTTGTCCGGCCAGTTCAGCGCCAGCACGGCGAAGCCGATGCCGACGATCAGCTGGCCGGCCATCTTCGCCTTGGCGCGCAGACCGAGCGATCGCTGCTTGACGATCTTGATGTAGTCGTCGAGGAAGCCGACGAGGCCCATGCCCGCCATCAGGAAGAGCACCAGGAGGCCGGAGAGCGTGGTCTCCGTGCCGGTGATGATCTTCGTGAGGAAGTACGCGATGAGCGTGGCCAGGATGAAGGCGATGCCACCCATGGTCGGCGTACCGCGCTTGCTGTGGTGCTCGCGCGGGCCGTCGTCCCGGATGAACTGGCCGTAACCCTTGCGGGCCAGGAGTTTGATCAGCAGCGGGGTGCCGACCAGGGTCAGGAAGAGCCCGATCACACCCGCGAAGAGGATCTGCCTCATCGGCCGGAGACCTGCCCCTCAGAAGACACCGCGGCGTCGTCGAGCAGCGCCGTGGCGACCCGCTCCAACCCGACCGACCTGGACGCCTTCACCAGCACGACGTCTCCTGGGCGCAGCTCGCTGCGCAGCAGGTCGATCGCCGCCTGTGCGTCGGACACGTGCACCGACTCCTCACCCCACGAACCCTCGTTGTATGCGCCCAGTTGGAGCCAGGACGCTTCCCTGCCCCCGACTGCCACGAGCTTGCTCACGTTGAGCCGGACGGCAAGGCGTCCGACCGCGTCGTGCTCGGTGAGACCCTCGTCCCCGAGCTCGGCCATCTGACCGAGCACCGCCCACGTACGGCGCCCCTGGCCCATGGCCGCGAGCGCGCGCAGGGCCGCTCGCATGGACTCGGGGTTCGCGTTGTAGGCGTCGTTGACGACTGTCACACCGTCCGGGCGCTCGGTGACCTCCATCCGCCAGCGGGACAGCGTGCCCGCCTCGGAGAGCGCGAGGGCGATCTCGTCGACGGACATGCCCAGCTCATGGGCGACGGCGGCCGCGGCAAGCGCGTTCGACACGTGGTGCTCACCGTACAGCCGCATGGTCACGTCGCTGCACCCGGAGGGTGTGTGCAGCGTAAAAGCAGGCTGTCCGTTCTCCATGAGACGGACATTCTCGGCACGTACGTCGGCGTCGTCGGCCTCGCCGAAGAGGACGATCCGCGCCTTCGTGCGCGAAGCCATGGCGCGGACGAGCGGGTCGTCGGCGTTGAGGATCGCGGCCCCGTCCGCGGGCAGCGCCTCCACCATCTCGCCCTTCGCTTCCGCGATCTGCTCACGTCCGCCGAACTCGCCGATGTGGGCGGTGCCGACGTTCAGGACGAGGCCGATCTTCGGCGGCGTGAGGCCGGCGAGATAGCGAATATGGCCGATTCCGCGCGCCCCCATCTCCAGGACGAGGAAGCGCGTCCCCTCGGTGGCGCTGAGCGCGGTCAGCGGCAAGCCGATCTCGTTGTTGAGGGAGCCCGGCGTGAAGACCGTGGGCGCCTTGCGCCGCAGCACCTGGGCGAGCAGGTCCTTGGAGGTGGTCTTGCCGACCGAGCCGGTCAGCGCGACCAGGGTCGCGCCGAGCCGCTCCACGACATGGCGTGCGAGGGCGCCGAGCGCCGCCTGTACGTCGTCCACGACGACGGCGGGCACGCCGACCGGCCGCGAGGCGAGCACGGCGACCGCGCCCGCCGCGACCACGTCGGCCGCGTAGTCGTGGCCGTCGACGCGCTCGCCGACGAAGGCGACGAAGAGGCTGCCGGGCTCCACTTCACGGGAGTCCCGGACGACGGGTCCGGTCACCTGGATGGCCGGATCCGGTATGTCGTACGTCTGCCCGCCGACGACAGTGGCGATCTCGGCGAGGGAGAGGGCGATCACAACTTCATCCCTGGGTTTGCTGGATAGCTTCGCGAAGTACCTGGCGGTCGTCGAAGGGACGCACCACCCCGGCGATGTCCTGTCCCTGCTCGTGGCCCTTGCCCGCGACCAGCACGGTGTCACCGGGTTCGGCGCGGGCGACGGCCGCGGCGACGGCGGCGGCGCGGTCCTCGAAGACGGCGACGTCGCCGCGTTCATGGGCCGGCACCTCGGCGGCGCCGGCGAGCATCGTGGCGAGGATCGCGAGGGGGTCCTCGCCACGGGGGTTGTCGGAGGTCAGTACGGCGGTGTCGGCGAGGCGGGCCGCGGCCGCGCCCATCGGCATCCGCTTGGTCTTGTCGCGGTCGCCGCCGCAGCCGAGCACGATGTGCAGCTTGCCCTCGGTGACCTTGCGCAGGGCGCGCAGGACCGATTCGACGGCGTCCGTCTTGTGGGCGTAGTCGACGACCGCGAGGTAGGGCTGGCCCGCGTCGACGCGCTCCAGGCGGCCCGGCACGCCGGGCACCGCGGCGACGCCGTCGGCGGCCTGCTGCGGGTCGATCCCCGCGACGGCCAGCGAGACGATCGCGGCGAGGGTGTTGGCGACGTTGAAGGGGCCCGCCAGCGGGGATTTCGCCGTGACGCGCTCGCCCTTGGGGCCGACCGCGACGAACGTCGAGTCGAGCGGCCCGACCTCGACGCCCTCGGCGCGCCAGTCGGCGTCGGGGTGCCCCTCGGCGGAGAAGGTGGTGACGGGCACCTCGGACTCGGTGATGAGCCGACGCCCGTACTCGTCGTCGAAGTTGACCACGCCGAGCCGCGCGCGCCGCTCGGTGAAGAGCTGCGCCTTGGCCTGGAAGTAGTCCTCCATCCCGGAGTGGAACTCCATGTGCTCCGGGCTGAGGTTGTTGAAGACGGCGACGTCGAAGACGCAGCCGTCGACCCGCCCGAGCACCAGAGCGTGGCTGGAGACCTCCATGGCGACCGCCTCGACGCCGCGCTCGCGCATCACCGCGAACAGCGCCTGGAGGTCGGTGGCTTCGGGGGTCGTACGTTCCGACTTCATGCGCTCGTCGCCGATGCGCGTCTCGACCGTGCCGATGAGGCCCGTCGCGCGCAGGCCCTTGAGCCCGCCCTCGATGAGGTAGGCGGTGGTGGTCTTGCCGGACGTACCGGTGATGCCGATCTGCAGGAGGCCGCGGCCGGGGTGGCCGTAGACCGCCGCCGCCAGCTCGCCCATCCGGTCGCGCGGACTGTCGACGACCAGGACCGGAAGGCCGGTCGCGGCCGCGCGCTCGGCGCCCGTCGGGTCGGTGAGGATGGCCGCGGCGCCGAGGTCGGCGGCCTGCGCGACGAAGTCGGCGCCGTGCATGCGGGCACCGGGCAGCGCGGCGTAGATGTCACCGGGGCGCACCGCGCGCGAGTCGTGCGTGATGCCCGTGATCTCCGTGCTGTCTGCGTTCCCCTCGACGGCGACGCCCAGCCGGCCCGCTAGCTCCGTCAGCGAGGTCGCGGAGACCTGGTCCGGCCGCGGCGGTCCCGGATATGTCACGGGAGCGCCCTTCTGGGTGGTTTGGGACTGATCAGCGTGTGGCACGGCGGTGAGCGTACCGGGCGCACCCCCCGTGGGGCCAAAAGGGAGGGGCCTGCGCGTAGCGCCGTCGGGCAGGGGTGGTGGCGGGAGACGGGTGGGCGGGCGGTGCGGCGAGGGGTGGTTCCCCGGGTCGGGGGTGATCGTTGTCACGGGCGGTTCCTGGTCGGTCTGCGGGCTAGAAGGTGACGGGAAGGCGGGCCGGACCGCTCCCCGTGGGCGGGACTTGGAGCGTCTTCAGGGCGAACTCCATGACTTCCTTGTAGATGGGTCCGCAGATCTGACCGCCGAAGTAGCTGCCCTTGGTCGCGTTCTGGATCGCGCAGTAGACCGTGACGCGCGGCTTGTCGGCGGGCGCGAAGCCGGCGAAGGACGAGGTGTAGCCCTTGTAGCGGCCGGTCGCCGGGTCGACCCGGTTGGCCGTACCGGTCTTGCCCGCGACGCGGTAGCCGGGGATGCGGGCCTTGGTGCCGGTGCCCTCTTCGTCGTCGACGACGGATTCGAGCATCTGCGACAGGGTCTTCGCCGTCTTCTCGCTCACCACGCGGGTCTTCTTGGGTTTCGGCGCGGGCTTGAAGGCGCCGTCGGGGCCCTTCGCGCCGCGTACCAGCGTGGGCTCGACGCGTACGCCGCCGTTGGCGATCGTCGAGTAGACCGAGGCCGCCTGCATGGCGTTGATCGAGACGCCCTGGCCGAACGGGATCGTGAACTGCTGGGAGGTGGACCACTTGCCTGCGGGCGCGAGGATGCCGGACGTCTCGCCGGGGAAGCCGAGCCCGGTCTCCTTGCCGAGGCCGAACTTCCGCAGGTACGCGTAGAGGACCTCGTTGGCCTCTCGCTGCGTCTTGCCCAGCTGCCCGGTGGCGAGGATCGTGCCGATGTTGGAGGACTTGGCGAGCACGCCGTTGAGCGTCAGGCTCCAGGTGGGGTGGTCGATGTCGTCCTGGAAGAGGCGGTCGCCGCGGTGCAGCCGGTTGGGCACCGTCACATGGGTGCCGGGCGTGGCCACGTTCTCCTCGAGGACCGCCGCCATCGACATGACCTTGGCGGTGGAGCCGGGCTCGAAGGCGTCCTGGAGGGCGGCGTTGCCGAGCGCCGCGCCACTGGCCTTCGAGAGGTCGTTGGGGTCGAAGCTGGGGGCGTTGGCCATCGCGAGGACCTCACCGGTGCGGGTGTCCTGCACTATCACGTAGCCGCGGTCGGCCTTGGACCTCTCGACCTGCTTGCTGATGGCGTTCTGCGCGGCCCACTGGATGTCGCGGTCGATGGTGAGTTCGATGTCGGAGCCGGGCACCGCGGGCGTCTCCGTGGAGCCCGCGGTCGGCACACGGCGGCCGCCGGACTGGGCGTAGCGGATCTTGCCGTCCTCGCCCGCCAGCTGCTTGTCGAGCTGCCGCTCCAGACCGCCGCCGCCCTTGCCGTTGGTGCTGACCCAGCCCAGTATCCCGGCGGCCAGGGCGCGGTTGGGATAGACCCGCTTGCTGCTCGGGTCGGCGAGGACACCGGCCAGCACGTTCGGGGAGTCGGGGTCGGCGTCCGCCTTCTCGGCGAGCGCGCCGCGCAGGTCCTTGATCTGCTTCCACACCTTGGGGGTCTGGCGCTGCGCGAGCAGGACGTAGCGGGTGTCGCGGGTCTTGAGCTTCTTGGTGAGCTCGGCGGCGCTCTTGCCGAGGATGGGCGCCAGGAGCGCGGCGGCCTGCTCGGGCGCGTCCTTGGTCTTCATCTCCTTCCGCGTGAACAGCGTGGGGTCCGCCGTGATGTCGTACGCGTCCACGCTGGCGGCCAGTTCGACGCCGCCGCGGTCGGTGATGCGCCCGCGCTCGGCCGCCAGGGTGTGCGTGAAGTAGCGGTTCTTCTCGGCCTTGGCCGCGTACACGCCGGCGTCGACGGCCTGCACCTGGAGCAGCCGTACGACGAAGGCCAGCATCACCAGCGTCAGGCCCAGGCTGACCATGCGCAGCCGGGGGCGGGGGCTGCCCAGGCGGATGGTGCGGGGCTTGGCCTTCTGTCCGGGGCGGCGGGCGGCGGAGCGCCCTGCGGAGACCGGGCGGCGGGGCGCGGCGGAGCGCGCGGGCTTGGCGGGCCCTGGCACCCGGCGCCGCGGGGGTTCCCTGTCGGACACTTAACGTCACCTGCCGGGGGTCGTCGTGGGGCCGGGCTTCATGGGCCGGGGAGCCGCGGCTCGGGGGGCCACCGGCTGAGGGGCCGTCGGCCGCGAGGTCACGGTCGCCGGGGCGGGTGCCGGGGGCGGGACGGGGATCGGGACGGAGACCGCCGGGGGCGCCGCTTCCTGCGGGCGCGGCGCGGGCGGGGCGGCGCCGGGCACGCCGCGCACGGTGCCGTCGGGGTCGAGGAAGGCCGGGTCGCCGCCGGGGACCATGCCGAGCTTTTCGGCGCGCCGCTGGAGGGCGTCGGGGGCCGCGTAGCCGTCCACGTCGCGCTGGAGCTGCTGCTCCTCCTCGGTGAAATCCTTTATCTCCTTCTTGAGCTCGCTCACCTGGAACGAGCCTTCGTTGAGCGAGGAGTTCAGGACGAGCAGCATGATCAGGCCGCCGCCGAGGAGCAGTACGACGAGGAGGACGAAGGGCGTGCGCGCGGCCTGGTTCGGCCCTTGTGGCAGCAGTCGCGCGAGGCGGGCGGCCCTCCCCCTCAGCTCGGGCTTCTTGCTCATGGAGCCTCCTCGCGGACTCTGATCAGCGGACTCTGATCAGCGGGTGCTGCTCAGCGGACGTCTTCCCGTACGCGCTGCGCGCCCCGCAGCCGCGCCGGGGCCGCCCTGCGGTTCTCGGCGACCTCTTCCTCGGTGGGCAGTTCGGCACCGCGGGTCAGAAGCTTGAGCCGCGGCTGGTAGCGCTCGGGGACGACCGGCAGGCCGGGCGGGGCCGTGTTCGCGGCACCGGCCGCGAATACCTGCTTGACCAGGCGGTCTTCGAGCGAGTGGTACGACAGGACGGCGATCCGGCCACCGACGGCGAGCGTCTTCACGGCCGCGGGCACGGCCCGCTCCAGGACGCTCAGTTCGCCGTTGACCTCGATGCGCAGGGCCTGGAAGGTGCGCTTGGCGGGATTGCCGCCGGTGCGCTTGGCGGCCTGCGGCAGGGAGTCGCGGATGAGTTCGACGAGCCGCGCGCTGTTGCTGAACGGCTCCTTCTCACGCTCGCGCACGACGGCGCTGACGATGCGCTTGGCCTGCTTCTCCTCGCCGTACTGGCGCAGGATCCGCACCAGTTCACCCGGTGCGTACGTGTTGAGGACCTCGGCCGCGCTGATGCCGGTCGTCTGGTCCATGCGCATGTCCAGGGGCGCGTCCTGGGCGTACGCGAATCCCCGGTCCGCCTCGTCCAGCTGCATGGAGGAGACGCCGAGGTCGAAGAGGACACCCTGGACGCGCGGGACGTCCAGGCGGTCGAGCACCTCGGGGAGTTCGTCGTAGACGGCGTGCACCAGGGTGGCCCGGTCGCCGTAGGGGGCGAGCCGCTCACCGGACAGGCGCAGCGCCTCCTTGTCCCGGTCCAGGGCGATGAGGCGCGCCGACGGGAAGGTGGCCAGGAGGGCCTCGCTGTGGCCGCCGAGGCCCAGGGTGCAGTCGACGACGACCGAGCCCGGCTCGGCGAGGGCGGGGGCCAACATGTCCAGGCACCGCTGGAGCATCACCGGGACGTGTCGGCTGTTGTCGGTCAAGGGGCCCTCTCAGGTCCGGCGCGGCGTCCGTACGCACTGCCGGGTCCCCGCCCGCTCCGTGAAGGGGAATGGTCCGCCGGCGCCGGGGAAGTGGCGTCAGCCGACCGGGAGCGGGAGGAGGCCGAGCCGTACGTACGCGCCGCGCACGTGGGGATTCAGGGAATCTCCGGGATGTGCGGTCCAGTGGGGAGCAGGTCACGCCTCCCGCTTCGCGTCACTTTAGTCCACGGTGTCGCCCGGTCAATCAACCGGCCTGCGCGTCGCGGGCCGGTCGAGAACAGACGTGCAAATCGGTCGAAACAACCCATTCGGGTGCAGCCGCCGCACTGCTGTGGGTTACCTCACAACAAGAGTCTTTGGCGTTCTTTGTCCCTTCTCACAGCGGGCCGAGTCGATCACTGACCACTAACGTCAGAACCATGTCGACTTCCGCATCCCCTCTGGGCCGCACCCCCGCAGAGCCGATCGGCGACACAGCCGTCGGCACGGTCACCGACCGCCTGGTCGAGGCGAACGAGAGATACGCCGCCGACTTCACCGACCCGGGCATGGACGCCCGTCCCGTCCTGCGCGTCGCCGTCGTCGCCTGCATGGACGCCCGCCTCGACCTGCACGCCGCGCTCGGCCTCGAACTGGGCGACTGCCACACCATCCGCAACGCGGGCGGCGTGGTCACCGACGACGTCATCCGCTCCCTGACCATCAGCCAGCGCGCCCTGGGCACCCGCAGCGTGGTCCTCATCCACCACACCGGCTGCGGCCTGGAGTCCCTCACCGAGGAGTTCCGGCAGGACCTGGAGAACGAGGTCGGCCAGCGGCCGACCTGGGCGGTGGAGTCCTTCCGCGACGTCGAGCAGGACGTACGCCAGTCGATGCAGCGCGTGCGGACCTCGCCGTTCCTGCCGCACACCGACGACATCCGCGGATTCGTGTTCGACGTGACGACGGGTCTGCTGCGGGAGATCGATCCCGCATGACGCTCCCATGCCCGCTGCATGACTGACAAAAGGTCGTAAGACCCGACAAATCGGCGCCAGTTATCCACAGGCGAGTGACACGACCCGGTATGCCCAACAACAATGCGGGAGGTGACACCACGCGGACCATTCACGCGTGGTGTCGGTGAATTCGTGTGGACCGGGTCGTGCGCGTGAGCGGCGGCCCGGCAATGGGGTATCCCCTGCTCCTCGAGAGCGCGGGGAAGGGCCGAGGAGGGCCGGGTGACGACCTATGACGATCGAGCGAGCCTTACAGATCTGACCACCACAGCGGAGCGTGTCCGCAGGTCGGTGGAGAGTGTGATCGAGGGCAAGCCGGAGGTCGTACGGCTCTCGCTGACCGTGCTCCTCGCCGAGGGGCACCTGCTCATCGAGGACGTGCCGGGCGTGGGCAAGACCATGCTCGCCAAGGCGCTCGCGCGGTCCATCGACTGCTCGGTGCGGCGGATCCAGTTCACGCCGGACCTGCTGCCCTCGGACATCACCGGGGTGTCCATCTTCGACCAGCAGCGCAGGGACTTCGAGTTCAAGCCGGGCGCCATCTTCGCGCAGATCGTGATCGGCGACGAGATCAACCGCGCCTCTCCGAAGACGCAGTCCGCGCTCCTGGAGTCCATGGAGGAGCGGCAGGTCACCATCGACGGGCAGACGTACGAACTGCCCAGCCCGTTCATGGTGGTGGCCACCCAGAACCCCGTGGAGATGGAGGGCACCTACCCCCTGCCCGAGGCGCAGCGCGACCGCTTCATGGCGCGCGTCTCGATCGGCTATCCGTCCCCGGAGGCCGAGTTGCAGATGCTCGACGTGCACGGCGGCGTCTCGCCCCTGGACGACCTCCAGCCGGTGGCGCACGCGCACGACATGGTGAAGCTCATCGACGCGGTCCGCACGGTCCACGTGGCCGACACCGTCCGGCGGTACGCCGTGGACCTGGTCGCCGCCACCCGCAACCACCCGGATCTCAGACTCGGGGCCTCCCCGCGCGCCACGCTGCACCTGCTGCGCGCCGCCAAGGCCTCCGCCGCGCTCAGCGGCCGGGAGTTCGCCCTGCCGGACGACGTGCAGGCCCTAGCCGTCGCGGTCCTCGCGCACCGCCTGCTGCCCACCGCGCAGGCCCAGCTGAACCGCCGTACGGCCGAATCGGTCGTCCTCGAAATCCTCCAGCACACCCCGGTCCCCGCCGCCGCGCAGCCGGGCAACGGCGGCTTCTTCGACCAGCATCCGCCCAACCGGCCTCCGCCCGGCGCTCGGGGGCTGTGATGACGGCCGGGGGGAGGCCGTCGGGTCCCGCCGATGACGAAAAGGGCGGGCTGCGCACGGCCCTCGCGGGCCTGACCACCCGCGGACGTTCCTTCCTGGCGGCCGGCATCGCCGCCGCCATCTGCGCCTACGTGCTCGGCCAGAGCGACCTGCTGCGCGTCGGGCTGCTGCTCGCCGTGCTGCCGCTGGTCTGCGCCGTCGTCCTCTTCCGCACCCGCTACCGCGTCGCGGGCAGCCGCAGGCTCTCTCCCGCGCGCGTGCCGGCCGGTTCCGAGGCCCGCGTCCATCTGCGCATGGACAACGTCTCCCGGCTGCCCACCGGACTGCTGATGCTCCAGGACCGGGTGCCGTACGTCCTTGGGCCCCGGCCCCGGTTCGTGCTCGACCGCGTGGAGGCGGGCGGGCGCCGCGAGGTCTCCTACCGGGTCCGCTCCGACCTGCGTGGACGCTATCCGCTGGGGCCGCTGCAACTGCGTCTGACGGACCCGTTCGGGATGTGCGAGCTGACCCGCTCCTTCTCGACGTACGACACCTTGACGGTCATCCCGCGCGTGGAGGCGCTGCCCCCGGTGCGGCTCACGGGCGAGGCCAAGGGGTACGGCGACGGGCGCAACCGCTCGCTGGCGCTCGCCGGTGAGGACGACGTCATCCCGCGCGGGTACCGCCACGGCGACGACCTGCGCCGGGTCCACTGGCGCTCCACCGCGCGCTACGGCGAGCTGATGGTCCGCCGCGAGGAGCAGCCGCAGCGGGCCCGCTGCACGGTGCTCCTGGACACCCGGGGCGCCGGCTTCCGGGGCGCGGGGCCCGACTCGGCCTTCGAGTGGGCGGTCTCCGGCACGGCGTCCACACTGGTGCACATGCTCGAACGGGGCTTCTCCGTCCGGCTCCTGACCGATACGGGCACCTCGGTGCCGGGCGAGGGTTCCGACGGCTTCGCGGGCGCGAGCCAGGAGTCCGCGGACGCGGCCGGGCTGATGATGGACACCCTCGCGGTCGTCGACCACTCCGACGGAGCCGGGCTCTCGCGCGCGTACGACGTGCTGCGCGGCGGCAACGAAGGCCTTCTCGTCGCCTTCCTCGGCGACCTCGACGAGCAGCAGGCGGCGATCGTCGCCAAGATGCGCCGGCGCAGTGGCGCCGCGGTCGCCTTCGTCCTGGACAGCGCGGCCTGGGCGCAGGGCCCCGGCGGTGTGCCTTCCGAGGCCGGTGACGCGCGGGTGCGGATGCTGCGCGCGGCAGGCTGGACGGCGCTGGCGGCGCCCCCGGGGTCGAGCCTGACGGACCTGTGGCGCCAGGCGGACCACGCCCGCACGAGCGCGGGCGCCGCGCCCTCCGCGGGGACGACGACGAGCGGGGGCTGGGGATGACGACCGGGGGCCGGGGATGAGGGCGCCGCACGGATCGCCGGGTGGCCCGCGCGCGGGTGGCCCGGCCGCACGGCAGGGACGTACGACAGTGGGGGGACGCTCATGAGTGGACGCGCGCGGCTCGCGCTGTGCGCCACCGCGGCCACGGTGATGGCCTCGGGGGCGCTGCTGCCGCTCGTCGATCCGGCGACGTGGTTCCTGCAGGCGGTGATCCTGCTCGCGATGCAGAGCGGGGTGGGCGCGCTGGCCCGGCGGGTGCCGCTGGCCAGGCCGCTCACCGTGGTGGTGCAGGCGCTGGTGACGCTGCTGCTGCTCACCCTGGTCTTCGCCCGCGAGCAGGCCCTCGCGGGGATCGTGCCGGGGCCCGAGGTGTTCCGGCGCTTCGGGCTGCTCCTGGAGGCGGGCGGTGACGACGTCGGGCGGTACGCGATCCCGGCGCCGCTCAGCGACGGCATCCGGCTGATGCTGGTCGGCGGCGTCCTGGTGATCGGCCTCGCGGTGGACGCCCTCGCGGTGACGTTCCGTACGGCGGCCCCCGCCGGGCTGCCGCTGCTCGCGCTGTACTCGGTCGCGGCGGGCCTGTCCGGGGACGGCGCCGGGTGGCTGTGGTTCCTGCTCGCCGCCTCCGGCTATCTGCTGCTGCTCCTGGCCGAGGGCCGGGACCGGCTCTCCCAGTGGGGCCGCGTCTTCGGTGGCGCGGCGCGCGCTCCGGGGCGGATCTCCGGGGGCCTGGAGAGCAGTTCCGGAGCGGTCGCCCCGGTCCGCACGGGGCGGCGCATCGGCGCCCTGGCCCTGGGCATCGCCCTGGTGGTGCCGGTCGTGCTGCCGGCCCTGGACGGTGGCCTCCTGGACGGCTCCGGCGGCCCGGGCGGGGGCGGCTCGGGCGGCGGCGGGACGATCTCCGCCGTGAATCCGCTGGTCGCGCTCCAGGACAGCCTGAACCAGCCGGAGGACCGCGAGGTCATCTCGTACCGCACGAACGCCGAGCGGTCCGACGAGCTGTATCTGCGGATCGTCTCGCTCGACCAGTTCGACGGCACCACCTGGAAGACCACCGTCCGGCGCATCCAGGACGTGCCGTCACCCCTGCCGGCCCCCCAGGGGCTGTTCCCCGACGTCCGCAGGACCGAGATCCGGACGAACATCGAGGCCGCCGACGGCTACGCGCAGAACTGGCTGCCCATGCCCTTCCCGGCCAGTCAGGTGAAGATCGACGGCCGCTGGCGGTACGAGCCGGTGGGCCGTGCCCTCGTCGGCGACCGGGGCCAGACCACGCGAGGCTCCGAGTACCAGGTCACGAGCCTGGTCGTGGAGCCCACGGCCGAGCAGCTGGCGAACGCGTCCCCGCCCCCGGCGGATCTGCGGCGCGAGTTCACGAAGGTGCCGGACTCCCTGCCGGACATGGTCGCGGACACGGCCCGCCGGGTCACCAAGGATGCCGCGAACCCGTACGAGCAGGCGGTCAGGCTCCAGGACTACTTCGCTTCGGACGGCGGGTTCACGTACAACACCCAGGTGCGGGCGGGCAGCGGTCCCGCCGCGATCGAGAAGTTCCTGAAGCAGAAGGAAGGCTTCTGCGTCCACTTCTCCTTCGCGATGGCCTCCATGGCGCGGACGCTGGGCATACCGGCCCGGGTCGCCGTGGGCTTCACTCCGGGCTCCGCGCAGGCCGACGGCTCGATGTCGGTCGGGCTGCGAGACGCGCACGCCTGGCCCGAGCTGTACTTCGAGGGCGTGGGCTGGACCCGTTTCGAGCCGACGCCGAACCGCGGCTCGGTGCCCGAGTACACGCGCTCCGACGTCCCCTCCGGCGGCGTGAGCGACCCGGACACCCCGGAGCCGTCCCGCTCCTCGGAGCCGTCCACGGCGCCCTCGGCGTCGGACAGCTGCCCGCCCGACATGAGGAAGGAGGGTGGCTGCGCGAGCGCCGCCCCGCAGGTCGCGGCCGGGTCGGGGGGTGACGGGCCGCCCATCGGGATGATCGTCCTGGTGGCCCTGGCGGCGCTGCTCCTCATCCTGGTGCCGCTGCTGCCCCTGCTGTGGCGCTCCCGCGTGCAGACGGTGCGGCTGGGCCCTGTCGTCGGTGGGCCGACGGTCACCATGGCGCCCGCGGTCTCCACGGCGCGGACCCTGTCCGCCTGGCTCGAAGTGACCGATACGGCCTGGGACCACGGCATTGAGCCGGACGAGTCACAGACCCCCCGGAAGGCCGCCGCGCGGATCGTCCGCGTCGGGCAGCTGACCACAGGGCCCGCGGAGGCCGCCCACCGGGTGGCGACCGCCGTGGAGCAGGCGCTCTACGCGCCGAACCCGCGGCTTCCCGTGACGGGGCTCTCCGAGGATGTGCGGCGCGTACGTGAGGGGCTGCGGGCCTCGGCGAGCCGGTCCGCCCGGCTGCGGGCGACGCTCGCGCCGCGTTCGGCCGCACGGGTGGTGTGGGCCGCCTCGGACCGCTGGGCGGCGTTCAGCGCGCACTGGAGCAAGCGGGCCGCCAAGCGGTGGGCGGCGCTGACCCGGAGGCTGCCGCGGCGGCTGCTGCGGCGGGCTTCACCGGAGAGCTGAGGCGGGGGATTGCCTGCCGGCCGGGGCATGTATGAGCGCCCCGGCCGGGACACCCGTGAGCCGGGACATGCGTGAGGGGTGACCGCCCTTGGGTGGTCACCCCTCACGCACACTCAAGTCCGTCCGGTCAGCCTCGCGGGGCCGAGCTCACTGACCACCCTGCTGTTCGTCGCGGCGGCGCTGCCACCGCTGCTCGATGCGGTCCATGACCGAACGGCGCTGCCTTGTCTGCCGACGAGCCTGGGGCCCACCTTGCGCGGCCGCGCCCGCGGGCTGTTCGCCCGGCTTCGGGGCCTTGCGCCAACCGGTGACGGCGAGCACCGCGCAGCCCAGCATGACGAGGAACCCCACCACGCTGATCCAGATCTGCTGGGCGACCATTCCGGCCATGAGAAGGGCGATGCCCACCAGGAAGCCGACGACCGCTTGGTAGACCCGCTTCCGGGTGTACGTACGCAGCCCGCTTCCCTCAAGCGCTGTCGCGAATTTGGGATCTTCGGCGTACAGCGCTCGCTCCATCTGCTCGAGCATGCGCTGCTCGTGCTCCGAGAGCGGCACGGAGTCCTCCTCATCGTGCAGTCGCCGGGGCGACCGGGGGTCCCCTTCAGGATAGGCAGGGAATCGCCCCCGTGAAACCCGCCCCTCTGCGCCAACTTCGCCAAACCGGACCTTCACATCGCTCCGGCTCGCTGAAGCGTGCATTCCCCAGCGGCCGGGCCGTCATGCAGGACGGTGTCCCTCGATCATACGGCGCCGGTAGCCCGTTCGGGGGTCCTGTGGCGTACTCCATGTGCGGCTGCGTCGCTGATCAGCGGGGCGGCCGCAGGCGCACCTCACGCTTCGGCGGTACCGCGCGCCTCACCGAGCACATGCAGCTGGGTGGCCACGGAGTGGAAGGCGGGCAGTTCGGCGGCGGCGGCCTCCAGCTTGAGGAGGGCCTCCAGAGCGCCCGGCTCGGTGTCGACGAGGACGCCGGGGACCAGGTCGGCGAAGACCCGCACGCCGTGCACCGCGTCGACGCGCACGCCCGCGGCCTCGACCAGTTCGGTGAGCTGCTCGGCGGTGAAGCGGCGCGGCACGGGGTCGCCCGCGCCCCAGCGGCCCGCCGGGTCGGTGAGCGCGGTCTGCGCCTCCTTGAAGTGACCGGCGAGGGCCCGCGCCAGCACGGCCCCGCCGAGGCCGGCGCCGAGCAGGCTCAGGACTCCGGAGGGGCGCAGCGCGTCGACGGCGAGGCGCACGCCCTCGGCCGGGTCGTCCACGTACTCCAGGACGCCGTGGCACAGGACGGCGTCGAAGCCGCCGCGCTCCACCACGTCGAAGAGGCCGAGGATGTCGCCCTGGACGCCACGCACGCGCTCCGCGACACCGGCCTCGGCGGCCCGGCGCTCCAGTGCGAACAGGGCGTTGGGGCTGGGGTCGACGACCGTGACACGGTGACCGAGGCGGGCGACGGGCACCGCGAAGTTGCCGCTGCCGCCTCCGGTGTCGAGCACGTCGAGTTCGGTGCGCGGCTGTGGGCCCGTGGCCTTGAGGCGGCGGTCAAGGGCGTCGCTCAGGACGTCCCAGACCACGGCGGTACGCAGAGAGGCGCGGGGACGAGGGGGGTCGGAGCGCGGCGACGCCGTTTGAGGGCGGTGGTGGGAGACGGGCGGGCGCATCGGGTCCGACACGGCAGTTGACTCCTCGGCGCGTGGGGTTGCGATCGTGCCCACCCTATTGCCTGCCGTGCAGTGCCCCGGTCATCCGTCCCGGGGTGTGGACGTGCCGGTCAGCCCGCGTCCGGCTGCCGCTCCTCTCCCGTGTCCCGCGCTTCCTGCCTCGGCTGGGGCAGCACCGGCTGGAGGACCAGCATCCGCTCGACGAGGCGCAGGAACATCGCCACGTCACGGATCAGGTCGTCGGCGTCGCGGGCGGTGGCGGCGCCCTGGATGCCCGCCTCGGCGCGGGCCCGGCGTGCGGCGCCGGAGGCGAACAGGGCGCTCCACTCCGTCAGTTCGGGGGCTATCTCGGGGAGGACTTCCCAGGCGCTGCGGATGCGCTGCCTGCGGCGCGGGGACGTCTCGGGCCGCCCGCGCGCGGCCAGGACGGCGGCGGCGGTGCGCAGGGCGGCGAGGTGGGCGGTGGCGTAGCGCTCGTTCGGCGGGTCCAGGCGGGTGGCCTCGTCGATTCCGGCGTGGGCCTGGGCGAGCAGTTCGAGGGCGGCGGGTGGGGCGGTCGCGCGGCGCAGGACGGGGTGGACATCGCTCGCCGGGCCGGTCAGTGAGGGCGCGGGGCGCACGGCGCTGTGCCGGTGTGCGGCTGCTGCGGAAGTGCTGGCCATGACGAACCTCCTGTCGTCGTGTGACGGCGCGGTGGCCGTATGTGCCCATCGTGGGGTACGCCACTGACAATCGGGTCTGACCTGGCCCTTTGCCTCGATCGGCGGTTCGGGCTTACTTTTGAACTGACCAGTCAGTTCAAAAGGGGGCAGGGGGGACTGTGGACGGTCCGACCGACGACGTGCGGGGCGCCGCCGTCACCGCCGAGGGACTCGGGCTCAGGGGGCCGCGGGGCTGGGTGTTCCGCGGCATCGGCGTCGACGCGGAGCCCGGGTCGCTGATCGCGCTGGAGGGCCCGTCGGGGTCGGGCCGCACCTGTCTGCTGCTCGCTCTGACGGGACGTATGCGCGCCACCGAGGGGCACGCGTGCGTGGACCGCTTCCGGCTGCCCAAGCAGCTGGCCGCGGTGCGCCGGATCAGCGCTCTGGGGCCCGTGCCCGGCGTCACCGATCTCGACCCGGCCCTGACCGTCGCCGAGCACTTGCGCGAACGAGCCCTCCTGGAGCGGCGGTACGGCGGACCGCTGCGGGGGCTGCTGCGGGGGCTGCTGCGGCCGCGCGCCGAGCGGCGGAACGAGTCCCGGCTGCGCGTCGACACCGCGCTGGCCGCCGCCGGGCTCGACACGGAGTCGCTGCCCAAGGGCCGGCGGACCTCCGTACGCGATCTGGAGCGGCTCGAAGCCCTGCGCCTTTCCGTGGCCCTCGCACTGATCGGCCGACCGCGCCTGCTCGGCGTCGACGACACCGACCTGAAGCTCTCGGACGCCGAACGAGCCGAGGCCTGGGGCCTGTTGAAGTCCCTCGCCGAGAGCGGGACGACCGTCCTGGCGGTGTGCAGCGAGGCCCCCGAGGGCGCGGTCGTGATCCGTACCGACGACGACAAGGAGACGGCGGATGCGCTCGCCGAAGCTGGCCGCGCTTGAGCTGAGGCGGTTCGGCAGGGGGAAGCTGCCACGCCTCGCGCTCGTCGCGCTCCTGCTGCTGCCCCTGCTGTACGGCGCGCTGTACCTGTGCTCCTTCTGGGACCCGTACGGCCGCCTCGACCGCATCCCCGTGGCGCTCGTCAACGACGACAAGGGGGCCACCGCGCAGGGCAAGAAGCTCCAGGCGGGCGACTCCATCGTCGAGGGGCTGCACGACAGCAAGACCTTCGAGTGGCACGAGGTGGGTGACGCCGAGGCACGCGAGGGCGTCGAGGACGGGACGTACTACCTGTCGCTGACCATGCCGTCGGACTTCAGCAAACGCGTCGCGTCGAGTTCGGGGGACTCTCCGGAGACGGGCGCTCTGCGGGTCCGTACGAACGACGCCAACAACTACATCGTCGGGCAGATCTCGCGGACGGTCTTCTCCGAGGTGCGCAGGGCCGCGTCCACCAAGGCCTCGCGCTCCTTCCTCGACAGGATATTCATCTCGTTCTCCGACATCCACGGCGCGACGCAGAAGGCCGCCGAGGGCGCCGACAGGCTCGACGGCGGCATCGGCAAGGCGAAGAAGGGCTCGACGGACCTCGCGAAGGGCCTCGGGGACGCCAAGGACGGCAGCGGCGAGCTGGCCGCGGGCGTCAAGAAGCTCCACACGAAGGCGGGCGACCTGAAGAGCGGCGCGAGGCGGGTCGCGGACGGGACGCACAAGCTGGCCGGCAAGGTCAACGGCGCCGCGGGCAAGGTGCGGCCCTTCCTGAAGGACAACGGCAAGACCATCGGGGACACGGCCCAGCTGGTCGCCGACTCCTCCAAGGCGATGCGCCGCAACCTCGACACCTGGGTCAAGCTCGCGCCCGGGGCGGCCAAGGGCGCCGAGGAGGGCTCCAGGATCATCGGCGCCTTCTACACCGAGCACTGCGAGAAGGCCCCGGTTCCCGACCCCTCCTGCTCCGAGACCAAGAAGGCCAAGAAGGCGGCCGAGAAGGTGTCGACCATCGCGGACGACATGAACACATTGATCAGGGACCAGCACAGCGACGTCAAGAAGCTCGACAAGCACCTGGCCGACCTCCAGAAGAAGTCGCAGGCGCTCGCCGACCGTGCCCCGCACCTCGACGAGGACCTGGAGAAGGCCGTCACCCGGATCAACGGCCTCGACAAGGGCGCCGGCAAGGTCGCCGACGGCGCCGGGAAGCTGCACACGGGCCTCGGCACGGCCGAGACCGGGGCGAACGACCTGGACGCGGGCATCGGCGAGCTGGAGAGGGGCGCGAGCGACCTCAAGGGCGGCATGTTCAAGCTGGCCGACGGCTCCGCGAAGCTCTCCGGCGGGCTGCACGACGGCGTCAAGAAGATCCCCGACTACGACAAGAAGGACCGTGACGAGCGCACCGACGTCATGGCCGACCCCGTACAACTCGCCTCTCAGTCGATGCACAAGGCGCCCAACTACGGCACCGGCTTCGCGCCCTACTTCATCCCGCTGTCCCTGTGGGTCGGCGCGATGGTGGCGTACATGTTGATCCAGCCGCTCAACCGGCGCGCGCTCGCCGCGGGCGCCTCCGCGTGGCGCATCGCGCTGGCCGGCTGGCTGCCGGTGGCGGCCCTCGGGGTGCTGCAGACGGCGGCACTCATGTCCGTGCTGCACTGGGGGCTCGGCCTCCAGATGACCAGGGCGGCCGGCACGATCGGCTTCCTGTGCCTGGTGACGGCGTGCTTCGCGGCCATCGTGCAGTGGCTCAACGCCCGCTTCGGGGCGGCCGGGCGCATCCTCGTCCTCGCCGCCCTCATGCTCCAGCTGACGTCGGCGGGCGGCACCTACCCGGTGCAGACGAGTCCCGGCTTCTTCGGCGCGATCCATCCCTTCCTGCCGATGAGTCACGTCGTCGACGCTCTACGGAGGCTCATCACGGGCGGCGGCCTCGGTCCCGTCTGGCAGGCGTGCGCGGTCCTGACGGCGTTCACGGTGGGCGCCCTCGCGCTCACCGCGCTCTCCGCGCACCGCAAGCAGGTGTGGACGATGGACCGGCTGCACCCGGAGCTGACCCTGTGAGCACGCCGGAGCAGGGGCGCCCAGCGAGACCTGTGAGAATCAAGGTCATGGACAGCAGTGCAGGCGGCACCCGCCGCGAGGCCACCCGGCAGAAGCTCTACGAGGCAGCCGTCACCCTCATCGCGGAGCAGGGCTTCTCCGCCACGACGGTCGACGAGATCGCCGAACGGGCCGGGGTAGCGAAGGGCACCGTCTACTACAACTTCGCGAGCAAGTCGGTCCTCTTCGAAGAGCTGCTGCGGCACGGCGTCGGCCTGTTGACCGCCTCCCTGAAGGAGGCGGCCGAGGAGACGGAGAAGAGCGGCGGCAGCAAGGTCGACGCCCTGGACGCGATGATCCGGGCCGGCCTCGTCTTCATCAACCGCTATCCGGCCTTCACCCAGCTGTACGTCGCCGAGCTCTGGCGCACCAACCGGGCCTGGCAGTCCACTCTGCTGGTGGTCAGGCAGCAGGCGGTCGCGGTGGTGGAGGACGTACTGCGCGCGGGCGTCGACAACGGCGAACTCAGCGAGGAGATCGACATCCCGCTGACGGCCGCCGCGCTCGTCGGCATGGTGCTGGTCGCCGCGCTCGACTGGCAGGCCTTCCAGCCGGAGCGCTCCCTGGACGACGTACACGCGGCGCTGTCACGGCTGCTGCAGGGCCGGGTCGCCGGCACGCGCGCGTAGCGGCTCGGAAGCGGACACGACGGCGCCGGTCCGGTGCCCCCTGTTCTCCAGGCGGCACCGGACCGGCGCTTTCTTCGTGTCCCCCCGAACCCCCGTTCGGCCCCCGTGTGGTCGCCCCCGAGTCACCCCCGTACCTCCTTCCACCTCACGGCGGAAGGAGCGGCCAAGGGCGCGGCGCCGTTCCGCCGCCCCGTGTCGGCGGTACTGGCGCCGCGCCCCTCTCCGTGCCCCTCACTCTTCCGTCTTCCCAGGTGGGGGCCCATCCGCGCGCGTACTCATCTCACTGACTAGGTACGGATACTCAGGCGTGCGCGCTCATCCCCAGGCCGACCCGTTCCGGAGTGGTTACGATCACGTCCGTGTCCGTACTCCCCCTGGTGTTCACCAGCGGCTGGGCGAGCGGGATCAACGCGTACGCCGTTGTCCTGCTGCTCGGCGTCTTCGGCGCGACCGGGATCAGCGACGAGGTGCCCGAGGCGCTCCAGCGGCCCGATGTGCTGATCGCCGCCGGGGTGCTCTTCGTCTGTGAGGCCGTCGCCGACAAGATCCCGTACGTCGACTCCGTCTGGGACACGGCGCACACGGTGATCCGGCCGGTGTCGGGAGCCGTGGTGGGGGCGCTCCTCGCGGGGCAGAGCGGGTCACTGCCGGATCTGGCCGCGGGGGCCGTGGGCGGGACGACGGCACTGGCCAGCCATGCGGTGAAGGCCGGGACGCGGATGGCGGTCAACACCTCGCCCGAGCCGTTCAGCAACGTCGTGCTGAGCACGGCCGAGGACCTCGGGGTCGGCGGGATCATCTCCTTCGCGATGTTCCATCCGGAGGCCGCCGCGATCATCGCGGCGGTGCTTCTGCTGCTCGGCCTGTTCCTGCTGTTCTTCCTCCTCTCGCGCATCCGCCGGTTCCTGCGGCGCAGGGCGCAGCGGCGCGAGGAGAGGCTGCTCGCGGGACGGACGGGGCCGCCGCCCTGAGACCGGGGCCGCGGGGTGACTGTCAGTGGCGGCCGATAAAGTCCCTGGCATGGCACGGATTGTGGTGATCGGCGCCGGGATGGGCGCGATGACGGCCGCCGCCCGGCTGGCCGTCGCGGGCCACCGGGTGGTGGTGTACGAACGCGGGCGGACGTACGGCGGTGCGCTCGGCCGCGTGGAGCGGGACGGCTTCGCGTTCGACACCGGACCGGGGCTGCTCCGGCTCCCCGCGGTCTATCGCGACGTCTTCGTCAAGACCGGCAAGCAGTCCCTGGAGGAGTGCGTCGAGCTCTCCCAGGTCGAGCCGGCCGTGCGCCATGTCTTCGCGGACGGCACCACGACGGACCTGCCGAACGCCTCGCGCGCGGGCGTCGGCGCGGCCCTGGACGCGGCCCTCGGTGACGGCGCCGGGGACCGCTGGGCGGCGTTCATGAACCGCGCCAGAGAGGCCTGGGACCGCACCCGCCGCCCTCTCCTGGAGGAGCCTCTCTTCCCGAACTGGCAGGTGCTGGGCGCCCGCGAGCCGTACCCCGCGGTGCCCCACAAGCGTCTGCTGCGCCGCGAGCGCCGCGCGGCCACGCTCAGTGAGATCGGCGAGCAGGAGCTGGGGGGCGATGCCCGCCTGGTCGCGCTCCTGGAGCAGTTCGCCCTCGCGCAGGGCCTGGACCCGCGGGCGACCCCGGCGAGTGCGGCCGTCCTGCCGTACCTGGAGCAGACTTTCGGCATCTGGTCGGTGCGGGGCGGTCTGCGTGCGCTGGCCACGGCGGTGTACGAGCGGTGTCTCGCCCGCCGGGTCGAGTTCGTGTTCGACGCGACGGTCGTCCGGATCGTCGAGAAGGACGGCCGGGCCGCGGGCGTGGAGCTCGCGGACGGCACGACGGCCGACGCGGACTTCGTGGTCGCCGGTGCGGCACCCGCCGCCCTGGACAAGATGCTGTCCGGTGTGAACATACGAGCGGAGGGTGACGTCCCCGCACGCTCGGGGATGCTCAGCCGTCTGACGGTCCTGCTGGCCCTGTCCGGCGCCCGCCCCCAGGGCGTCCCGCACCGGACGGTGCTGCACTCCGCCGACCGTCAGGACGAGCTGGACCGTCTCTTCGGAGAGCGGCCCGGACTCCCCGCCTCCCCCACCGTCACGGTGCTGCGCCCCGACGACCCGGACCTCACGCCCGACGGCGCGCACGAGGCGGTGACGCTCACGGTGACGGTGCCCGCACGCCTGGAGGTCGCGTCGGCCGACGTGGAGCGGGTGATCTCCCGCGCGGAGTCCGTGATCCCCGGGCTGCGCGAGCGCCTCCTGTGGCACGAGGCGCGCACCCCGGCCGACATCGCGGAGGCCACCGGTGCCGAAGGCGGCGCGGTCCCGGCCCTGACGCTCGCCGCGGGCGGCGGAAAGCTGCTGCACCCGTCGAACACCACCCGCCTGCCGGGCCTGTTCACGGTCGGCGGCTGGTCGCACCCCGGCGGCGGCCTGCCTCACGCGGGCATGTCGGGCGCGCTGGTCGCGGGGCTGATCGTCGAGGGCCCGGAGTTCCGCGGCTCGCAGTGACGCGGAGGGGCTCAGTGCCTCCGGAGAGGGTCAGTAGCGGTACTGCTGCTCGTTGTGGCCCGGGTTGTGCCCGGGGTCGTCGAAGCCCCCGGCGTGCCCGCCCTGGTACGGATACCCCTGCTCCGGCGGGAGTTCACCGCCGTACGGCTCGTCGGTGGTGCGCTGCTGGGGCACCCAGACGCCGCCGGGCGGGGTGTCGTTGTAGACCTCGCCGAGCCCGCCGTAGGTGTCGCCGCCGTACGGGGCGTACTGCTGCTGGTCGCCGTAGCTTTCGTAGCCCTGCCCGGCGCCGTAGGTCTGGGTGCCGACGTACGGGTCGGAGTACGCGGCGTACTGCTGGTGCCCGGTCTCGTCGTATCCGTAGCTCTGCTGGTCGTAGCCGGTGTAGGCCGCGGCGTCATAGCCCTGCGCGTCGCCCTGGTGGGCATCGCCCGCGGCGGGCGGGGCGTACGGCGCGTCGCTGTAGACGCCGTACTGCCCGGTGTCGTCGGGCAGCGGCTGAGGCTCATAGACCCCCGGGCCGTGGTCGGGCGGCGGCGGCACCTGCTCGTACTCCAGGTCGGAGACCTCAAGCGTCGGTTCCGGCGCGGGCGCCTGGGACGGCTTCCTGCGGCGCTTGCTCAGACCCGGCTGCCCGCCGAGCGCCCAGCCGGTGGAGAAGCCCCGGCGGAACGACAGCGTCACGTACGTCTGGCCCGTGGCGAAGGCGATGGCCCCGATCCCGATGACCCAGACCGACGGCATCAGCACACCGACGACGACCCCCAGGAAGCCCACGAACGCCAGCAGACGCCAGCGCAGCCTGGCCTTGTACTGCAACAGCACCTCGCCGAGCAGCCACAGCGCGACGAATCCGAACGCGATGTAGAGGACCGTCCAGCCCATGTACGCCCCACTCCCCTACGGCCGCCGCCCGTGGGTACGGGGGTACTGCCGTTCAGGCCTGCTGGTGCAGACCGAGATTTTCGTAGATTTCCAGCGTCGCCGTGGAGTTGTTGAGCGTGATGAAGTGCAATCCCGGCACGCCTTCGGCCAGCAATCGCGCGCAGAACTCCGTCGCGAACTCGATGCCAATGGAGCGTACAGCGGCGGAATCGTCTTTGACCGCGAGGATCCTCTCTTTCAGCTCGGCCGGGAACACGGCGTTGCTGAGCTGCGGCAGCCGGTCGAGCTGGCGGACGTTGGTGACCGGCATCATCTCGGGGATGATCGGCGTCCGGCAGCCCGCCGCCTCGACGCGGTCGCGCAGCCGCAGATACTCCTCCGGGTCGAAGAACATCTGCGTGATCGCGTAGTCCGCGCCGGCCCGGCACTTGTCGATGAAGTGCCGGGTGTCGGACTCCCAGGCGGCCGAGCGCGGGTGCATCGCGGGGAAGGCGGCGACGCCCACGCAGAAGTCGCCGGACTCCTTGATCAGCTCGACCAGCTCGGCGGCGTAGGTGAGGCCCTGCGGGTGCGCGATCCAGTCACCGAGCGGGTCGCCCGGCGGGTCGCCGCGGACCGCGAGCATGTTGCGGATGCCGGCGTCCGCGTACTGCCCGATGATGTTGCGCAGTTCGGCCACGGAGTGGTCGACCGCGGTCAGGTGCGCGACGGGCGTCAGCGTGGTGTCGGCGACGATCTGCTGGGTCTCCTTGACCGTGCCGGTGCGCGTCGAACCGCCCGCCCCATAGGTCACGGAGACGAAGTCCGGGGCGATCGCCTCGACCCGGCGCAGGGCGTTCCAGAGGTTCCGCTCCCCCTTCGGGGTTTTCGGCGCGGAGAACTCGAACGAGAACGTCGTCTTACCGGTCGCGAGCATGTCGCGCACCGTGCGCGCACGGTCAGTCCTGGTCGAAGCTGTGCCTAGGGCCATATGGGCAGGTTAGCCAGGCCCGGGCGGTCCCCCAACCGGGCCTGGTTGTTTCGCCGCATTTGCCGGGTTCTTGTCCACGGACCGGACATGGACCGGACATGGACCGGACACGGACCCGACCCCGGGCGGACATCGCTGAACCGCTGCTCAGTCGGCCGTACGCAGCCGCTTCGCGAACTCCGCGGCGGCGGCGCCCGGGTCGTCGGCCTCGCTGATCGCCCGTACGACGACCACGCGGCGCGCGCCGGCTTCGAGCACCTCGTCGAGGTTGCCCGCGTCGATGCCGCCGATGGCGAACCAGGCGCGGTCCGTGCCGAGGGAGGCCGTGTAGCGGACCAGGTCGAGGCCCGGGGCGTGGCGGCCCGGCTTGGTGGGCGTGGGCCAGCAGGGGCCCGTGCAGAAGTAGTCGACGCCGTCCTGGACCGCGGCCGCGGCGGCCTCGGATTCGGCGTGCGTGGAGCGGCCGACGAGCACGTCGTCGCCGAGGACGGCGCGGGCCGCGGGGACCGGCAGATCGCCCTGGCCGAGGTGCAGTACGTCGGCGCCGATGGCGTGCGCGACATCCGCGCGGTCGTTCACCGCGAGGAGCTTGCCGTGCCGCCGGGCGGCGTCGGCGAAGACCTGGAGGTGCTCCAGCTCCTCGCCGGCCTCCATGCCCTTGTCGCGCAGCTGCACGATGTCGACGCCGCCCGCGAGGACGGCGTCGAGGAACTCGGGGAGGTCTCCCTGGCGCTTGCGGGCGTCCACGCACAGATAGAGCCGGGCGTCGGCGAGCTGGGCGCGCGGATGGTCGGCGGCCATGGAGAAGTCCCCCCGGTGTCGATGGGCGTGCGGGCCGCGCGTCACGCGGCCCGCAGCCCGTACGGTGTTGTTCGGTCAGACGACGAGCACCTGCTCAGACGGCGAGCGCCTGGGCGCGGCGCTTCACCTCCGTGCCGCGATTCTCACTCAGTGCCTGCGCGGGCGTGCCGGGCAGGGTCGGGTCGGAGGTGAAGAGCCACTCAAGCATCTCTTCGTCGGAGAAGCCGTCGTCCCTCAGGAGCGTCAGAGTGCCTGCCAGGCCCTTGACGACCTTGTCGCCGTCGATGAAGGCGGCCGGCACCTGAAGCGTCCGGTTCTCACCACGCCGTACGGCGATCAGCTGGCCTTCCTTGACCAGCTGGCGCACACGCGTCACCTCGACGTCGAGCATTTCGGCGATGTCGGGGAGGTGGAGCCAGGCGGGGACGAGAGCGTCGGTCTTTGCGTCAATCTCGGTCACGGACCAAGGGTAACTCTGGGCGCCCCCGCAAGGGGCGCGGGGAACCGCGCTACAGCGCGGCCTTCTTCAAAGGCACCGAGGGGTCCGCCGTCAGGGTCGGGTCCAGGTGGGTGCCCGACTCGATCAGTTTCCGGCCCTGGGCCAGGTCTCTGGGGCGGCCCACCGCGAGGACCGCCGCCAGGGCGCCGGCCCTGAGCCAGCAGGCCGACCAGGCCACGCCCGTGGGGTCGCCGCGCCAGACCAGTTCGTCGGAGTCCGTGTGGTGGCCCGCGTACTGCACGAAACGGCCGAACTGTTCCGACCAGAAGTACGGCACCGGGTCGTACGGCGCGGGGCTCTCGCCGATGATGTCCGCCGCCACCGTGCGCGGGCCCTGGAGGGCGTTGTCCCAGTGGTGGACGAGCAGGCGCTCGCCATACCTGCCCGAAGGGAAGGAGGCGCAGTCGCCGACCGCGTACACGTCGGGCACCGAGGCGCGCAGGTGGTCGTCGGCCGCGACCTCCCGGTGGGTGCCCAGCTCGATGCCCGAGCCGGTCAGCCAGTCCGTCGCGGGCCGCGCGCCGATGCCGACGACGACGGCGCCCGCGGGCAGCCGGGTCCCGTCGGAGAGGATCACGGCGCCGGGCTCGACGCGCTCCACGCGCGCGTGGGTGCGCAGGTCGGCTCCGCAGTCCGCGTACCAGCCCGCCATGGGGGCGGCGACCTCCTCGGGCAGCGCCCCGGCCAGCGGCCGGCCCGCGGCCTCCACCACGGTGACGGCGCAGCCCGCCTCGCGGGCGGCCGTGGCGAACTCGGCGCCGATCCAGCCCGCGCCCACCACCACGATGTCGTGCTGCTCGGCGAGGACCGGCCGCAGCCGCTCGGCGTCGTCCAGGGTGCGCAGGAGGTGGACCCCGGGGACGCCTTCGGTGCCCGGCAGCCGGATCGGTTCGGCGCCGGTCGCCAGGACCAGGACGTCGTACGCGACCGGGCCCTCGGCGGTGTCCAGTTCGTGCTCGGCGGGCCGCACCCCGGTGACCTCGCGAGCCAGGCTCAGCCCGATGTCGAGCGCCTCGAAGTCGATGTCGAAGGCGGAGCCCTCCGCCTTGCCGAGCAGTACCGCCTTGGACAGCGGCGGTCTGTCGTACGGCTGGTGCGGTTCCGCCCCGATGAGGGTGACCGGGCCGGTGAACCCCTGCTCGCGCAGGGCCACGGCGGTCTGCACCCCGGCCATCCCGGCGCCGACGATGACGACGTGCCGCTCCGCCCGCTCCTGCTGCTCGCTCTGCCTCTGCTGCTCGCTCACCCGATCACTGTAGGGCGGCGGACCGGGGCGCCCTCAGAAGCCGGTGAGGAGATCTCTGACACACCATCACCGCCCGTACTCGGACAGCTCCCCTACTGCCGCGCGGGGCGACGGGCTAGGGTGGCCGGTGCAGAGCACTCGCGGGAGCCCGGACGCACCGGGCTGAGAGGGAGGCTGGGACGGCCTCCGACCGTACGAACCTGATCCGGGTCATGCCGGCGAAGGGAGGGGCTGGACGCCCATGCAGCCATGTACACCACCGGCGGAATCGAAGACTCCGACGGACGTCCTCGTCGTGGGGGGCGGCATCATCGGCCTGGTCACGGCCTGGCGGACCGCGCAGCGCGGGCTCTCCGTCACCGTCGTCGACCCCGAGCCCGGCGGCGGCGCCGCGCAGGTCGCGGCCGGCATGCTGGCCGCCGTCACCGAACTGCACCACGGCGAGCAGACACTTCTCGGGATCAACCTCGCGTCCGCGCGGCGCTACCCCGACTTCGCCGCCGAACTGACGGAGGCGAGCGGCCAGGACCTCGGCTACCGCGCGTGCGGCACGCTCGCCGTCGCTCTCGACTCCGACGACCGCGCCCACCTGCGCGAACTGCACGCCCTCCAGCGCCGCTCCGGCCTGGAGTCGGAGTGGCTGAGCGGCCGCGAGTGCCGCCGCCTGGAGCCGATGCTCGCCCCGGGCGTGCGCGGCGGGCTGCGGGTCGACGGCGACCACCAGGTCGACCCGCGCAGACTCGCGGCGGCGCTCCTGACCGCCTGCGAGCGGGCGGGCGTGACGCTCCACCGCACCTGGGCCGAGCGGCTCTCCGTCGTACGTGTCCGGGCCCGGGGAGTGGTCCTCGCGGACGGCACCGAGCTGCACGCGGGCCAGGTCGTGCTGGCGGCGGGCAGCCTCAGCGGGCGCCTCGCGGGCGTCCCCGACGACGTCCTGCCGCCCGTACGGCCGGTGAAGGGGCAGGTGCTGCGGCTGACGGTCCCGAAGCCGTACGCGCCGTTCCTGAGCCGCACCGTGCGCGCGGTCGTGCGCGGCAGCCACGTCTACCTCGTGCCGCGCGAGAACGGCGAGCTGGTCGTCGGCGCCACCAGCGAGGAGCTCGGCTGGGACACCACGGTCACCGCGGGCGGCGTCTACGAACTTCTGCGCGACGCCCACGAACTCGTACCCGGCATCACGGAACTGCCGCTGACCGAGACCCGCGCGGGCCTGCGCCCCGGCTCCCCGGACAACGCGCCGCTGCTCGGCCCGACGCGGCTGCCCGGACTCCAGCTGGCCACCGGGCACTACCGCAACGGCGTCCTGCTGACGCCCCTGACGGGCGACGTCATGGCGCACTCCCTGACCACCGGTGAACTCCCGGACGAGGCGCTGCCGTTCAGCCCTCGCCGCTTCACCAAGCCGTCCTTCGTCCCCCCATCCCCTACGCAGTCGTTCACGGAGCAACCCGCATGAGTACGCCCTTGTCTGTTTCCGTCAATGGAGAGGTACGCGATGTGGCCTCGGGCACCACGCTCGACGCCCTCGTCGCCGGCCTCACCGCGGCCCCGTCCGGCGTCGCCGCCGCTCTCAACGAAACCGTCGTCCCGCGCGCGCGGTGGGCCGACACGGCGCTGGCCGCCGGCGACCGCGTCGAAGTACTCACCGCCGTCCAGGGAGGCTGATCCGGCCATGGCAGACGACCCCTTCGTCCTCGGCGGGCTCACCCTCTCCTCGCGCCTGATCATGGGCACGGGCGGGGCGCCCAGCCTCGACGTCCTGGAGCGGTCCCTGATCGCGTCCGGCACCGAGCTGACCACGGTCGCGATGCGCCGCCTCGACCCGGGCGTCCAGGGCTCGGTGCTCTCCGTCCTCGACCGGCTCGGCATCCGCGTCCTGCCGAACACGGCGGGCTGCTTCACCGCGGGCGAGGCCGTCCTCACCGCCCGCCTCGCGCGCGAGGCGCTCGGCACGGACCTGGTGAAGCTGGAGGTGATCGCGGACGAGCGCACGCTGCTCCCCGATCCGATCGAGCTCCTGGACGCCGCGGAGATCCTGGTCGACGACGGCTTCACGGTCCTTCCGTACACGAATGACGACCCGGTGCTCGCGCGGAAGCTGGAGGACGTGGGGTGCGCGGCGATCATGCCGCTCGGCTCGCCCATCGGCTCGGGGCTCGGCATCCGCAACCCGCACAACTTCCAGCTGATCGTCGAGCACGCGCGTGTGCCGGTGATCCTCGACGCGGGCGCGGGCACGGCGTCCGACGTGGTGCTCGCGATGGAACTGGGGTGCGCGGGTGTGATGCTCGCCTCGGCGGTCACGCGGGCGCAGGAGCCGGTCCTGATGGCGGAGGCCATGCGGCACGGCGTCGAGGCGGGGCGCCTCGCGCACCGGGCCGGGCGCATCCCGCGGCGGCACTTCGCGGAGGCGTCCTCTCCCGCGGAGGGCCTGGCGCGGCTGGATCCGGAGCGGCCCGCCTTCTGAGGGGCCCCGGGGACCCGTGGCCTGTTACAGCTCGGCTGCAGTACCGCCCTGAATACGCCCGCGCGGGACGGGCTGTCGGTGCCGGCTCGTAGACTCCCCTGCGTGGACACGACCCTTCAGGACCCCCTCGTCGGGCAGCTGCTCGACAGCCGTTACCGGATCGAGGGGCGCATCGCGGTCGGCGGGATGGCCACGGTTTACCGGGCCGTGGACACCCGCCTCGACCGCGTGCTCGCGCTCAAGGTGATGCACCCCACGCTGGCGGCCGACGCCTCCTTCGTGGACCGCTTCATCCGCGAGGCCAAGTCGGTCGCCCGCCTCTCGCACCCGAACGTGGTCGGCGTCTTCGACCAGGGCGCCGACGCCGGTTACGTCTATCTGGCGATGGAGTACATCGCGGGCTGCACGCTGCGCGACGTCCTGCGCGAGCGCGGCGCCCTGCAGCCGCGGGCCGCGCTCGACATCCTGGAACCGGTCCTCGCCGCGCTCGGCGCCGCGCACCGCGCCGGGTTCGTGCACCGCGACATGAAGCCCGAGAACGTCCTCATAGGGGACGACGGCCGGGTCAAGGTCGCCGACTTCGGGCTCGTCCGCGCGGTGGACACCGTCACGAACACCACCGGCACCGTCCTCGGGACCGTCTCCTATCTCGCCCCGGAGCAGATCGAGCACGGCACGGCGGACACCCGCGTGGACGTGTACGCGTGCGGGGTCGTGCTCTACGAAATGCTGACCGGCGCCAAGCCGCACTCCGGGGACTCCCCGGCCCAGGTGCTCTACCAGCACCTCAACGAGGACGTGCCGCCCGCCTCGGCGGCCGTCCCGGGGCTCGCCTTCCAGCTCGACGAGCTGGTCGCCTCCGCCACGGCCCGCACCCCGGACGTGCGTCCGTACGACGCGGTGGCGCTCCTCGCCCTCCTCAGGGAGGCGCGGGCCGCCCTCAGCGAGGAGCAGCTGGACGCGGTGCCGCCGCAGGCCCGCGCGGCGGGGCACGACAACGCCGAGGACCGCACCAGCGTGATCCCGCGCGCGGCGCGCTCCGTGCGGCTGCCGCTCCCGGCCGACGGCGAAGAGGGCGAGCAGCAGGGTGACCAGGACCGGCAGGACCCGCTCAACCGCACCAGCGTCCTGACGACACCGCCGCCCGCACCCCCCGCCCCCGCGCGGTCCGGTCGCCGGCGGCTCGACCCGCGCCGCCGCACGATCGCGGTGGTCGCCGCGGTGCTGCTCGTGCTCGGTCTCGGGGCGGGCGTCTGGTACATCAACTCCGGCCAGTTCACGGAGGTCCCGCCGCTCCTGGCGAAGACCGAGGCGCAGGCGAAGCAGCGCCTCGAAGACGCCGGGCTCGAAGTGAAGGACGTCGAGCGCGAGTACAGCGAGACCGACAAGCGCGGCACGGTCATGGACACCGACCCCGCGGTCGGCGACCGCATCCGGCAGAACGGCCAGGTGACGCTGACCGTCTCGCGGGGCCCGGAGACCGTCAAGGTGCCGAACGTGAAGGACATCCCGCTGGCCTCGGCGAAGAAGGAGCTGAAGAACTCCGGCCTCGCCCCGGGCATGGTCACCAAGGCCTTCAGCAGCACCATCGAGAAGGGCTCCGTGATCAGCACGGATCCGCGCGCCGGTTTCACCCGCAAGGCGGATTCCGCCGTCGCCCTGGTCGTCAGCAAGGGCCGCGAGATCAAGGCCCCCGACGTGACGGGCGACTCCGAGGCGGACGCCACCGCCGAGCTGGAGGACGCCGGGCTCAAGGTGGAGATCGCCACGGCCCGGGTCTACTCCGACGAGGACGAGGGCGACGTCGCCGAGCAGTCCCCCCGGGAAGGCAAGTCGCTCGCCGAGGGCGACACGGTCGAGCTGACGATCTCCAAGGGCCAGCCGCTGGTCGAGGTCCCGGACGTGACCGGGATGAAGGTCGACGACGCCGTGGACGAGCTGGAGGAGGCGGGCTTCGAGGTGGAGAAGGACCGCGGTCTGTTCGGCCTCTTCGGGGACACGGTGAAGGAGCAGTCGGTGGACGGCGGTGACGAGGCCCGCAAGGGCTCGACGATCACCATCGAGATTCGCTGAACCCTGGCTTCCGCAGGCCCGGGGACCATGACCGGGCAATGACCAATCACACCCCGCACCGATGCCCGCGCGCCCCCGCGCGCATGCCACCCTTGACGGCGTGAGCAGCAAAAAGTCCTCCCGTACGGCGTCCCCGGGTGCCGCGTCCCGCAACCCCGTCGGCGGCCATGTCCCCGTCGCCGGCGGTCTCGCCTCCGTAGGGCTCTCGTACGCCCGTGACATCCGTGCCGAGGCCGTCCAGGTCTTCGTCGCCAATCCGCGCGGCTGGGCTACCCCGTCCGGCAACCCCGAGCAGGACGAGGAGTTCCGCGCGGCCTGCGCCGCCGAGGGCGTCCCGGCGTACGTCCACGCGCCCTACCTCATCAACTTCGGCTCGCACACCGAGGCGACCGCCGAGAAGTCCGTGGAGTCCCTTCGGCACTCGCTGCGCCGGGGCCGTGAGATCGGCGCGCTCGGCGTCGTCGTGCACACCGGCTCGGCGACCGGCGGACGGGACCGGGAGGTCGCCCTGAAGCAGGTGCGCGAGCTCGCGCTGCCGCTGCTCGACGAGCTGACGCACGACGACGACCCGTTCCTGCTCCTGGAGTCGACGGCCGGCCAGGGCGCCTCGCTCTGCTCCCGCACCTGGGACTTCGGGCCGTACTTCGAGGCGCTGGACTCCCACCCCAAGCTGGGCGTCTGCCTGGACACCTGCCACATCTTCGCCGCGGGCCACGACCTGACGGGGCCGAGCGGCATGAAGCAGACCCTGGACCTCCTCGTGGACACGGTCGGCGAGGGCCGTCTGAAGCTCGTGCACGCCAACGACTCCAAGGACGTCGTCGGCGCCCACAAGGACCGTCACGAGAACATCGGCACCGGCCACATCGGCGAGGACCCGTTCCGCGAGCTGATGCTCCACCCCGCCACCGAGGGCGTACCGCTGATCATCGAGACGCCCGGCGGCAAGGAGGGGCACGCGGCGGACGTGGCGCGGCTGAAGGGGCTCAGGAGCACCCGGTGACCGCCGGGCGGGACTCCGAGGCCACGGCCTAGAGTTCGGGGCCGTCCCCGGGCTCCTCCTGGTAGGAGTAGCGCTGCTCCCGCCAGGGGTCGCCGACGTTGTGGTAGCCGCGCTCCTCCCAGAAGCCTCGGCGGTCGGCGGTCATGTACTCGATGCCGCGGACCCACTTGGGGCCCTTCCAGGCGTACAGATGGGGCACCACGAGCCGCAGCGGGAAACCGTGCTCCGCGGTGAGCAGTTCGCCGCCCTTGTGGGTGGCGAAGATCGTGCCGTCGGAGGCGAAGTCCGCCATCCGCAGATTGGAGCTGAAGCCGTACTCGGCCCAGACCATGACGTGGGTGGCGTCGGCCGCGGGCGGGGCGAGCTCCAGGAGCGTGCGGGCCGGCACGCCGCCCCACTCGGCGCCCAGCATGCTGTACTTCGTGACGCAGTGCAGGTCGGCGACGACCGTCGCGTACGGCAGGGCCGAGAAGTCCTCGTGGGTCCAGCAGTGCTTCTCGCCGTCGGCGGTGGCCCCGAAGACCCTGAACTCCCAGCGCTCCGGGCGGAACTTCGGCACCGGGCCGTAGTGCGTGACCGGCCAGCCGCGCTGCAGCCGCTGACCCGGCGGAAGCTCCGGATCCGCTGCCTGTCGAGATGCGCGTTCCGTCGGCTGACCCATGACTCCATCCTGACAGACCGGGGACAGTGGGCGTGACCAGACGAAGCCGGACAGATGCGGATTCGGGCAACTCCTACTAAGCGTGCACTTACTGGACGGCTTCCGAACACCGGTGCAAAGATGCGCGCTACCTGCCCAGTCACCGTGTGGAAGGAGCCTCTGCGATGCAGGGCGACCCCGAGGTCATCGAATTTCTCAATGAGCAGCTGACCGCCGAGCTGACGGCGATCAACCAGTACTTTCTCCACGCCAAGATGCAGGAGAACTTCGGCTGGACCAAGCTCGCCAAGTACACCCGGTCCGAGTCCTTCGACGAGATGAAGCACGCGGAGGTGCTGACCGACCGGATCCTGTTCCTCGACGGCCTGCCCAACTACCAGCGGCTCTTCCACGTGCGGGTGGGCCAGACGGTCACCGAGATGTTCCACGCGGACCGGCAGGTCGAGGCGGAGGCGATCGACCGCCTCAAGCGCGGGATCGAGGTGATGCGGGCCAAGGGCGACATCACGTCCGCCAACATCTTCGAGTCGATCCTCGCGGACGAGGAGCACCACATCGACTATCTCGACACCCAGCTGGAGCTGGTGGAGAAGCTGGGCGAACCGCTCTACCTCGCACAGCTCATCGAGCAGCCGGAGAGCTAGAGCCCTGGAGCCACAGGACTAAGCGGCCTCGTCCAGGGCCGAGAGCACCGGCTCACCCTGGTCGGCCAGCTCGCGGCGCGGGCACGCGCCCCGGCCGAGCAGCGCCTGGATGCGTCGTACGCACGAACCACAGTCCGTGCCCGCCTTGCAGGCCGACGCTATCTGGCGGGGGGTGCAGGCGCCGTCCGCCGCGTGTTTCTTCACCTGCGCCTCGGTGACCCCGAAGCAGTTGCAGACGTACACGCGGTTCACCTCCCGGACAGGACTCATCGGTAGCGCCGTCCCGATTGATCGGTGAGGCTAACCTAACCTTACCCACGACCCCTGGCACACAAAAGCCCCGGTACGCCGGTGGGGCGCGGATCACATGGATCCGCGCCCCACCACCGCGTACTTCCGGGAATTTACTGGTCGCGGTACATCTCGGCGACCAGGAACGCCAGGTCGAGCGACTGGCTGCGGTTGAGCCGCGGGTCGCAGGCCGTCTCGTAGCGCTGGTGCAGGTCGTCGACGAAGATCTCGTCGCCGCCGCCCACGCACTCGGTGACGTCGTCACCGGTCAGCTCGACGTGGATGCCGCCCGGGTGCGTGCCCAGCGCCTTGTGGACCTCGAAGAAGCCCTTCACCTCGTCGAGCACGTCGTCGAAGCGGCGCGTCTTGTGGCCGGAGGCCGCCTCGTAGGTGTTGCCGTGCATCGGGTCGGTGATCCAGACGACGGTCGCGCCGGACGCGGTGACCTTGTCGACCAGCTCGGGCAGCTTGTCGCGGACCTTGTCGGCGCCCATGCGGACGATGAAGGTCAGCCGGCCGGGCTCGCGGTCGGGGTCGAGGCGCTCGATGTACTGGAGCGCCTCCTCGGCCGTGGTGGTCGGGCCGAGCTTGACGCCGATCGGGTTGCGGATCTGCGAGGCGAACTCGATGTGCGCGTGGTCCAGCTGACGGGTGCGCTCACCGATCCAGACCATGTGGCCCGAGGTGTCGTACAGCCGGCCAGTGCGGGAGTCGACGCGGGTCAGCGCCGCTTCGTAGTCGAGCAGCAGCGCCTCGTGGGAGGCGTAGAACTCGACGGTCTTGAACTCCTCCGGGTCGGTGCCGCAGGCCCGCATGAAGTTGAGCGCGTTGTCGATCTCGCGGGCCAGCTGTTCGTAGCGCTGGCCGGAGGGGGACGACTTCACGAAGTCCTGGTTCCAGGCGTGCACCTGGCGCAGGTCGGCGTAGCCGCCGGTGGTGAAGGCGCGCACCAGATTGAGCGTGGAGGCGGACGCGTTGTACATCCGCTTCAGGCGCTCGGGGTCCGGGATGCGGGCCTCTTCGGTGAAGTCGAAGCCGTTGACGGAGTCGCCCCGGTAGGTCGGGAGCGTCAGGCCGTCGCGGGTCTCGACCGGCTTGGAGCGCGGCTTGGAGTACTGCCCCGCGATACGGCCGATCTTCACGACGGGCACGGACGCCGCGTACGTGAGGACGGCGCCCATCTGGAGGAGGGTCTTCAGCTTGTTCCGGATGTGGTCGGCCGACACGGCGTCGAAGGCCTCGGCGCAGTCGCCGCCCTGGAGCAGGAACGCCTCTCCCTTGGCTACAGAGGCCAGTCGGGCGCGCAGCTGGTCGCACTCGCCCGCGAAGACGAGCGGCGGATACGACTCGAGGTCCGCGATCACATCGCGCAGAGCCTCGGCATCGGGGTACTCGGGCTGCTGCGCCGCGGGCAGGTTTCGCCAGGTGTTGCCGCCGGTGGCGGTGGTCTTAGCGTTCACGGTCACCTCGTCAACATTACGGGGTACGGGCCGCCGTCCATTCACCCGCTCACCAAGTGAGACGGACCCGACACGGAGGAGCGTCCGGCCTCCTCCACCCGATCGGCCTCCTTGGCCCGTTCGGCCGCGCTCGGGGCCGCGAGGGCGAGTCGGCGGTGGACGCGGCGGAGCATCATGCGGGCCATGACGGGGTGCGCCAGCCTGACGGGGCCCCAGTAGAGCCGGGAGCGCCGGGTGTCCGCCCGGACGGCCGTGCTGAGGGTGATGTGCCGCTCGTCGACCAGGATCGAGGCGCGGGCCGTCAGACCTGCCGTGTCCACGTCCATCAACAGCTCGCCGCCCTCGCGGGCGACGACCGGGAAGGCGTCGCGCAGGACGCCGGTCCAGGCCGCGGGGTCGCACGGCAGACCGGGGAGCAGGTCCATGCGGTACGCGTCGCGGTAGTGGGGGTTCTCGACGGCGCCGCGGATGAGGTGGGCCGCCTCGGGGGTCTCGACGGTCTCGGGGCGGGCCCAGGAGAGACGGTTCAGGAGCCGTACGCGGCGGGTCCAGCGGACGGGGCGGGCGACTGCGCCCGTGGCCGCCCGCTCGATGTTGTCGAGCACCTCTTCGACCATCGTCTCGTGCACGGGCCGGATGACGGTGGGCCACAGCAGCCGGTCCGCGCCGCGCAGCCGGCATTCGAGGACGTGGCGCACGCGGCAGTGGCCCTGGCCCTGGCCCTGGCCGAGTGGCTCCACCGTCATCTCGTGGAAGCCCTCGTCGGGCGCGGTGAGGTCGAAGCGGACGCGGCGGCCGGGCTCGTACTCCGTCACTCGGTACCGGAGCGCGCCGTGGCCGCCGCTCGCGCCGACGGCGAGCGGGCCGTCGAAGGTCATCGCGGGCCAGGCCGGCGTGGGGAAGACCGGGTCGTCCTCGGCGGAGAGGCGGTCGAGCAGGGCTCCGACCGTCGCCGCCGGGGCGGCGATCACGCGCTCGTGTTCGTTGCGGACCGTGCTCATCGCGTACCTCCATACGCTGGCGTATGGTCAGTGACCATACGGTACCGTACGGTCATGGTGCAACGGCAGCGGAGGACGACCCCGGCGAAGCCCCGGCTGACCGCCGACGACTGGGCGGACGCCGCGCTGACGGCGATCGGCGAGGGCGGCCTCGCGGCCGTCGCGGTGGAGCCGCTCGCGGTCCGCCTCGGCACCACCAAGGGCAGCTTCTACTGGCACTTCGCGAACCGTGACGCGCTCATCGAGGCCGCCCTTGAGCGATGGGCGAAGCTCCACACCGAGGGCATGATCAGCCACGTGGAGGCCGAGCCGGACCTCCGCAAGCGGATCCGGCTGCTCTTCGCCGAGGCGATCACCTCCGCCGCGTCCGGCCCCCTGGAGGTCTCCCTGCTGGCGACCGCCGGGCACCCCCAGGTCGCCGCGGCCCTGCGGAAGGTGACCGAGCGCCGGGTGGCGTACGTCGCCGAGCTGTTCACGGGCCTCGGCTTCCCCGAGGCGCAGGCCCGCCGGCGCGGTCTGCTCGCGTACAGCGTCTACCTGGGCCACACCCAGCTCGGCCACGCGGTGCCCTCGGTGGTGCCCGCCGACGAGGAGCTCGGGCCGTATCTCGACGAAGGCCTCGACGTCCTGATGATGCGCTAAGGTGCCGGACATGCACGCGCAGACGACGACTCGAAACTGGTGGTGGCCCGCTCATCCGGCGGCCCACTGACTGCGCGTATCCACAGACTCGCGAAGGCCGCCCGAGGGGCGGCCTTCAGTGTTTCCCGGGACTGCCGGGGCCGGGCCGTTCCTCTCCGAGTGAGAAGGAACAGACCCCATGCAGACGACAGAACCTGCGCAGCAGCCGACGGTCCTTTCGGACCTCCTGTCCGACGACCGCCCGTTCGCCCTGCTGCGCCGCCGCACGCCCGGCCGCGACCACGACACGGTCGAGGTGCTCGTCGGCCCGACGGGCACATACGACCGCCTCGCGGACATCCCCGAGGGCCTCGCGCTCGTGCCCTTCCGGCAGATCAGGGAGCGCGGCTTCGACGTCCGCGACGACGGCACGCCCCTGACCGTCCTCACCCCCGAGGAGACGTACGAGATCCCGCTCGACGCGGCCCTGTCGGCGCTGCCCGCCCACGAGGTGCGGGTCGAGGGCGGTGCCTTCGACGTGGACGACGCGGCGTACGCGGACATCGTGGGGCGGGTCCTGCGCGAGGAGATCGGGCGGGGCGAGGGGGCCAACTTCGTGATCCGTCGTACGTACGAGGGTGAGATCCCCGGCTTCGGCAGGGCGGACGCCCTCGCCCTCTTCCGACGGCTCCTGGTGGGCGAGCGGGGCGCGTACTGGACGTACGTCGTGCATACCGGAAATCAGCAGGGGCCCGAAGGGCCTTCCTTGGAAGGGCGGGGGCGGGAGACGGGCGGGCGGACGCTCGTCGGGGCGAGTCCCGAGGTGCACGTGCGGATGTCCGGCGGGACGGTCGTCATGAACCCGATCAGCGGCACCTACCGCTACCCGGCCGACGGACCGACCCCCGACGGCCTGCTCGCCTTCCTCGCCGACGGCAAGGAGATCGAGGAGCTGTCGATGGTCGTCGACGAGGAGCTCAAGATGATGTGCACCGTCGGTGACATGGGCGGCGTCGTGGTCGGGCCGCGCCTGAAGGAGATGGCGCACCTCGCGCACACGGAGTACGAGCTGCGCGGCAAGTCGTCGCTCGACGTGCGCGAGGTGCTCAAGGAGACGATGTTCGCGGCGACCGTCACCGGCTCGCCCGTGCAGAACGCCTGCCGGGTCATCGAGCGGCACGAGGCGGGCGGGCGCGGCTACTACGCGGGCGCCCTCGCGCTCATCGGCCGCGACGCGGGCGGCGCGCAGACCCTGGACTCCCCCATCCTGATCCGCACCGCCGACATCTCACCCTCCGGGAGGCTGCGGGTGCCGGTCGGCGCGACGCTCGTGCGCGGCTCCGACCCGGCGGGCGAGGTCGCGGAGACCCATGCGAAGGCGGCGGGGGTGCTGGCCGCCCTCGGGGTGCGTCCCGGGCGGCCCCGCCACGAGGAGGTGCGCCCCGCCCTCGCCGACGATCCGCGCGTGCGGGCGGCCCTGGACGGGCGGCGGGACCGTCTCGCGCCGTTCTGGCTGCGGATGCGGGAGCCGAGCGGCCTGCTCTGCGGCCACGCCCTGGTCGTCGACGGCGAGGACACCTTCACGGCGATGCTCGCGCACCTGCTGCGCTCCTCGGGCCTGACGGTCACCGTGCGGCGCTACGACGAGCCGGGGCTGCGCGACGCCGTGCTCGCGCACGAGGGGCCCGTCGTGCTCGGCCCCGGGCCCGGCGACCCCTCGGACACCGCCGACCCGAAGATGCGGTTCCTGCGCTCGCTGGCCGCCGACGTCGTGCGCGACCACCGGTACGGCGTGCTCGGCGTCTGCCTGGGCCATGAGCTGCTCGCCGCCGAGCTGGGCCTGGAGATCGTCCGCAAGGAGGTCCCCTACCAGGGTGCGCAGACGCCGGTCGAGCTCTTCGGGCGGACGGAGACCGTCGGCTTCTACAACAGCTTCGTGGCGCGCTGCGACGACGAGGCCTCGGTGGAGCTCGCGGCGCACGGCGTGGAGGTCAGCAGGGACGCGGCGACCGGCGAGGTGCACGCGCTGCGCGGACCTGGCTTCGCCGGGGTGCAGTTCCACCCGGAGTCGGTGCTGACGCTGCGCGGGACGGCGATCGTGCGGGAGCTGCTGTCCGGGGTGCTCGTCTAGCCATGGCGGCTATGGGGTGGGGGCCGCCGGAACCAGGACGTTCTCGTTGTGGCGGCCCTCCGTGTAGTCCAGGACGTTGCGCAGGGTGGTGTCGACGATCTGGCCGACGGCGTCCTCGGTGTAGTACGCCTGGTGGGACGTGACCAGCACGTTCGGGAAGGTCACGAGGCGGGCGAGGGTGTCGTCCGCCATGGCCTCAAGGGACTTGTCGAGAAAGAAGAGGCCCGCCTCCGCCTCGTACACGTCAAGGCCCACGCCCGCGAAGCGCCCGGCGCGCAGCTCCGCGACGAGGGCCTCGGTGTCGATGAGGCCGCCTCGGCTGGAGTTCACCAGGATCGCGTCGTCCTTCATCAGGCGCAGCGCGTCGGCGCCGATGAGGTGCTGCGTCGAGGGGAGCAGCGGGACGTGCAGGCTGATCAGGTCGGCCTCGGCGAAGAGCGTGTGCTTCTCGACGTACCGCATGCCCAGCCCGGCGCAGGCGGGGTTCTCCACGGCGTCCCAGCCGAGCAGTCTCATGCCGAAGCCGTGCGCGATCCGGGTGAACGCCTCGCCGATCCTGCCGGTGCCCAGTACGCCGACGGTGCGGCCGCGCAGGTCGCGGCCCATCAGCCCGTCGAGGCGGAAGTCGAAGTCGCGGGTGCGGTTGCCGGCGCGGACGATGCGGCGGTTGACGGCCGTCGCGAGCGTCCAGGCGAACTCGGCCACGGAGTACGGCGAGTAGGACGAGACGCGGGCGACGGTCAGACCGAGGCGCTCGGCGACCCGGAGGTCGATGTTGTTGAACCCGGTGGAGCGCTGGGCGATCATCCGCGTCCCGCCGGCGGCGAGGGTCTGCAGGACGCGGTTGTCGAGGGTCGCGTTGACGCTGGAGGAGATGATCTCGTAGCCCGCGGCGATGGGGGCGGTGTCCTCGTTGAGGAAGACGTCGAGGCAGCGGATGTCGTGGTGCCCCTCGAAGGCCTTCTCGATCAGCGGCTTCTCGTCGGACTGCACGCCGAAGGCGAGGATCTCCATGGGCGTGAGTCTAGGTACCGCCTGCCGGGACGGCACCCGGAGCCGGAGCCGGGTCCGGGGCCGTCCCTACGTGGCGCGCCTCAGCCGAAGAACACGCCGACCTCCTCGTACAGCGCCGGGTCCACCGTCTTCAGGCAGGCCGTCGCCTCCGCGATCGGGACCCGCACGATGTCCGTGCCCTGGAGTGCGACCATCTTGCCGAAGTCGCCGTCGCGCACCGCCTCGATCGCGTGCAGCCCGAAGCGGGTGGCGAGCCAGCGGTCGAAGGCGCTGGGGGTGCCGCCGCGCTGGACGTGCCCGAGGACGGTGGTCCTCGCCTCCTTGCCGGTGCGCCCCTCGATCTCCTTGGCGAGCCACTCGCCGACGCCGGAGAGCCGGACGTGCCCGAAGGAGTCCTGCGTACCGTCCTTGAGGACCATCTCGCCGTCCTTGGGCATCGCCCCTTCCGCGACGACGACGATCGGCGCGTACGACGCCTTGAAGCGCGAGGTCACCCAGGCGCAGACCTGGTCGACGTCGAAGCGCTGCTCGGGGATGAGGATGACGTTCGCGCCGCCCGCGAGGCCCGAGTGCAGGGCGATCCAGCCCGCGTGGCGGCCCATGACCTCCACGACGAGGACGCGCATGTGGGACTCGGCGGTGGTGTGCAGGCGGTCGATCGCCTCGGTCGCGATGCCGACGGCGGTGTCGAAGCCGAAGGTGTAGTCGGTGGCGGAGAGGTCGTTGTCGATGGTCTTCGGGACGCCGACGACCGGGACGCCGTACTCGTCGGTGAGGCGCGCGGCGACGCCGAGCGTGTCCTCGCCGCCGATCGCGACGAGGGAGTCGACCTCGTACTTGGCGAGGTTCTCCTTGATGCGGCGCACGCCGTTCTCCGCCTTGAACGGATTGGTGCGCGAGGAGCCGAGGATGGTGCCGCCGCGCGGCAGGATGCCGCGGACCGCGGGGATGTCGAGCCGGACGGTGTCGCCCTCCAGTGGACCGCGCCAGCCGTCCCGGAAACCGACGAAGCCGTAGCCGTACTCCTGCACGCCCTTGCGGACGATGCCCCGGATGACGGCGTTGAGCCCGGGGCAGTCGCCGCCTCCGGTCAGTACGCCAATTTTCTTGGCCCCCATGGAACAGTCCCTTCGCCTCAGTGACCTGATACGGGTCACGCTAATGGTGATCCAGGTCACTCAGGGATGGGGCGAACGGTCAATTCCCTTACGGGGTACGGGGATTGATCATGTGCGTTCACTCGTACGAGGGGTCAGGCGTCGTCGGCCTTGTCGATACCGCGCTCTATCGCGTACCGCACGAGTTCCACCCTGTTGTGCAGCTGGAGCTTGCCCAGGGTGTTCTGGACGTGGTTCTGCACGGTGCGGTGGGAGATGACCAGGCGCTCGGCGATCTGCTTGTAGCTCAGGCCCTTGGCGACCAGTCGAAGGACCTCCGTCTCGCGGTCGGTGAGCCGCGGGGCCTTCGGGTCGTCCGGGGTGCCGGCCGCGGGCTCGGTGGCCAGGCGGCGGTACTCGCCGAGGACCAGTCCCGCAAGCCCTGGGGTGAAGACCGCGTCGCCGACGGCCGTGCGGCGCACCGCGTCGATCAGCTCCTCAGTGGACGCCGACTTCAGGAGATAGCCGGTGGCGCCGGACTTGACCGCCTCCAGGACGTCGGCGTGCTCGCCGCTCGCGGAGAGGACGAGGACACGCAGCGCGGGATTGGCGCCGACCAGCTCCTTGCAGACCTGGACGCCGGGCTTCAGCGGGAGGTTCAGGTCGAGGACGAGGACGTCGGGGGCGGCGGCCTGCGCGCGGCGGACGGCCTGCTCGCCGTCCCCGGCGGTGGCGATCACGTCGAGTCCGGCCTCCGCGAGGTCACGGGCGACCGCGTCACGCCACATCGGGTGGTCGTCGACGACCATGACCTTGATGGCCGGTTCCGGGCGCTGGTCCTGTCGCTGGTCCGGGCGCCGACCCTGTCGCTGGTCCTGTCGCTGGTCGCTCATCGTGCCTTTCCTGCCTTCCCCCGTGCGTCCCGCGCCGCTTCGCGCGGGACTTTCAGTTCCACTTCTGTGCCCTGGCCCGGCACCGAGATCAGCTCGGCCGTGCCGCCGATGTCCCGCAGCCGTCCCCGGATCGACAGGGCGACGCCGAGGCGTCCCTCCCCCTCGGCCTCGGCGAGCCGGCCCTCCGGGATGCCCGGACCGTCGTCCCTGACCGTCACGATCACCTCGCCCGGCTCGTCCTCGACCAGGATCCAGGCGTGCGCGTCCGCTCCGGCATGTCTTCGGACATTGTCCAGTGCGGCACTGACAGCGGCCGCCAGCTCCCTCGCGGCGGGCGGTGCGAGGAGCACCGGGGCGCCCGGTTCGGAGAGGGTCACCTGCGATCCGGCGTGCGGGGCGAGCAGCGGGCGCAGATCGCGGGGCTCCGCGTCGTCGGGCTCCTCGTCCGGCTCCTCGACGGCACGTACGAGCGCGCCCTGCGAGGCGTCCTCCGAGGCCCGCGAGGCGGGCACCAGGCCCCCGGCGACCAGCGTGCGCAGGGCCACCTCCTGTTCGCCCGCCATCCGGCCCAGCTCCGCCGCCTCGCCGCCGATGGCGGTGCCGCGCCGCTGCACCATGGCGAGGACCTGCAGCACGCTGTCGTGGATGTCGCGGGCGAGGCGTTCGCGCTCGCGGGTCGTGGCCTCGATCTCCAGCGCGCGGGCGAGGGTGCGCTCGGAGGCGCGGGCCACCTCCACGACGTATCCGATGGCGATGGAGGCGATGCAGACGAGCAGGACGTTGTGGACGGTGTCGCGGCTGAACGCCCCGCGCTGCACCACGTTGGCGACGCCCACCAGCAGGGACGCGAAGGCCGCCCAGCGCCAGCCGCCCTTGATGGCGTACGCGAGGACGGCGCCGGCGGTCCAGATGGTGGGCAGCGTCGGACCGCCGTCGACGATCCGCTGGTGGGAGTCGGCGAGAGGGGTGAGCAGAATGCCCACGAGGGCCACGGTCAGGTCGATGACGAGGAACCGCTTGGTGCAGCTCGCGGCGTTCGCCACGCTGCGCAGCGTGCCGAGCGTCCAGCCGGCCAGCACCGCGTAGTAGACGACGGCCAGCCAGGGGCGGTCGAGTTCCTCGTGCGCCGTCGCGAAGAGGCCGATCGCGTACAGCATCGTCAGGACGCGGTAGCCGGCGAGCGCGCGCCAGAGCGGCTGCTCGACCGACATCCTCATGACGCGCTCGCGCTTGGCCATGCCCCCCACCGCCCTGTCCCCCGCTGCCGTCTTTCCACCGCCGTCTGCCCGCCCCCGGACGGACGCGGCTAGGAGCCGGACCGTTCCTTGTCCCCCGACTGCCCGACCGACTTCTCGACCGATTTCTCGACCGCCTTGGCGGCCCTGGCGGCCTCGGTGATCTGGCGCTTCGCGGCCGTCGCGTACACGTCGACGTACTCCTGGCCGGAGAGCTTCATGATCTCGTACATGACCTCGTCGGTCAGCGCCCGCAACACGAAGCGGTCCTGCTCCATGCCCTGGTAGCGGCGGAAGTCGAGCGGCTTGCCGATGCGGATACCGGGGCGCATCAGCTTCGGCATCAGCTTGCCGGGCGGCTGGATCTTCTCCGTGTCGATCATGGCCACGGGAAGCACCGGCGCGCCCGTGGCGAGCGCCACGCGCGCGAGGCCGCCGGGCTTGCCTCGGTAGAGGCGCCCGTCGGGCGAGCGCGTGCCCTCGGGGTAGATGCCGAAGAGCTCGCCGCGCTCCAGGACCTCGATGCCGCTCTTGATGGCCGCCTCGCCCGCGCCGCGCGCGCCGGAGCGGTCCACGGGGAGCTGGCCGACGCCCTTGAAGAAGGCGGCGGTGAGCTTGCCCTTCACACCGGGTGAGGTGAAGTACTCCGCCTTGGCGATGAAGGTGACCTTGCGGTCGAGGACCGCGGGGAGGAAGAAGGAGTCCGAGAACGAGAGGTGGTTGCTCGCCAGAATCGCGGGGCCCTCGGCGGGGACGTTCTCAAGGCCCTCCACCCAGGGCCTGAAGCCGAGCTTCAGCGGCCCTCCGATGGCAACCTTCATTGCGCCGTAGATCAAACCGAGTGCCTCCTGTTGGTGTGGATCAGACCTTAACCCGGGGTACGGCCAATGGGCCCGACGACCCTGGTCGGTGTCAGCCCGGTCGCGTACGGTGAAGTACTCCTCCCATCCCCTTGAACCCCCCTTCCACCTCTCACGAAGGAGACCGAAGGTGCCGGTCCTCCCCGGAGCCGAGCCGTACCGCCACGATGGCGGCGAGGTCGGCGTCCTGCTCTGCCACGGCTTCACCGGATCCCCGCAGTCGCTGCGCCCCTGGGCCGAGTATCTGGCGGAGCGCGGCCTGACCGTCTCGCTGCCGCTCCTTCCGGGGCACGGCACCCGCTGGGAGGACATGCAGATCACCGGCTGGCAGGACTGGTACGCGGAGGTGGAGCGCGAGCTGCGCGGCCTCCTGGAGCGGTGCTCGCAGGTCTTCGTCCTCGGCCTCTCCATGGGCGGCACGCTGACGCTGCGCCTGGCGGCGAAGTACGGCGACGCGATCAGCGGCATCGTCCTGGTCAACCCGGCGAACAAGCTGCACGGCCTGGCGCCCTACGCGCTGCCGGTCGTCCGTCACCTCGTACGGACGACGAAGGGCATCGTCAGCGACATCGCCAAGGACGGCTCGGTGGAGATCGGGTACGACCGCGTACCGCTGCACGCCGCGCACTCCATGCGTCTCTTCTTCCGCATGGTCGACGGTCAACTGCCGCAGGTGACGCAGCCGTTGCTGCTGCTCCACAGCCCGCGCGACCATGTGGTGTCGCCCGCCGACTCGGCCCGCGTCCTCAGCCGCGTCTCGTCCACGGACGTCAGGGAGATCCTGCTGGAACAGAGTTACCACGTGGCGACGTTGGACCACGACGCGGACCGGATCTTCGAGGAGAGCTACGCGTTCATCGGCCGGCTCGCTCCCAGTGTGGGTAAGGAAGGGACGGCCACAGGTGGCTGAGCATGAGGCGGACCGCGACGAGAGCCGCGACCCGGAGAAGAGCGAGGCGTCCGGCGACGACGGGCTGCCGGTGGACGAGGACGCCGCCTGGCAGGCGATCGTCGCGGGGTACGGCGAGGAGCCCGCGGACCCGCCGGGCGCGAAGCCCTTCAAATCGGTGGAGGACCTGGCACTCCTGGAGTCCGAGACGAACGGCCCGGCGGGCGGCCCCACGCAGGGCGGCCTCACGAAGGACGCGCCCGGGAAGGACTCCACCGGCCCGGACCGCGACGCCGGCTCGGATGCCGAGTCCGATGCCAAGAACGCCAAGCCCGACGCCAAGAACGCCGAGCGCGACGCCAAGCCCGGCGGAGAGCCCGGCGCCGGCAAGCCGCTCGGCAGCTCCGTCTCCTTCGCGCCCGGCGTCGGCGGCCCGCGCGACTACACCACCCCCGAGCCGTCCGAGGACGACTTCGACGCGGACGACGAGGGTCACTTCGTGCCTCCGGAGCCGCCGCCGCTGCCCGAGGCCGACGTGACGGCCAAGTTCGCCTGGCTCGCCGTGCTCGGCGGCCCGCTGCTCATCCTGCTCGCCGTGCTGTTCGGCTGGCAGATGACATGGTGGCTGACCACGCTCGGCGTCGGCGGCTTCCTCGGCGGCTTCGCCACGCTCGTGACGCGGATGCACAGCGGGGACGACGACGAGGACGACGACCCGGGACGCGGCGCGGTCGTCTGAGCCCGGCGCCCCAGCGCACCCTGAACCTCACGGAGCAGGGGGAACCCTGAGAGCGGCCAGGACCGGAAGGTGGTCCGTGGCCGCCCTCAGGTCCGTCTCGCGCACGCCGGGCAGGTCCAAGGGCACGCCGCAGCCGAGGACTTCGATGCCCGGCGTGACGAACAGCGCGTCGATGCGCTGACGCGGATCGACCGGCGTCGAGGTGTTCTCGCCGCCCCAGGGCCTCGCCGTCCAGCAGTCCCGCAGCTCGGCCGCGAGCCTGCGGAACGTCCGCCCGTGGGGCCGTTCGTTGAGGTCGCCGCCCGCGACCGCGTGCTCCACGCCCATCCCGGCGAGCCGGTCGAGCAGCATCCCGCCCTGCTCGTACCGCTCGTCGGCCCGCAGGCTCAGGTGGCAGCTCAGGACGCCGAGCCGGGCGCCGCCGAAGCGGACGACGGCGGTGGCGAAGCCGCGCCGGTGCAGCCCCGGGGTGAGCGGGAGCAGCACGTCCTCGGTCCGCTCGACGGTCGCCCGCAGGGAGCAGAGCAGCGCGGGCCCGGCCGCCGAGCCGCCGCCGGAGAGGATCACCAGATCGGCGGCGCGCGCGAGGCGTGCCAGCTTCTTGCGCCAGCGGAAGAACCGCGGCGCCTCCTGGATCAGGACGAGGTCGGGGGCGCAGGCGGCGATGGTCCGGGCGAGCGCGGCGGTGTCGTCGCGCATCGAGCGGATGTTGTAGCTGAGTACCCGGATGACGGCCGAACCGTCCGGTTCGGTGCGGGAGTTGGGGAGCGTACCCATGGGACTCGTCGACATGGCGATCAAGATACGACAGTGCCCGCCGCTCCTCTGCGGGGCGCGGCGGGCACGGTCGTACGGACTGGCCGGTCACACCGGACCGGCCGGTCGGTCACATGACGGGGTCGGGCTCCCGCGCCAGGTCCGCCGCGCCGACCAGACCCGCCTTGTTGCCCAGCTGGGCGGCGATGACCTGGGCCTCGGGGCGCCAGGCGGCGCCGACGAGCCAGCGCTTGAAGGATTTGCGGATCGGGTCGAGCACCAGCTCGCCCTCGTCCGAGAGGCCGCCGCCGACGATGAACGCGGACGGGTCGAAGAGCGACGCCAGGTCGGCGAGGCCGGCGCCCGCCCAGCGGGCCAGCTCGCGGTAGGAGTCGATGGCCACGGCGTCGCCCTGCCGGGCGGCCATCGAGATGTGCTTGCCCTCGATGCCCTCGGGGGTGCCGTCGCCCAGCGAGAGGAGGTACTCGGCGTTCTCGGGCGTCGCGTTGGCCCGCTGGCGCGCGTACCGCACGAGGGCGCGCCCTGAGGCGTACTGCTCCCAGCAGCCCTGGCTGCCGCAGCCGCAGAGCAGGCCGTCCGGGACCATCCGGATGTGGCCGAACTCGGCGGCCACGCCGAAGTGGCCGCGGCGCAGCTTGTTGCCGATGATGATGCCGCCGCCGAGGCCGGTGCCGAGCGTGATGCAGATGACGTTGCGGTGGCCCTTGCCGCCGCCGAACTTGTACTCGCCCCAGGCCGCGGCGTTGGCGTCGTTCTCCACGACGACCGGCAGCCCGACGCGCTTCTCGACCTCTTCCTTCAGCGGCTCCTGCCGCCAGTCGATGTTCGGCGCGAAGTAGACCGTGGAGCGCTGGCGGTTGACGTAGCCGGCGGCGCCGATGCCCACGCCGACGATGTCGTGACCCGCTCGTGCGCCTTCCACGGCGGAGGCGATCGCGTCGACGATGGCCTCGGAAGTACCAGGGGTCGGCACCTTGAAGGTCGAGAGGATGTTGCCGTCCTCGTCGACCACTCCGGCCGCGATCTTGGTGCCGCCGATGTCGACGCCGATGGTGAGTCCCATGAATCCCTCAGTTCGATCGAGCCCCGCTACGGCCCACCGTACCCGAGGGGGGTCAGTCGAGATCGATGTGTTCCCCGGCCGGAGGCCCGTCGTCGCCGCGGTCCGTGCCGCGCGCCGGGCCGTCCGCGGTGTCGCCGCGCGTCCAGCGGCTCTCCTGGCCCTCGACCGCCGAGCGGTAGGCGGCGAGCAGCTCGGAGCCGGCCGCCGCCAGGTGGTCGAAGACGTCGGGGTTGCGCTCGATGACCGGCTCGACCGCGGCCTTGGCCTGCTGGACGACCTGCCTCACGGTCTGCTCGACGACGCCCTGCCCGACCGCGCCGAGCAGCGGCGACTGGAGCCCGGAGAGCTTCTCGGAGACGGCGTCGACGAGCTTGCGCAGCTCTTCGGCGGCCGATCCGGGCTGCGGCCCGTACTGGGCACGGCGGCGGGCCTGCTCCGCCGCGAGATCCTCGGCGCACGCCTTCTCCCAGGCGTCGGCGTCGGCTTCGGGGGCTTCGCGCTCGCTGGCATCGCTCATACCACTCGACGTTACCCGAATGGCCGTAGTCCGTTCACCGTCCGCGCGGCCGAACAGTCACCGTCCGCGCGGCCACAGGTCGGGGTCCGGCGTGAACCGCACCCTCAGTTCGCCCTCGCGCAGCCCGGCCCCGGCGACGGTGCAGCGGCGCAGCGCGGACGGCAGGGTGACGATGCGGCGGTGGGCGCCGGCGGTGACGACGAGTTCGTCGCCGCGCCGGATGAGGCCTAGCTCCTCGCGTACGGCGCCGGGGAGCGGGATGTGCCAGATGTAGGAGTGGCTCTCCTCGCCGGCGGGCGCTTCGGTGACGGGCCACTCGACGGGGCCGGGGGCGGCGGTGGGGGCGGGCACGCCGAGGGCGGCGAGGTCGTCGGTGCCGCGCGGGTCGTGGCCGAGGTGGCGGACCCTGCCGACGTGGTCGTACGCCGTCTCCCACACGTCCAGCGTCTTGTGCTGCTGGGCCGAGAGCGCCGCGAGCCAGGTGTCCGGGGACGCGTCGGGCAGCAGGCGGTTGGCGATGAGGAGGTCGGTGCGCAGACCTTGCAGGGCGAGGCCGGTGGCGGCGGAGCCGAGGGCGTCGGCGCCCGCGGGACCGGGCTCGGCGACCAGGCGCACGGTGGTGGCGGGGGCCTCGACCACGGCTTGGGCGGCGGCGAGTTCGTCCTCCCAGCGGGCGGCGGTCTCGTACAGCCAGGCGGCGGGCATCGGGACGCCCGCGAGGCGGCCGAGCATGGGGCGCAGGGCGCGGGCGGCCTGCCGCTCGGGCGGCAGCAGCCTGCGCAGATAGCGGCGCAGCTGCTCGGGGAGGGCGAGCAGCGCGAGGGCTCTGGGGGCGGGCGGCAGGTCGACGACGACGGTGTCGTACGCGGGGTCGTGGGCGGCGTCGCGCAGCGCGCGCAGCAGGGCCAGCTCCTCGGCTCCGGGCAGCGGGGTCAGCTCCTCGCCGTCGAGCCGCTCGGCGCCGAGCAGGTCGAGACCGGAGGAGGCACGTTCCTGCAGGGCGATCAGGTCGTCCCGGAAGCGGTCGTCGGGGGCCAGGCGCCGCACGGTGAGCCCGGGGTGCGCGTCCGGGCCGCCGAGCACCGCGCCGAGGGTGTCGGTGCGGTCGGCGCTGATCACGAGGGCCCGCCGGCCGGAGCGCGCGGCGGCGAGCGCCGTGGCGGCGGCGACGGTGGTCCGCCCGGAGCCGCCGGGGCCGGTGACGAGGAGGGTGCGCATAAGGGTGAACGCTACGTCAGCGGCCTTTCCGGGCCGCCGGGGGCGTCACGCCTCTTTGGACTCCACCCGCTTCTTCAGCCCCGCCAGCGCCCGGTCGATGATGACCTTCTCGGCCTTGCGCTTGATCATGCCGAGCATGGGGATCTTGACGTCCACGGTCAGCTTGTATGTGACCTGGGTGCCGGAACCGACGGGCTTCAGGAGGTACGAGCCGTCCAGGGAGCGCAGCATCTGGGACTTGACGAGGGTCCAGCTGACCTCGTCGTCGCCGGTCCAGGTGTAGCCGAGCGTCTGGTCGTCCTTGATCGCGCCCGCGTCCATGACGAGGCGGACCTGCTGGGCGCGGCCCTGCTCGTCGGTGGCGAGGACCTCGGCCTCCTTCACCTCGCCCGTCCAGTCCGGGTAGCGGGCGAAGTCGGCGATCACTCCCATGACCTCGGCCGGAGCCGCCTCGATCGTGATGCTCGAGCTGGTGTGTTCGGCCATGGCCGTGGCTCCTCCAGATGCGGTCCGGAACGGGGTCTCCTACCGCGTGAAGGCTACCGCGCGCCGCGCGCTCACCACTCCAGGGCCCAGGGCCTTCCGGACCCGGCGAAGTGGCCCACGTTCACGCACTCCGTCGCGCCGACGCGCATGCGCCGGACCAGGGGCTGGTGGACGTGGCCGAAGAGCGCGTACCTGGGGCGGGTCCCGCGGATCGCGTCGAGCAGGGCCCGGCTGCCGCGCTCGAAGCGGCGCGCCACGGTGTCGTAGAGGAGCTCGGGGACGTCCGGCGGGATGTGGGTGCACAGGACGTCGACCTCGCCGACGGCCTCGATCTTGGCGGCGTACTCCTCGTCGCTGATCTCGTAGGGCGTCCGCATCGGGGTGCGCAGACCGCCGCCGACGAAGCCGAAGACGCGTCCGCCGATCTCTACGCGCTCGCCGTCCAGGACGGTGGTGCCGGGACCGGCGAATTCGCGCCACAGGTTCGGCATGTCGACATTTCCGTAGGTGGCGTACGTCGGGGTGGGGAAGGCGGCGAAGAGTTCGGCGTACTGCTTGCGGACCGCGCGCTCGATCGCCGGGACGCGGTCCACGCCCGCCCACAGCTCCCTGCCGAACGCGCGGGCCTCCTCGAAGCGGCGGGCGGTGCGCAGCTCCACCAGCCGGGTCGCGTTTCCCTCCCCGAAGAGGTCGGGGAAGATGCCGCGCGAGTGGTCGGCGTAGTCGAGGAACAGCACGAGATCGCCCAGGCAGACGAGCGCGTCGGCGCCGTCGCCCGCGCGGGCGAGGTCCGCCGCGTTGCCGTGCACGTCACTGACCACATTGACCCGGAAAGCTGGCATGCCGATCACCCTAGGACGGCCGCCGGACGGGCGGAAGGGGCCATGGTCACCGGCCGGACCTGCGGTTACTTCCGAGTCGGGAAGGCGGTGGCGTACTGTGCGATGCAGACCACGACGATGTGTGACGCACCGAACATCTGGCCCCGCCCCCCTACCGAACAAGCCATACCGGTGGGTAACGTCCGGGCAGTCCAGTAGTGCTCGGCCCCCCATCTCGACTGAGCACCTGCCCGATCTTGGACCGCACCGTCGCAGCACACAACGTCGTGGCGCCGGCGCCCTATGTAGGAGCAGCAGTCTTGCGCGAGTTCAGCCTTCCGGCCCTGTACGAGGTCCCTGCGGACGGCAACCTGACCGACATCGTCCGTAGAAATGCCGCACAGCACCCGGATGTCGCCGTCATCGGCCGCAAGGTCGACGGCAGCTGGCAGGACGTCGACGCCACTACGTTCCTCGCGGAGGTGCGCGCCACCGCCAAGGGTCTGATCGCCGCCGGTGTGCGGCCCGGCGACCGCGTCGGCCTGATGTCCCGCACCCGCTACGAGTGGACGCTTCTCGACTTCGCCATCTGGAGCGCGGGCGCGGTGTCCGTGCCGGTGTACGAGACGAGTTCGGCCGAGCAGATCCAGTGGATCCTGGGCGACTCCGGCGCCGTGGCCTGCGTCGTCGAGCTGGACGCGCACGCCGCCGCCGTGGAGTCCGTACGCGACCGGCTGCCCGCCCTCGCGCACGTCTGGCAGATCGACAAGGGCGGCGTCGAGGAGCTGAACCGCGCGGGCGCCGATGTCACGGACCGGACCGTCGACGAGCGCAGCGCGGTCGCCGGCGCCGACGATCCGGCCACCATCGTCTACACCTCGGGCACGACGGGCCGCCCCAAGGGCTGCGTCCTCACGCACCGCAGCTTCTTCGCCGAGTGCGGCAACGTGGTGGAGCGCCTGAAGCCGCTCTTCCGCACGGGCGAGTGCTCGGTGCTGCTCTTCCTGCCCGTCGCGCACGTCTTCGGCCGCCTCGTCGAGGTCGCCGCGCTGATGGCGCCGATCAAGCTGGGCCACGCGCCGGACATCAAGCACCTCACCGATGAGCTGGCCGCGTTCCGGCCGACGCTGATCCTCGGCGTCCCGCGCGTCTTCGAGAAGGTCTACAACGCGGCGCGCGCCAAGGCGCAGGCCGACGGCAAGGGCAAGATCTTCGACAGGGCCGCGGACACGGCGATCGCTTACAGCCGCGCGCTCGACGCCCCCTCGGGACCGTCCCTCGGCCTGAGGATCAAGTACAAGATCTTCGACAAGCTGGTCTTCAGCAAGCTGCGCGCGGTCCTCGGCGGCCGCGGCGAGCACGCGATCTCCGGCGGCGCACCGCTCGGCGAGCGCCTCGGCCACTTCTTCCGCGGCATCGGCTTCACTGTCCTCGAGGGGTACGGCCTGACCGAGTCCTGCGCGGCCACCGCCTTCAACCCGTGGGACCGCCAGAAGATCGGCACGGTCGGCCAGCCGCTGCCGGGCTCCGTCGTGCGCATCGCCGACGACGGTGAGGTCCTGCTCCACGGCGAGCACCTGTTCTCGCGCTACTGGAACAACGAGGGCGCCACCGAAGAGGCCCTCGCCGACGGCTGGTTCCACACCGGCGACATCGGCACCCTCGACGAGGACGGCTATCTGCGCATCACCGGCCGCAAGAAGGAGATCATCGTCACCGCCGGCGGCAAGAACGTCGCCCCGGCCGTGATCGAGGACCGCATCCGGGCGCACGCGCTGGTCGCCGAGTGCATGGTCGTCGGCGACGGCCGCCCCTTCGTGGGCGCGCTCGTCACGGTCGACGACGAGTTCCTCGGCCGGTGGGCCGCGGAGCGGGGCAAGCCCGCCGGGTCGACGGCTGCTTCCCTGCGTGACGACGCGGATCTGCTGGCGGCGATCCAGAGCGCGGTGGACGACGGGAACGCGGCGGTCTCCAAGGCGGAGTCCGTACGGAAGTTCCGGGTGCTTGCTTCTCAGTTCACGGAGGAGTCGGGGCATCTGACGCCGTCGCTGAAGCTGAAGCGGAATGTTGTGGCCAAGGACTACGCGGACGAAATCGAGGCGATTTACCGCGGGTAGCGTTGCCGGGGCGCCCACTCGCCGTGGGGGGCCTGCTTTGTTCGCGGTCCTCGGTCTCGTCGTGGTTGCTCGCGCCGTTCCTCGCGCCCCTAAAGCCGCCCACTCGCCGTGGGGGCCTCCTTTGTTCGCGGCTCTCCGTTTCGTCTTGGTTGCTCGCGCCGTTCCCCGCGCCCCTGAAGCGGGGGCTTTGCCCCGCTTCAGGGGCCCTGGAAGCGGGCGCAGCCCGGCTTTCAGGGGCGCGGGGAACTGCGCGAGCAACCCATGGCGGCCGTCAGTCGCACGACGGCCCCCGGCGGGCAGCCCCTTGGGCGCTACAGAAGCTCCCTCAGCCGCTCCGCCAGCAGGTCCCAGCGCCACTTCTCCTCGACCCAGGAGCGGCCCCGCTCTCCCATGCGGGCCCGCAGCTCCCCGTCCGCCAGCAGCGCAGCGATCCGCTCCGCCGCCTCCTCGGGGGCGCCGCCCCGGACGACCCACCCCGTCTCCCCGTCAAGCACCGCGTCCGGCGCCCCGCCGGAGTCGCCCGCGACGACGGGAAGCCCGGTCGCGGACGCCTCCAGATAGACGATGCCGAGTCCCTCCACGTCCAGGCCTCCGCGCCGCGTCCGGCACGGCATGGCGAAGACATCACCGGCGCCGTAGTGCGCGGGCAGTTCCCCCCAGGGCACCGCCCCCGTGAACCGCACGGAGTCCGCGACGCCGGTCTCGGCGGCCAGCTTGCGCAAGTCGTTCTCGTAGGGCCCGCCTCCGACCACGAGAAGCACCGCCTCCGGCTCCCGGGCCAGAATCCCCGGCATGGCGAGGATCAACGTGTCCTGCCCCTTCCGCGGCACCAGCCGCGAGACGCAGACGACCACGGGCCGGTCGGTCAGACCGAGCCGCGCCCGCACGGCGTCACCGCCCGAGCCGGGGTGGAATGTTTTCTCGTCCACACCCGGGGGCAGTTGGACCATGCGTCCCGCCGCGGCGGGCGTCAGGGCGGCGGCGATGCGCGAGCGCGTGTACTCGCCGAGATAGGTGATCGTGTCCGTCGACTCGCCGATCCTGCGCAGGAGTTGACGCGACGCGGGCAGCTGGGCCCAGCCCGCCTCGTGGCCATGCGTGGTGGCGACGAGCCGCGTCGCCCCCGCCTTGCGCAGCGCGGGCGCCATGAGCCCCAGCGGCGCCGCCGCCCCGAACCACACCGACGTACAGCCGTGTTCACGCAGGAGCGAGACCGCGCGGCGGGTGACGCGCGGAGTGGGGAGCAGCATCGTCGTCGGGTCGCGTACGACCTCGAAGGGCTGCTCGGCGTCGAAGGCGGCCGTCGCCTCGGCACCCTCGCGGCCGCGCTTCCAGGTGGAGGCGTAGACGACGAGCCGCTCGGGGTCCAGGCGCAACGCCATGTTGTGCAGGAACGCCTGGATGCCACCGGGCCTGGGCGGGAAGTCGTTCGTGACGATCAGGGTCTTGTGCATCGCGCCCGACAGTACCGAAAGCGGCCGACAGTGACCGAATGGCCCAGCCTCTTCGCCCTCGCCCGGCCCCGCCCGGCATCATGACACCCCGAATCACAATGAAGTGTGCGAAAAGGGGCGAGGCGCGCGCATGGCAGACACAGCACGCAGAGAGTGCGGAGTACGCGGAGTGCGCGGAGTGCGCGGAGTGCGCAGGGCCGATATCGCGCGTGTCCTCGTCGTATGGGTGCTCACCAGGACACTCCTCCTGCTCTGCGTCTTCCATGTGCTCACCGCCCCTGGCCCCGACGTCACCAGCGACGTCTCCGTCATCTACCAGGGCTGGTACGAGATCCTGCGCACCGGCACCTTCCCGCTCGACGACGTCACCTGGCAGTACCCGCCCGCCGCCGCCCTCGCCGTCCTCTCCCCCGCCGTCCTGCCCTTCCTCGGCTACGCCCCGGCCTTCTTCGTCCTCGCCCTCCTCGCCGACGCCACCGTCTCCGGGCTGCTCCTGTACGCGGGGCGGCGGCCCGGCAAGTCGGCGCGGGGGCTGTGGGTGTGGGTCGTGGGCGTGCCTCTGCTCGGGCCGACCGCGTACGCGCGCTACGACATGACGGTGACCGCCGTCGCGGTCGCCGCGCTGCTCGCGGGGGCCCGGCATCCGCGCACCATGGGGACGCTCGCCGGGTTCGGGGCGCTGCTCAAGGTGTGGCCGGTGCTGCTGCTCGTCGGCGTCCCGCGCGGGCGTGCGACCCGGCGGTCGTGGGCGGCGGCGGTGGGCACGGCTCTCGGTGCCACGCTGGCGTTCCTGGTGGCGATGCCGGGCGCGCTCGCGTTCCTCACCTTCCAGCGGGACCGCGGCACGGAGGTGGAGTCGCTCGGCGCGCTGGTCTTCCACGTCGGGCGGCACCTCGGCTGGCGGGGCGAGGTCCGGCTGAACTACGGCTCGGTGGAGTTCCTCGGCCCCTGCGTCCCGCTGGTGAGCGCGGCGGCGCAGCTCCTGTCGGCGGCGGCCTGCTGCTGGCTCCTGGCGTGGCGGCTGCGCGCCCGTGCCCGCTCGGCGAGCACGCTCGCGGACGCGGCCTTCGTGGCCGTGCTGCTCTTCACCGCGACGAGCCGGGTGATCAGCCCGCAGTACATGCTGTGGCTGGTCGGCGCCGCCGCCGTCTGTCTGGCGTTCCGCGCGAGCCGCATGGAGCTCCCGGCCCGTCTGGTCCTCGCGGCCACGTTCGTGACGTTCCTGGAGTTCCCGGTCTGGTTCTCGCACGTGGTGGCCAGCGATCCGCTGGGCGTGGCCCTGCTGCTCGTACGCAACGGCCTCCTGGTCGCGGCGGCGCTGCTGGCCTGCCGGAACCTGTGGCGGCAGACGGTGTCCGAGCCGCGCGGCAGGGCCGCCCGGCCGGTGCCGGGGCAGGTCAGCCAAGCTCCGAGCGCAGATACGTACGCCAGCGCGCCGTGAACTCCTCCGGCGTCGTGTCCAGGACGTCCCGCAGCTCGTCCTCGAGCGCGCCCGCCCGCTTCTCATGGTCGCCCACGGCACGGTAGAAGTCCGTCAGCTTCCGCTCGCCCCACCGGTCCGCGATCATCCGGCAGGCCAGCCAGGCGCCCTCGTACGACTCGGCGAGCCGCCCCGCGTCCTCGCCGAAGCCGAAGTCCTCGTCCTCGGGGAGCGCGCCGGGCGGCCGCCCGGCCTCCACCGCCCGCCGCAGCTCGGGCGCGGCCTGCGCCGCGGTGCGGCCCGTGCCGCGGTAGCCCACCCAGTCCGCGAAGCCCTCGGAGAGCCACAGCGGGGTGGCCCCGGAGGTCTGTGTGCGGGTCGCCACATGGGCCGTCTCGTGGGTGAGGACGACCTGCTTTCCGAAGTCCCCGAGTACGCCGTACGCCTCGGGGTTGACGATGATCCGGTCCGCCGGGGCCCGCCCCGAGCCGCCCGCCTCGCCCGTGGTGACCGCCGCTATCCCCCGGTACCCGGAGGCGGGCGCCCCGAGGAGGCCCGCCATGCCCTTCAGGGAACGGGGCACGATGACGACGGCCTTCTCCGGCCACTTCCCCGGCCAGGCGTCCCGCACCGCGGGCACCGCCCGGTCGGCGAGCTCGCGGTAGGCGCGCAGCTCCTCGGCGCTCTGTCCGACGCCGAGGACGAGGCTGCGCTCGCCCCGCTCGGCCCGCACCCGCCCCTGGTCCCACAGCTGCTGGCTCGCCTTCTTCGCGGGCCGCTCGGAGGTGACGTACCACTGCCCGCCGTGCCGCTCCAGGGAGAGCGTGCGCGCGGCGGTGAGCGGGGCGCGGTCGTGGCCCTTGACGCGGTAGCGGAGTTCGACGCCGGCCGTGGCCCGGGAGCCGGAGCGCTCCAGGCCGTTCAGGTGGTACTCCCAGGACTCCAGCGGGACGGCGCGGACGTTCGCGAAGAGGTCCGACGGGCCTGCCCCGGCCGTGCCCGCTGCCGCCCGCTCGGATCTCTCGGGCCTCTCCGTTCGCTCGTACGCCTTCTCGTCGCCGTCGAGGACCGCGTGCGCCCTGCGTTCCAGGAGCCTGCGGACGTCGCCCGCGGCGGTGTCCGGGACCGGGTCGGCGCCGCATCCGGTGAGTACGCCGAGGCAGAGCGCGAGGAACAGCGCCACCGCCCACGACCCACGCCTGTGCCCAGCCACCTCCCGATCGTACGGGGCGGGGGCGGCCGGTCGCCGGTCAGATCCGCGTCACGGACGAGACCGGCATCATGCCGACGGGGTCGTAGCGGACCGGCGCCCCGGGGTAGGGGGCGTGCACCACCTGGCCGTTGCCCATGTACATCCCGATGTGGCTGGCGTCGTCGCGGTAGGTCACCAGGTCGCCGGGCTGTGCCTGGGCCAGGGGCACCTGGCGCCCCGCGTGCCGCTGGGCCTGCGAGGTGCGCGGCAGGCCGACCCCGGCCTGGGCGTACGACCACTGCATGAGGCCCGAGCAGTCGAAGCCCGAGGGGCCGTTGGCGCCCCACACGTAGGGGCGGCCGACCGCCGAGCGGGCGGCGGCGATGGCGGCGGCGGCCCGCGAGGAGGACGGGGCGGCGCCTTCGAGGTCCGGCGGCGGCTCCGCGTGCCCGCCGGAGCGCGAGGACTTGTCGTACGCGTCGCGCTCCTCGCTCGGCAGCGAGTTGAGCAGCCGCCTGGCCTTGGCGAGCTTGTGCTCGACGGCGCGCTTGTGGCGGGCGACGGTGGTGCGGCTCTTCTCCAGCTCGGCGAGTCTGCGCCCGGCCTCGGCGCGCTGCTGTGCGAGGCCGTGCTGGGCCTTCTGGAGATCGGCGAGCTGTCCCGCGTGCCGGGCGCTGACGCGGTTCAGGGCCGTGGCCCGGTCGAGGTAGCCGCCGGGGTCGGAGGAGAGCAGCAGCTGGAGCGAGGGGTCGATGCCGCCCTCGCGGTACTGCGCCTCGGCGAGCGCGCCGAGCGCGCCGCGCATCTGGTTGATCCGCTCCTGGCCGCGCGCGACGCTGTCCCTGGCCCGCTCGACCTGCCCGCGCAGCTTGTCCGTGCGCTCGTCGGCCTTGTTGTACGCCTCTGTCGCGTGCTCGGCCTCTTCGTACAGCCGGTCCACCTCGGCCCGGGTGTCGGACGGCTTGTCCTGCGGTGCGGCGCCGGCCGGCGCGGCGGCGAGGGCCGCGGCGGCGGTGGCCACGGCCGCCGACAGGACGGTGACGCGCGTGCCCCGGTCGAGGCCGGGCTGTGCGGGACGGCGATGGGACCCCACGGGAAGCCGCTCTCCCTTCTGCTGACGGTCCCCCGGCTGTCCGGGGGAATGCGCGCCGACAGTAACCGTGTGACTACGCGGAGGCCAACGGCCGGATGGGTGCGGACAGGCCGAAGCCCCGTTCAGACGCAGGTCATGAACGGGGCGTGGGGTCAGCGGCGGTTGCCGGAATTCGCCCGTTCGGGCGGTGTCGGCGAGACGTTGACGTCAGGCGGGGTGGCGCGCCGGGGTCAGACGCGGACGCCGAACTGGAAGTCGCCCAGGTACTCCATGGACTCGTAGCGCACCACGGCGCCCGGCTTCGGGGCGTGCAGCACCTGGCCGTTGCCCGCGTAGAGGCCGACGTGCGCGAGGTTGTTGAAGAACACGAGGTCGCCGGGCTTCAGTTCGCCGCGGCCTATCTTCGTACCGTCGTTCTGCTGCGTGTACGTGGTCCGGGTGAGGGAGACTCCGGCCTGGGAGTACGCCCACTGGGTCAGCCCGGAGCAGTCGAAGGAGTTGGGGCCGGTGCCTCCGGAGACGTACGGCTTGCCGAGCTGGGTGGCGGCGGCGTTCAGGGCGGCGGCACCGCGGCCCGACGCGGGGGTCTCCTTGCCGAGGTCCGCGCGCTTGTCGGCGGCGCGGCTCGCACGCTTCTCCTCCTTGGCGGCCATGTCCGCCTTCTCGTCGGCGGTCAGCGTGTTGAGGAGCTTCTGCGCCTCGCCGAGCTTGCCCTGGACTTCCCGCTTCTTCTTGCCCAGCTCCGTACGGGTGTCCGCGAGGTCGTCGAGCTTGCCCGCGGCCTCCTTGCGCTGCTGCGCGAGGTCCCGCTGCTTCTTCTGGATCTTCTTGAGCTCGTCGACCTGCTGGCTGCTCAACTGGTCCAGGGTGGACGCCTTGTCGAGGTAGTCGTCCGGGTCGGCGGAGAGGAAGAGCTGGAGGGAGGGGTCTATGCCACCGGAGCGGTACTGGGCGCTGGCCATCGAACCGAGGCCGTCGCGCAGGTCGTTGAGCTCGCCCTGGCCCTTGGCGACCTTGTCCTGGAGAGCGTCGATCTGCTTCTCCAGCTTCTCCTGCTTCTCCTTGGCCCCGTTGTACTTGTCGGTGGCCCGCTCCGCGTCTTCGTAGAGCTTGTCGACCTTGGACTTGACCTCGTCCTTGCCCGGCTTCGGCGCGGCCTGGGCGGCGCCCTGCGAGGTGAGGGCAACGGCAGCGGCGGCGGTCGCGGTGAGCACGGTCACGCGGGTGCGGCTCGGCTGCTTGGGTCGACGGTGGGACGCCACGCGGGCGGCTCCTTCTTCCTCCGGCCGCCTACCGGGACGCGGCGGGCGGGTACCACCGCCGCCACCCCGGATGGGTGATCAACCGAGCGGGGGTTCGAGGCGAGACCCTAGTGACCTTCTTGTGATCAGTTCAAATCCCGTCGGCAAAAAACGGGTCGCCAAGCGCATTCTTTACCGATAACGCACAGCCAGTGATGATCTTCTGACGCTACGTCGCATGCGTGGGGGGCTCAATTCGGGCATAGGGCCCAGGAGTTACGCGAGGCCCCTTAGCCCCGCGAAAGCCTCTTCAAGAGCACCACCGAGGCCACCGGCCGCGCCCCCGCCTTCGCGATCCCGTCGGCCACTTCACGGTCGGTCGACACGACGACCACGGGCCTGCCCGGCGGCTCCGCGCGCACCAGCTGACGGATCAGCTCATCGGCGGTCACACCCGGCTTGGAGAAGAGCACCCGCACCCCGCGCGGCGGCGCGAGCAGCACCGGAGCGGCCAGCTCCGCGCCGTCGAAGACGCAGGTGACCTCGGCGCCCGACTGGAGGGCGAGCTGCGAGAGCGAGCCGAGCAGACGCAGCCGCTGCTTCTCCAGCGGCATGGTCGGATAGCCGGTCTTGGTGACGTTGTAGCCGTCGACGACCAGGTGCGCCTGGGGCAGGGCGAGCAGCTGGTCCAGGATCGCCGGGTCGTTCTCGGAGAGCGCGCGGGCGGCGATGTCCTTGGGGGACATCCGGCCGGGCTCGACGGCGTCCACGGTCTCGGCGGGCCGCACGGAGACGGGCGGCAGAGCCAGTTCGCGCCGCAGCCCCTGGGCCGCCTCCAGGACCGTGTCGAGCAGCAGCCGCACCCGCATGTCCTCGACGCTGCGCCCCTCGCGCGCCGCCCTGCGGCTGGCCTCCAGGGCGGCCTCGCTCTCGCCGAGCCGCGCCTTGAGCCGCCGCGTCTCGCTCTCGGCGGCGGACACCTGGGCCTGGCCCTCGGCGCGGATCGCCTCGGTCTCGGCGGTGGCCTTGCGCAGCGCCGCCTCGCCGCGCTTGACGTCGCTGAGCGCGCCGCGCAGTTTGCGATGCATCGATTCGGCTTCCCTGCGCGCCGCTTCCAGCTCCGCGCGCAGCCGCTCGGTCTCCGCCCTGGTCTGGTCCCGGGCCGCGGCGAGTTCCTCGCGCAGCCGCTCCAGCTCGGCCCGCGTCTCCTCGTCGGCGCGCTCGGCGTCGGCCCGCTGGGCCTCCTCGCCGGCGGCGGTCACCAGCTTCACCCAGCCGGCGGGGCGCAGCACATAGGCCGCGGCGGCCACGTCCAGGGGGTCGGCCGCCGGGGGCGGGGAGCCCGCGTCCAGGGCACCGGCCAGCTCCGCCTGCGCCTCTCTGAGGCGTTCGCCGATGCGCTGGCGGAAGAGGGTGTCGTTCTCCAGCGCCGCCGCCATGGCGTTGCCCGCGAACTTCGCGCGCCGGGTGGGGGTGAAGCGGGCGTACTGCCGCAGCTGTGCGGGCAGTTCGGCCAGGGTCAGTCCGCCGAAGCCGTCCGAGACGAGCCGGACGACCCGTCGGCGCACCCCGTCGGGCAGCGGACGGTCGAGCACCTCAGCGGTGCCGTCGTCCGGCTCCCCGCCTGCGCTCTCCACCATCCGTCACCCCACTAGCTGTGCGGGCCCCGCTCCCTCAGGAGTCGGTGCCCGGCCTGTCCACGAGTTCCACCTGGTCCACGGCGTTGCACCAGCGGCAGCGCACCGACTCGATGGTCTCACTGACCACCTCGCGTTCCTCGACGTTCGACTCACCGGCCAGGTCGAGGTGCACATACTCGACGACCTTCGACGTGCGGGTCACGTCGAAACGCGTGAGATTGCCGCACAGCGTGCAGCGCCACCGGGTGGTGGCGGTCGGCAGGGGAACCGTCATCGTGGCTGTTCGCTTTCCTCGGTGGCCGTGGTGCGTCCGCGCTGTTCCGTGGTGCGCATTGCCCGTAACCCTAAGGCCTGTAAGGGGCGCCATGCGGCGGCCTCCGTCGCGGCATGGCGGTCTATGCGGGTAGCGACCGTTACGTCATGCTCTGTCCATGTTCAAAGCATGGGGCCCCCAGACGGCCGGGCTGCTCAGGGGGCGGTCCGCCCCGGTGACATACGGACTGATCGCCGTCTGCTGTCTGGTCTTCGTGGTCTCCCCGGTCTCCGGGCTCAACCACGCCTACGGCACCGGCGACCGGCTGCTCGCCGCGCAGCAGGCCTACTTCGAACGCTGGGGCGTGGTGCCCGCCGAGCTGTTCAGCGGCGTCCCGCGCGCCGCGCTCGGCCCGTTCACCGCCCTGTTCGTACACGGCAGCTGGGTGCATCTGCTCGGGAACCTGCTCTTCCTGTACGTCTTCGGGGCGATGGTCGAGGAACGCATGGGGCACCTCCAGTACGCGCTCTTCTACGTCAGCTGCGGCTACCTCGCCCTGCTCGCCTACGCGGCGGCGCACGCGGCCTCCGGCCAGACGCTCGTCGGCGCCTCGGGGGCGATCTCCGCCGTCCTCGGCGCCTTCCTCTATCTCTTCCCGAAGGCGCGCGTCACCAGCCTCTTCCCGTTCCTCTTCTTCCTGCCGCTGCGCTTTCCCGCATGGGTGGTGCTGCCGTTCTGGGTGGCGCTGCAGTGGCTGGCGGCGGGGCAGGGCGGCAAGGGGACGGGAGTGGCGTATCTGGCGCACCTGGTGGGCTTCTCGCTCGGGTTCCTGTACGCGTGGGGGTGGTGTGCGCGACGGAGGAGGGTGGCGCCCAGCGCGTCCTCGCCGGGGCGGGGGCCGGAGACGGGAGGGCTAGAGTGAAAGGCACAGCACCGGCCACCGAGGGAGACAGTCAGCCGTGATCACCGCGATCGTGCTCATCAAGACCAGCGTGGACCGGATTCCGGAGATCGCCGAGTCGATCGCCGCGCTCGACTCGGTCAGCGAGGTCTTCTCCGTGACCGGTACGTACGACCTGATCGCGATGGTCCGGGTGCCGCGCCACGACGACCTCGCGGACGTCATCCCCGGGCGGATCAGCAAGATCCCCGGCGTGGAGGCGACGGACACGCACGTCGCGTTCCGTACGTACTCGCAGCACGACCTGGAGGCGGCGTTCGCGATCGGCCTCGACTCGTAGCCGGTCAAGGGGCGTCACCCGGGCTCCATGAGGGTTTCTTCATCTGCGGCTCATCCTGACGAAGCGGTACGCCGTCCACCCTCCTCTCATGGCCTTCTCCCACCGCATGGCCGCCCTGGCCGCCGTCGTGGCGATCCCGCTCGGCATCGCCACGACCAGCTACCTCCTGACCGACGACCCCGCGCCGCCCAAGGCCCCGCCGAAGGTGGAACTGGAGAGCCGCTCGCCGTCCGCGAAGCCCACCACCCCCCGGCCCACCCCGAGCGACGAGAAGGTCCACCCGCCGCCGGTCAGCGACGAGAAGGCCACCCCGCCGCCCGTCAGCGACAAGAGGGGCACCCCGCCCCCCGTCAACGACGAGAAGGCCACCCCACCGCCGGCCAACGGGAGTTCCTCGGGCGATGACAGCGACGACGACGGCAGCGCGGGCGGGGACGACAGCGACGACGACGGCGCAGGTGACGACGGCTGAACCGCCGCGCCACCGGATCTCCGCCCGCGTCCGCATCCTGCTGTGGCTGCTCGTGGTGATGGCCACCGCGCTCACCGCCGTCGCGGCCACCACCCGCTCGGTGCTGCTGCGCGAGGTCGACCACCGGATCGACCGCCTCCTGGCCCAGGAGACCGGGGAGTTCACCAACTTCGTACACGAAGGTGTCGATCCGCACACGGGCGAGAAGTTCACCGACGCCGACCCGCTGCTGCGGCTCTTCCTGTCACGGCAGTACGCCGATCCCGACGAGGAGCTGCTCGGCCTGATCGGCCGCGCCGGCACGGTGCCCGCCAAGAAGCAGCAGGCCCGTGAGCCGCGCATCGACCACCCGCTCGCCGAGGACCCCGCCTCGCTGACGGCCGTCTTCGACTCCCCCGACGCCACCGGCACGCTGCGCCGCCCCGAGGGCGAGGTCCGCTGGTCGAAGGTGGTGGTCAAGGCGAGCGGCACGCATCCGGAGGCGGCCTTCGTCGTCGCCTTCCACCCGGCCGGCGAACAGGCCAAGGCCAGTGACGTGTTCACCATGCTGCTCGCCATCTCCGGGGTCGCGCTCCTGATGACGACCGGCATCGGCTGGGCGGTCGCGGGCCGCATCCTCAAGCCCGTGCGGCTGGTGCGGACGACCGCCGCGCACCTCACCGAGCAGGATCTGACGCAGCGCATCCCCGTGCAGGGGCGGGACGACATCGCGGCCCTCGCCGAGACCTTCAACGGCATGCTGGACCGCCTGGAGCGGGCCTTCGCGGCGCAGCGCGAGTTCGTCGACGACGCCGGGCACGAACTGCGCACGCCCATCACCATCGTCCGCGGCCACCTGGAGCTGATGGGCGACGACCCGGTGGAGCGCGAGGAGACCGTCCGTATCGTCACCGAGGAGCTGGACCGGATGAGCCGCATAGTCGAGGACCTGCTGCTGCTCGCCAAGGCCGAGCGCCCCGACTTCGTCACCCCCGGGCCGGTGCAGCTCGCCGAGCTGACCGCGGACGTCTTCGTCAAGGCACGGGCGCTCGGCGAGCGCGACTGGCACCTCGCCGAAGTCGCCGACGCCGAGGCCGACCTGGATGCCCAGCGCATCACCCAGGCGATGGTGCAGCTGGCCCAGAACGCCGTCCAGCACACCGTTCCCGGGCAGCGCGTCAGCATAGGGTCGCGGCTGCACGGGCGGCAGATCGAGCTGTACGTCGCCGACAGCGGGCCCGGCGTACAGCCGCAGGACGCCGGGGTGATCTTCGAGCGGTTCCGCCGCGGCACCGCGCGGCGCGGCGCGCGCGCCACCGGGGCGGGGCTCGGCCTCGCCATCGTCAAGGCCATCGCCGAGAGCCACGGCGGGCGCGTCGAGCTGCGCCCCACGGTCGGCGGCGGCGCCACCTTCGTACTCGTGCAGGCCCAGCCGGAAGGGGCGGCCCACCCATGAACCGCATTCTGATCGTCGAGGACGAGGAGCGCATCGCCTCCTTCGTCGAGAAGGGCCTGCGCGCCAACGGCTTCACGACCACCGTGGTCGGCGACGGCGAGTCCGCCCACGACTACGGCCTGACCGGTGGCTTCGACCTGATCGTCCTGGACATCGGGCTGCCCGGCATGGACGGCTTCACGGTGCTGCGGCAGCTGCGCGAGGCCCGGGTGACCACGCCCGTCATCGTGCTGACCGCGAGCGACTCGGTGCGGGACACGGTGGCGGGCCTGGAGGGCGGCGCCGACGACTGGATGACCAAGCCCTTCCGCTTCGAGGAGCTGCTCGCGCGGGTGCGACTGCGGCTGCGCACGGCGGCGCGGGCGCCCGAGGTGACGGTGCTGCGCAGCGGCGAGCTGTCCCTGGACCTGCGCACGCGCAGGGCGCGTTCGGACCGGCGGACGGTGGATCTGACGGCACGCGAGTTCGTACTTCTTGAGCTGTTCCTGCGCCATCCCGGGCAGGTGCTCTCGCGCGAGCAGATCCTCTCCCATGTGTGGGGCTACGACTTCGACCCCGGCTCCAACATCGTGGACGTGTACGTCCGCGCGCTGCGCAAGAAGCTGGGCTCGCAGCGGGTGGAGACGGTACGCGGCATGGGGTACCGCCTCCCGGCCTGACCGCCCGGACACGAGTCCGGTCCGACGGCCGGTGAACTTTCTTTCATGAACGGCTCATCGGGGGCTCACCGCGGCACACCACGCTGAACAGCGTGACCTCGAACCCGCGCCAAGCCGTGACTCTCTGCACAGTGCTCAGCGTCTGCGCGCTGCTCCTGGTCCCCGGCAACTTCCCCGGCCTGAGCGGCGACGCCCGCCTCACGGTGGGCGTCTTCGCGCTGGCGACCTGCGCCTGGATCGGCACGCCGATCGACGACACGTACATCGCGCTGGGCGCGGGCCTCGCCCTCACCGCGACCGGCGTGATCAGCAGCGAGACGCTCTTCGGCACCCTCGGCGACGAGACGGTGTGGCTGCTGATCTGCGCCTTCGTGCTCGCCGCGGCCGTGGCGCGCAGCGGACTCTCGGGGCGGGCCGCGGCCTTCCTCGTCACCGGGGCGCGCAGCGTACGGCAGCTGACGCATCTGACGACCGCCGCCCTGGTGGTGACGGCCTTCGCGGTGCCCGCCACCTCGGGGCGGGCCGCGCTCGCCCTGCCCGTCTTCCTCGCGCTCGCCGAGGTCCTCGCCGAACGCGTACGGCTCGTGGTGATGCTCGCGCTGCTCTTCCCCACCGTCATCCTGCTCTCCGCCGTCGCGACCCTGATCGGCGCGGGCGCGCATCTGATCACCGTGTCGGTGCTGTGGGAGGCGACCGGTGAGCGGATCGGGTTCACCCAGTGGCTGCTGCTCGGGTTCCCGCTCGCCATAGCCTCCTCCCATCTGGCGGCGGAAGTCGTCCTGTTGACGACCACGCGGCGCGCGGACCGCAAGGGCCCGGTCCACATCACCCTCGACCAGCTCCAGGAGCACAGCGAGCGGCCGGTGACCGGCCCCTGGGAGCCCGCGGAGGCGCGCTGCGCCCTGCTGCTCGCCACGGTCGTCGCGCTCTGGTGCAGTGAGCCGCTGCACCAAGTGCCGCCCGCCGTCGTCGCGTTGATCGGCGCGGTCGTGGCCTCCTCCCCCGCTCTGGGCACCGTACGGCTCAAGGACGCCCTGCGGACCGTGCCCTGGTCGCTGCTCCTGTTCATGGCGGCCACGATGGCGATGGGCGTCGCGCTCGCCGACTCCGGGGCGGCGAAGTGGCTGGTCGGCGGGTTGCCGCTGGATCTGCCGCCGTGGCTGTTCCTCACCGTCGTCGTCCTGGTCAGCACGGCCGCGCATCTGGTCCTGCAGTCCCGCTCGGCGCGCTCCTCGGTCCTCGTCCCGCTGGTCGTCGCGGCGGCCGCCGGCGCGGGCGTCAACCCGGTGGCCGCCGCCCTCGCCTCCACGGCGGCCGCCGGCTTCTGCCACACGCTGCCCGCCTCCGCGAAGCCGGTCACGCTCTTCGCCGACATCCCAGGCACCCCCACCTACACCCCTCGTGACCTGCTGCGCCTCTCCGCGGTCCTCGCACCGCTGACCGCCGCGCTCGTCCTGCTGTGCGCCGTCACGCTGTGGCCGCTGCTCGGCGTCCCCCTTCGCTGAACCACCGAGGAGACCCTCATGCTGACCCGTTTCGCCATCGCCCCCAGCGGCTTCAAGGAGTCCCTGTCCGCGCCCGCCGCCGCCGAGGCCATCGCCACGGGGGTACGCCGTGTCGTCCCGCACGCCGAGACCGACCTGATCCCGCTGGTGGACGGCGGCGAGGGCACGGCCCGCGCGATGGCCGCGGCGGACGGCGGCCGCCTCGTCGCGCTGCCCGCCACCGGCCCCGTCGGCCAGCCGATCGGCACCCACTTCGCGCTGCTGCCCGACGGCACGGCGGTCGTCGAGATGGCGGCCGTGGCCGGGCTGTCCCTGGTCCCCCGCGATCTGCGCGACCCGGGCTCCACCACGACGTACGGCGTCGGCGAGCTGATCCGCGCCGCCCTCGACACGGGCGCCCGCCGCGTCCTGGTCGGCTGCGGCGACTCCGGCACCTCCGACGGCGGCGCGGGCGCCCTACAGGCGCTCGGCGCCCGACTCCTGGACGCGGACGGCTGGGAACTGCCGCGCGGCGGGCGCGAGTTGACGCGGCTGAGCCGCATCGACGCGAGCGGCCTCGACCCCCGCCTCGCGGAGACCGAGATCCACGTGGCCTGCAACCCGTTCAACGTCCTGTGCGGCGAGCGCGGCGTGGCCCGCGTCTTCGGCCCCCAGAAGGGCGCCACACCCCGGCAGGCCGAGGAGCTGGCGGCGGCCCTGGAGCACTGGGCGTACGTCCTCACGCGCGACCTGCGCGTCGAGGCGGACCTCTTCGACGGCCCCGGCACCGGCGCGTCGGGCGGCCTCGGCGCCGGTCTCGCCGCGCTCGGCGCCCTGCTCCTGCCCCGCTTCGACGTGCTGCTCGGCCGACTCGACCTGGACGCCCGCCTTGCCCGCGCCGACCTGGTCGTCACCGCCGAGGGCGCCCTGGACCACCAGACCTCGCACGGCAAGATCCCCGCCGAGGTGGCCCGCCGCGCCAAGCGGTCCCACCGCCCGGTCCTGGTGCTCGCCGGCACCATCGGGGACGGCGCGCACACCGTCCGCGCGCTGGGCGTGGACGCCTACAGCGCGATCCTGCCCGCCCCGATGTCGCTGACCGAGGCGCTCGGCCGGGGCGGCGAGTTCCTCACCGACGCGACCGAGCGGGCCCTGCGGATGATCCGGCTCGGGACACGGCTGGCCGGAGGCCGGCTGCCCGTGGGTCAGGCGGCGGCGCTGGTGTCCGGCACGCAGCGGCCGTCCTCGGTGCGGTAGTTCCACCGCGCGCCGTCCGCCACCAGCTCCTTGACGGCGCGTACGAAACGCTCGACGTGCTCGTCCGGGGTGCCCGCGCCGAAGCTCACACGGATCGCGTTCAGCGACTTCTCGCCGGGCGCCGCCTCGGGGGCGCCGCACTCGCCGGGCTCGTCGGCCTCGCTGCCGAGGAGGGTGCGCACCAGCGGGTGGGCGCAGAACAGGCCGTCCCGTACGCCGATCCCGTACTCGGCGGAGAGCGCGGCGGCGAAGTGCGAGCTGTTCCAGCCGTCCACGACGAAGGAGATGACGCCCACGCGCGGCGCGTCGTCACCGAAGAGCGAGAGCACCCGCACGGCGGGCACCTCGGCGAGCCCCTCGCGCACCGTGCGGATCAGGTGCCGCTCGCGGGCCACGAGCTCCTCGAAGCCGGCCTCGGTGAGGGCCTTGCAGGCGGAGGCGATGGAGTAGACGCCGATGACGTTCGGCGACCCGGCCTCGTGACGGGCCGCGGTGTCGTGCCACTCCACGTCCACGCCGCCGCCCGCTTCCTTGGGGCGTCGCGCCACCTTCCGCGAGGCTCCGCCGCCCGCGAGGTAGGGCTCGGCGGCGCGCAGCCAGTCGGAGCGGCCCGCGAGCACGCCCGAGCCGAAGGGCGCGTACAGCTTGTGCCCGGAGAACGCGACCCAGTCGACGTCCAACTCCCTCACGGACACGGGGTGGTGAGGGGCGAGCTGCGCGGCGTCGAGCACGATCCGGGCGCCGTGCGCGTGCGCGGCGGCGGCCAGCTCCCGCACCGGCCACAGCTCCCCGGTGACGTTGGAGGCGCCGGTCACGCAGACCAGGGCGGGCCCGTAGGGGTCACGGTCGGCAAGCGCCCGCTCCAGCGTCTGCACGGCCTCGTCGGGGGTGCGCGGCGCGTTGAGGTACGTCACTCGGGCGTCCCGCCACGGCAGGAGCGAGGCGTGGTGCTCGGTCTCGAAGACGAAGACCTGGCAGTTGGCGGGCAGGGCGGCGGCGAGAAGGTTCAGCGAGTCGGTGGTGGACCGGGTGAAGACGACCTGGTCGTCCCCGCGGCAGTCGAGGAACTCGGCGACGGCCGTACGGGAGTTCTCGAACAGGTCGGTGGAGAGCTGCGAGAGGTATCCGGCACCGCGGTGCACGCTGCCGTAGTACGGCGCGTACGCGGCCACGTCGTCCCACACCCGCTGCAGCGCGGGCGCGCTCGCCGCGTAGTCGAGCGCGGCGTACGTCACCTCGCCGCCGGTGACCAGCGGCACGGTGACGTCCCGGCCGAGCACGGCCAGCGGGGCACAGACGGAGGAGTCGGTGGCGACGGCGGAAACAGACATGGCGGTATCTCCCTGCGGACAAGGCGGAACAGCGGCGAAAGATCCCGTGCGGCAGCGCGAAAGCTGTCCGGCGTACGGGTGTTGCCTCGACGCGCGGCGCTCTTCGCCGGGCGGAGGGTGTGCAGAACGGGGCCGACAGGCCCTATCGCATTCGCTTGCTCACGAGACTGCTCCCTTGAGGACCAGGACCCCAGGGCTGTGACATTCACCGATGTCCAGGGGTCCGCGCTTGCCATACGCCTTGCTGCGTACGACCTGGTCTTCACCCGGGGCACCCCGCCACGGACGGAGGGTTGCCGGACAGCGGGCCGGGGCCGTAGTCGCTGTCACTCATGACCTGTTCTGCATCTTGCCACAAGATCTTCGACACGCAAGGCGCGGTCCAGGATCCGGACCGCGCCTCGCGTCACATGTGCCGGCCTCAGGCCCGGTGATCAGCGGCTGCTGGCCGTCACCCACCGCTCCAGGGACTTCTTCGCGGCCCCGGAGTCGATGGCCCGAGCCGCCTTCGCCATGCCGGCGCGGATCTGCTCCACCAGCGGCTCGTCGGTCGGCGCGAGGGCGACCAGCGCCGCCGCCGCGTTCAGCAGCACCGCCTCCCGCACCGGCCCGCTCTCGCCGTCGAGCAGCCGCAGGGCGACCTCCGCGTTGTACGAGGCGTCGGCGCCCCGCAACGCCTCGACGGGCACGAGGTCGATCCCGACGTCACGGGGGTCGAAGGACTCCTCGCGCACCGCCCCGTCCCGCACGACCCACACCCGCGAGGTGGCCGTGGTCGTCAGCTCGTCGAGCCCGTCGTCGCCCCGGAAGACCAGGGCCGACGAGCCGCGCTCGGCGAGCACTCCGGCGACGATCGGCGCCACGCGGGCGTCGGCCACACCGGTGGCCTGGGCCCGCACCTTGGCGGGGTTGGTGAGCGGACCGAGGAAGTTGAAGGTCGTACGGATCCCCAGCTCCCTGCGGGCGGGCGCCACATGGCGCAGCGCCGGGTGGAACTTCACCGCGAAGCAGAACGTGATCCCGGCCTCCTCGGCCACCTCGGCCACCCGCTGGGGCGTGAGGTCCAGGTTGACGCCCAGCTTCTCCAGTACGTCGGAGGCGCCGGACGCGCTGGAGGCGGCGCGGTTGCCGTGCTTGACGACCTTCGCGCCCGCGCCCGCGACGACGATCGCGGACATGGTCGAGATGTTGACGGTCTTGGCGCCGTCGCCGCCCGTGCCGACGATGTCGACGCTCGGCCCCGGCACGTCGATGACGCGTGCGTGCGCGTACATGGCGCGCACCAGACCGGAGATCTCCTCGACGGTCTCCCCCTTGGCCCGCAGCGCGACCGCGAACCCCGCGATCTGCGCGTCGGTGGCCTCGCCGCGCATGATGCGGTCCATGGCCCAGGCCGTGTCGTCGGCGCTCTGGTCGCGCCCGTCGAGCAGGCCGTTCAGTACGTCGGGCCAGGAACGGCCCGCCGCGGTAGTGCCTCCTGCGGGGGTCACAGCGTTCATAGCCGCTCCTGGTCTTCGTCTGTGGGAAGGAGACCCCGACACGTCGGGGTGGGACCACCCTATCCAGCCTCCGGGACGGCAAAGAGCCCCGTCCATGCACTGGACGGGGCTCTTGCCGTGGCGACGGTGATCAGTGGTGGCCGTGGCCGCTGGTGATCTCCTTGTACTCCTCGGCGGTGGGCTTGGGGATCTGACTGTCCTCCCCGTAGTAGCCCTTGGAGAGCTTGGCCCGGAGCTTCTGCGAACCGGACACCTTGCGCTCGACACCGTTCTCGTCGACCGTCGGGCCGATCTCGACCGGCGCGTACTGCTCGTGCGCGGTGAGCGTGTGCAGCTGCCCCTGGTCGAGCGGCTCGTGGATCTCGATGAACTCACCGTGCGGCAGGCGCTTGATGATGCCCGACTCGCGGCCGTGCAGCACCTTGTCCTTGTCGCGACGCTGCAGACCCAGGCAGATCCGCTTGGTGACGATGAAGGCGATGACCGGTGCGACGAAGAAGGCGATCCGGACGAACCAGGTGATCGCGTTCAGCGACAGGTGGAAGTGCGTGGCCACGAGGTCGTTGCCGCCACCGATCAGCATGACCATGTACCAGGTGATCCAGGCGACGCCGAACGCGGTCCGGGTCGGGGCGTTGCGCGGGCGGTCCAGGATGTGGTGCTCGCGCTTGTCGCCGGTGACCCAGGACTCGATGAACGGGTAGACCGCGATCACGACCAGGACCAGCGGGAAGATGATCATCAGCGGGATGAACACACCCAGGACGAGCGTGTGGCCCCACAGGTTGATCTCCCAGCCCGGCATGACACGGATCAGGCCTTCGGAGAAGCCCATGTACCAGTCGGGCTGGGCGCCGGTGGACACCTGGTCCGGACGGTAGGGGCCAAGAGCCCAGATCGGGTTGATCGAGGCGATCGCCGAGATGACCGCGATGACACCGAAGACCAGGAAGAAGAAGCCTCCGGCCTTGGCCATGTACACGGGCAGCAGCGGCATGCCGACGACGTTCTTGTTGGTCTTGCCGGGACCCGCGTACTGCGTGTGCTTGTGGTAGAAGACCAGGATCAGGTGGGCCACCACCAGGCCCAGCATGATGCCCGGCAGCAACAGGATGTGGATCGAGTAGAACCGGGCCACGAAGTCGCCGCCGGGGAACTCCCCGCCGAACAGGAACATCGACAGGTACGTGCCGACGATCGGGACGGACAGGATCGCGCCCTGCATGAAGCGGACACCGGTGCCGGAGAGCAGGTCGTCCGGGAGCGAGTAACCGGTGAAGCCGGTGAACATGCCGAGGACGAGCAGCAGGAAGCCGAAGAGCCAGTTGACCTCGCGCGGCTTGCGGAAGGCGCCCGTGAAGAACACGCGCATCATGTGCACGAACATCGCCGCGATGAAGATCAGCGCCGCCCAGTGGTGGATCTGCCGGATCAGCAGACCACCGCGCACATCGAAGGAGATGTGCATGGTCGAGTTGAACGCCTCGGACATCAGCTGTCCCTGCAGCGGGACGTAGCTGCCGTGGTACTCCACCTCGTTCATCGACGGGTGGAAGAACAGCGTCAGATACACACCCGTGAGGATGATGATGATGAAGCTGTACAGGCAGATCTCACCGAGCATGAAGGACCAGTGGTCCGGGAAGATCTTGCGCATGTTGGCCTTGGCCAGGGAGTAGATCCCAAGACGGCCGTCGGCCCAGTCGGCCACCCGCTCGCCGGCGGGTGCCTTCTTGTTCGAGTTGTTCGGGGGTGTGGTACTCATCCGCGCTCCCAGAAGGCAGGACCGACGGGCTCTTCGAAGTCGCCGAGCGCCTCGAGGTAGCCCTCCTCGTTCACACCGATGCGCAGCTGCGGCAGGGCGTGACCGGCCGGGCCGAAGATGACTCGGGCACCGTCGGAGAGGTCGAAGGTGGACTGGTGGCACGGGCACAGGACGTGGTGCGTCTGCTGCTCGTACAGGGAGATCGGGCAGCCCACGTGGGTGCAGATCTTGGAGTACGCCACGACGCCCTCGTGCGACCACTCGAGCTCGCGCTTGTCCTTGATGTTCTCCGGCTGGATCCGGACGATCATCAGGGCGGCCTTGGCGATCTGGGTCTGGAAGTCGTGGTCGTGCTCCGACATGCCCTCGGGCATGGCGAACGTCAGGGAACCGACCTGCACGTCCGAGGGGCGCAGCGGCTCGTGCGTGTTCATGTTGACGAGCTTCTTGCCCTTGGCCCACTTGGTGTGCCGGAGCTTGTCCTCGGGCAGCGGACCGAGGTCGCGCAGGAGGACGACACCGGAGAGCGGGACCAGGGCGAGCGCGCCGAACATCGTGTTGCGGATCAGCTTGCGCCGGCCGAACTGCGACTCCTCGGCACCGGCCTTGAAGTCGGCCATGACCTTGGCCCTGACCTCGGGCTCGGCCTCGATCGGGTGACGGTCGTCGGCGACCTCCACATCGGACATCAGGGTGCGGGCCCAGTGGACCGCGCCCGCGCCGATGCAGAAGAGGGCGACGCCGAGGGTCAGACCCAGGGCGAAGTTGAGACCGCTGATGTGCCCGATCGGCCAGACGTAGATGTTCTTGTCCGCCGGGATGGTCACGAACGAGGCGATGAAGCCGACGGTCGCCAGCATGGACAGCGTGAACATGAACGCGATCGCACGCTCGGAGCGCTTCGCGGCCTGCTCGTCGATGTCCTGGATGCGGTGCTGGTGGGGCGGGAGCCCCGGGTCGGCGAACGGGTGCTCGTCCGCGACGGCCACCGAGCCGTGCTCGGGCTCGGTCACCTGCTTGCTGGGCAGGTTCTCTTCTGGAATCTCTTGGCTACTCATGACTTCTTGGCCTTTGCGGTCCGAGCGGCGACCCACACGGCGACCGCGATCAGCGAGCCGAGACCGAAGATCCAGCCGAAGAGGCCTTCACTGACCGGACCGAGACCGCCCAGCTTGAGACCGCCGGGGCTCTGGGTCTTCTCGCCGTTGACCGCGTCGAGGTACGCGATGATGTCCTTCTTCTCCTTCTCCGGCATGGTCGTGTCGGGGAAGGACGGCATGTTCTGCGGGCCCGTCTGCATGGCCTCGTAGATGTGCTTCGGGGAGACACCTTCGAGCGACGGCGCGAACTTGCCGTGCGTCAACGCACCACCTTCACCGGTGAAGTTGTGGCACTGGGCACAGTTGGTGCGGAACAGCTCGCCACCCTTGGCGATGTCCGCCCCGTCCGGGCTGTACTGCTTCTCGGTCGGGACCGAGGGACCGGCGCCGAGCGACGAGATGTACGCCGCCAGCTGGTCGATCTGGGCCTGGTTGTAAATGACCTTCTTCTTGGGCGCCTGGGCGCCCTGCTGCTGGAGCGGCATGCGCCCGGTGCCGACCTGGAAGTCGACCGCCGCGGCGCCCACGCCCACCAGGCTCGGACCGTCGGAGGAGCCCTGACCGCCGGTTCCGTGGCAGCTGGAGCAGCCCACGGCGTAGAGCTTCTTGCCCTCGTCGATGGCGAGGGACTGGGCGGTGTCATCGGCTTGCGCCTTGTCCGCCGGCGCGAACGCGGCGTACAGCCCCCCGGTGGCCGCCAGCGCGAGGAGTAGGACGACGACCGCCGCCAGCGGATGGCGTCGTCGTGCGGAGAGCTTTTTCACGGATTACCCCGGTGTCAGGATCTTCTGCGTCGATGCTTCAGGAATGTGTCGGTACGTCGCGTGAGCGACCCCGCCGATTACTTGATCATGTAGATCGTGGCGAAGAGGCCGATCCAGACCACATCGACGAAGTGCCAGTAGTAGGACACGACGATGGCTGCGGTCGCCTGTTCATGGGTGAACTTCCTGGCCGCGTAGGTGCGCCCGAGGACCAGCAGGAAGGCGATCAGGCCGCCTGTCACATGCAGTCCGTGGAAGCCGGTGGTCAGGTAGAAGACCGAGCCGTACGGGTCGGAGGAGAGCGAGAGCCCGTCCTTCTTGACCAGCTCGGTGTACTCGAAGACCTGACCGCCGATGAAGACCGCACCCATGATGAAGGTGACGATGAACCACATCCGGAGCTTCTTCACGTCGCCACGCTCAGCGGCGAACACGCCGAGCTGACACGTGAGAGAGGAGAGCACCAGGATGGTGGTGTTCGTCGCCGAGAACGGGAAGTTGAGGGCCGAGGCCATTTCCTTCCAGTGATCAGGGCCTGTCACCGATCGCAGGGTGAAGTACATCGCGAAGAGGGCCGCGAAGAACATCAGCTCGGAACTCAGCCAGATGATGGTTCCGACGCTGGTGAGGTTCGGTCGATTGACCGGCGGGTGCGCGTGCCCTGTATCTACTGTCGTTGCTGTCGCCACGACCGACATTATGTCGGTCGCTTATCCCGCCCTCACCCCGGGGGGTGCCGTTCGGAGTGTCTGCGGGGTGTGTCCTGCCCGTATGGCCCATCGCGGGCCTGTCCGAACCGCTGTTGACGGGGTGTCGGGAGGAGTAGCATCCGCGAGCACTGCTCGACGTACTCACGTACTGGAGGAACAATGCAGCCGACCGCCACGGTGCTGGTCTACAGCGACAACGCGAGCACCCGCGAGCAAGTCCGGTCGGCCACCGGGCGCAGGCCGGCGACGGACGTTCCCGAGGTCGAGTTCATCGAGTGCGCGACGCTGCCCGCGGTCCTCAAGGAGCTCGACCGGGGTGGCGTCGACGTCTGTGTGCTGGACGGCGAGGCGAAGCCCGCGGGCGGCATGGGGGTGTGCCGCCAGATCAAGGACGAGATCTTCCAGGCGCCGCCCGTGCTGCTGCTCATCGGACGCCCTCAGGACGCCTGGCTGGCCACCTGGAGCCGCGCGGAAGCGGCGGTGACCCTTCCGGTCGATCCCGTGGAGTTCGCGGACGCACTGGCCGCCCTGCTGCGCAGCAGCCGGGCCGTGCGCGCCTGACGGGGTCCGGCTCCGCCGCGGCCCTCTGTGCGGGCTTCCGCGGCCCCGCTAGACCCGCGGCCGCAGTCGGGCCGCGTCGGCCGCCGTGGGGCCTTCCCTGGTGCCGGAGAGCAGCGCGCTGCCCTGGCGCCAGCTCTTCCAGCCCATGTTCCAGTCGCCGAGGCCGTTGCCGAACGTCGGCATGTCCTCACCGGAGCTGTTGACGACCTTCACGAGGTCGCCCTGGCGCACGGTCTCGTAGAACCAGGCGGCGTTCCCGGTGCTCATGCCGGTGCAGCCGTGGCTGGTGTTGGCATAGCCCTGCGAACCGACCGACCAGGGCGCGGCGTGCACGTACTCGCCGGAGTCGGTGACCCGCGTCGCGTAGTAGACCTGCTTGTCGTAGAAGTCCGCCGCGCCGATGCTGGCACTGGTCATACGTACGGAGTACTCCTTGCCCAGTACGACCTTGACGCCGTTGCGGGTGGAGTAGCCGGGCTTGCCCGTGGTCACCGGGATCGAGTTGATCTCCTCGCCGTTGCGGTAGACCGTCATCCAGTGGGACGAGGCGTCCGTCACGGCCTCGATCCGGTCGCCGGTGGTGAACTTCAGGGGCTTGGCGTCGGCGCCCCACAGCTTGTCGTCGACCTTGATGCCCTCCAGGTTGCTCGACACGCTGATCGTCGCCTGGGTGGGCCAGTACTCCTTGGGGCGGTAGTGCAGCGTCTTGTCGTCCACCCAGTGCCAGGCGCCCTCGACCGCGGGCACCGACCTCACCTTCAGGGCGCGCTCGACGGTGGCCCTGGCCTTCTTGCCCTTCACCTCGGCGTCGAGCGAGGCGATGACGGGCTGCCCGACGCCGTACTTGCCCGCCTCGGGGCCGAAGGTGACCTTCAGCCGCTTCTTCTCGGCGGGCGTGTCGGTGTCGAAAGTCATGACCTTGCGGCCCGGCGAGCCCTCCTCGTCCTCGGTGCTCACCCGCACCGTGTAGTGGGCGCCGGCCGCCAGCGGTGTGGTGCTGTGCCACCGGGAGCCGTCCGCGGAGAGTTCACCCGCCACGTACCGGCCCGTCGCGTCGGTGGCCGTCACATCGGTGATGCGTCCGTCCTCGCCCTGGGCGGTGACCTCCAACGGCTTGTCCGGGTCCGCCTTCTCGCTGCCCACCGGGCCGTTGAAGTCGATCTGGCCGGCCGCGTCGTACGGCTTCGCCGAGAGCGGGTGGCCGTCGGAGCTGCCGCATGCCGTGGTCCCCGCACCGAGGGCGGCCACCAGCGTCGTGCAGCTCAGTACCGTGCGGATTCGCGGTGAGTGGCTCATAAACACACGGTAGGGACGTTCATCGGGTCCGGCGCGGTGAGTGACCCGTCCGAGGGCCGGGCGCGACACGCCGAGGGGCCCGGACGCTCCTGACGGAGTGTCCGGGCCCCTCGGTGCGGCTCGTGAACTACGGACTCACTGAGTCTGGTTCTCGCCGCGGTAGTACTCGAAGACCCAGCCCCACAGGCCGATGAGCAGGAGGGGGGCCGAGAAGTACAGCAGCCACCAGCCGATGGCGATGCCCAGGAAGGCGAGCGCGCCACCGATGGCCAGGGAGAGCGGCTGCCAGCTGTGCGGGCTGAAGAAGCCCACCTCGCCGGCCTCGTCCGCGACGTCCGCGTCCTTGTTGTCCTGTGCGGAGGCGTCAACCCGCCGGGCCGTGAAGGCCAGGTAGTAGCCGATCATGATGCACAGGCCGAAGGCCAGGAAGAGCGCCGTGGTACCGGCGGGCTCCTTCGACCACACGCCATAGACGATCGCCATGGCGAGGACGAAGACGCTCAGCCAGATGAACAGCTTGCCCTGGATCTTCACTTCGCGGCCTCCTTGTCGCCACCGAACAGCGCGGTGTCCTTCTGCCCGGCGTTCTCGATCTGGCCGAGGGCGGCGATGTCCGGGTGGTGCAGGTCGAAGGCCGGCGATTCACTGCGGATGCGCGGCAGCGTGATGAAGTTGTGCCGCGGCGGCGGGCAGGACGTCGCCCACTCCAGCGAACGGCCGTAACCCCACGGGTCGTCGACCTCGATCTTCTTGCCGTACTTGGCCGTCTTCCAGATGTTGTAGAAGAACGGCAGGATCGACAGACCGAGCAGGAACGAGCTGATCGTCGAGATCGTGTTCAGCGCGGTGAAGCCGTCGGCGTCGAGGTAGTCGGCGTAGCGGCGCGGCATGCCCTCGGCGCCCAGCCAGTGCTGGACGAGGAACGTGCCGTGGAAGCCCACGAACAGCGTCCAGAAGGTGATCTTGCCGAGGCGCTCGTCCAGCATCTTGCCGGTGAACTTCGGCCACCAGAAGTGGAAGCCGGAGAACATCGCGAAGACCACGGTGCCGAAGACCACGTAGTGGAAGTGCGCCACCACGAAGTACGAGTCCGAGACGTGGAAGTCCATCGGCGGCGAGGCCAGGATGACGCCCGTCAGACCGCCGAAGGTGAAGGTGATCAGGAAGCCGACCGCCCACAGCATCGGGGTCTCGAAACTCAGTGACCCCTTCCACATGGTGCCGATCCAGTTGAAGAACTTCACACCGGTCGGCACCGCGATGAGGAACGTCATGAATGAGAAGAACGGCAACAGCACGCCGCCTGTGACGTACATGTGGTGCGCCCACACCGTCACGGACAGACCCGCGATGGCGATCGTCGCGGCGATCAGACCCATGTAGCCGAACATCGGCTTGCGGGAGAAGACCGGGATGACCTCGGAAATGATTCCGAAGAATGGCAACGCGATGATGTACACCTCTGGATGGCCGAAGAACCAGAAGAGGTGTTGCCAGAGCAAGGCGCCGCCATTGGCCGCGTCGAAGATATGGGCACCGAATTTGCGGTCCGCCTCCAGGGCGAACAGCGCGGCGGCCAGGACCGGGAAGGCCAGCAGCACCAGCACGGCGGTGAGCAGCACGTTCCACACGAAGATCGGCATGCGGAACATGGTCATGCCGGGCGCGCGCATGCAGATGATGGTGGTGATGAAGTTGACCGAGCCGAGGATCGTGCCGAAGCCGGAGAAGGCCAGACCCATGATCCACATGTCGGCGCCGATGCCCGGGGAGCGGACGGCGTCCGAGAGCGGGCTGTAGGCGAACCAGCCGAAGTCGGCCGCGCCGTTCGGCGTGAGGAAACCGCCGACCGCGATGAGCGAGCCGAACAGGTAGAGCCAGTAGGCGAACATGTTCAGCCGCGGGAAGGCGACGTCGGGCGCGCCGATCTGCAGCGGCATGATCCAGTTCGCGAAGCCGGCGAACAGCGGCGTCGCGAACATCAGCAGCATGATCGTGCCGTGCATCGTGAACGCCTGGTTGAACTGCTCGTTCGTCATGATCTGCGTACCCGGGCGGGCGAGTTCGGCGCGCATGAAGAGCGCCATCACTCCGCCGATGCAGAAGAACGCGAACGACGTGACCAGATAGAGCGTGCCGATCGTCTTGTGGTCAGTGGTGGTCAGCCACTTGATGACGACGTTGCCCGGCCGCCTGCGCCTGACCGGCAGCTCGTTCTCGTACGAGTCTGTTGGTGCTGCCGCGGCACCCTGGGGTTCGTTGAGGATGCTCACAGGTTGTTCGTCTCCCGGTTCTTCTCGTGGGGCGTCTGCTCGATGCCGGCCGGGATGTAACCGGTCTGGTTCTTCTTCGCCAGGTCCTCGAGGTGCTGCTTGTAGCGCTCGGGAGAGACGACCTTGACGTTGAAGAGCATCCGGGAGTGGTCGACGCCGCACAGCTCGGCGCACTTGCCCATGAAGGTGCCCTCCTTGTTCGGAGTCACCTCGAAGGCGTTGGTGTGGCCCGGGATGACGTCCTGCTTCATGAGGAACGGCACCACCCAGAAGGAGTGGATGACGTCACGCGAGGTGAGCACGAAGCGGACCTTCTCGCCCTTGGGGAGCCAGAGGGTCGGGCCGGGGTTGCCGTTCTGGGGGTTCCGCTCGCCGGGCGTGCCGACTTCGTAGACGCCGTTGGCCTTGGCCGGGAAGTCCTTGCGGAACCTCTCCGGGATGGCCTCCAGGTCCTTGGACGTCTTGGCGTTCTCCTTGCCGGCGCCCGGAACGTTCTCTACGTAGTTGAAGCCCCAGCTCCACTGGTAGCCGACCACGTTGATCGTGTGGGCCGGCTTCTCCTCGAGCTTCAGGAGCTTCGACTCGTCACGTGCCGTGAAGTAGAAGAGCACGGAGACGATGATGAGGGGGACGACCGTGTACAGCGCCTCGATGGGCATGTTGTAACGGGTCTGAACAGGAACTTCCACCTTGGTGCGGCTGCGCCGGTGGAAGATGACGCTCCACAGGATCAGGCCCCAGACCAGCACGCCCGTGGCGAGCGCTGCCGCCCACGAGCCCTGCCAGAGGGAGAGAATCCGCGGAGCCTCTTCCGTTACCGGGGTGGGCATTCCAAGGCGGGGGAAATCCTTGTATGTGCAACCGGTGGCGGTCGCCAGGATCAGGCCCGCAGTCAGCACCTGCGGCAGCTTCCGCCGCATCGGGCGCCGCGACGAGCGGTCGGAGCCGTTGGGACTCACGTAGCGCCTTCCCGAGAGTCTCGCCCGCGCGGTCGGCTGCGGCCTTCTCTCTGGTAGGTCGCCGCCCTCTGCGTCGGGCAGGGGTTTGGATGTTTATGCGGACCAAACCCTACTGGACGCTATTTGGGGTCGCGCGGGGAGGGTGCCTAACGCGCCGCGGGTCACTCCGAAGGGTGGGACGGCGCGCCGTCGGGGCTTTCTGACGGCGGGTCGGGCGCCCAGGAGCTCGGCGGAATCTGTGGGTCCGCGGGCGCGGGCTCGGTGGGGCTGGTCGCGCCGTTCCTCGCGCCCCTAGGGGAGCGGCCCCTGCGGGGCGCTCCCCTAGGGGCGCTTCTCAGGAAGCGCACGGTCTAGCGTTGCCGTGTGTCCTACTTCGATGTCGCCTCCTCCGCTCCCCTTCATCCCGTTGCCCGGCAGGCCCTGCTGGCCTCGCTCGATGAGGGGTGGGCCGATCCGGGGCGGCTCTATCGCGAGGGGCGGCGGGCCCGGCTGTTGCTCGACGCGGCGCGGGAGGCGGCCGCCGATGCCGTGGGGTGCCGGGCCGACGAGCTGGTCTTCACCTCGTCCGGCACCCGTGCCGTGCACTCCGGGATCGCGGGGGCGCTGGCAGGGCGCCGCCGCGCCGGAAGCCACCTGATCGTGTCGGCCGTCGAACACTCGTCGGTGCTCCATTCGGCGGAGGCCCACGAGACCGGCGGCGCGGCGGTCACCCGGGTGCCGGTGGACCGGGGCGGCGCGGTCGACCCGGAGGTGTACGCCGCCGCGCTGCGCGAGGACACCGCGCTCGCCTGTCTGCAGTCGGCCAACCATGAGGTGGGCACCGAGCAGCCGGTGGCGGAGGTGGCGGCGGCCTGTCGCGCGGCCGGGGTGCCGCTCCTCGTGGACGCGGCGCAGTCGCTGGCCTGGGGCCGCGTCGAAGGGGACTGGTCGCTGCTGACCGGCAGTGCTCATAAATGGGGCGGACCGGCCGGTGTCGGACTTCTCGCCGTACGGAAAGGGGTGCGCTTCGCCGCGCAAGGGCCCGTCGACGAGCGGGAGTCGGGGCGCGCCGCCGGGTTCGAGAACATCCCGGCGGTCGTCGCGGCGGCCGCCTCGCTGCGGGCGGTGCGGGCCGAGGCCGCGGCGGAGGGCTCGCGGCTGCGGGAGCTGACGGAGCGGATCAGGGCGCGGGTGCCCGGGCTCGTGCCGGATGTGGAGGTGGTGGGCGATCCGGTGCGGCGCCTTCCGCACCTGGTCACCTTCTCCTGTCTCTATGTCGACGGGGAGACCGTGCTGCATGAGCTGGACCGGGCGGGCTTCTCCGTGTCGTCCGGTTCGTCGTGCACCAGCTCCACGCTGACGCCGAGCCATGTGCTCCGGGCGATGGGGGTGCTGAGCGAGGGCAACATCCGGGTCTCGCTGCCCGTCGGGACCGATGCCGCGGAGGTGGAACGGTTCCTGGAGGTGCTGCCCGGCGTCGTCGCCGGAGTGCGGGAGAAGCTGGGCGCCCCGGTCGCAGTGGAGGCCCGTACAGAAGGGGCGTCGCTCGTCGTCGACGCGCTCGGCAAGCGGTGCCCGATCCCCGTCATCGAACTCGCCAAGGTCATCGGGGACGTCCCGGTCGGCGGAACGGTGACCGTGCTCGCGGACGACGAGGCGGCGCGGCTCGACATCCCGGCGTGGTGCGAGATGCGCGGGCAGGAGTACATGGGTGAGCGGTCGGCGGACCACGGCGCCGCGTATGTGGTCCGCCGGAGCTCGTGACTAGGCGAGGTGCGCCCGGACCTCACCGGCGGCCTGATGGCCGTACGCCTTGGTGAAGCGGTCCATGAAGTCGGTGCGGCGCAGCTCGTACTCCTGGGTGCCCACGTTCTCGATGACCAGGGTGGCGAGCATGCAGCCGAGCTGGGCGGCGCGTTCGTGGGAGACGCCCCAGGACAGGCCCGAGAGGAAGCCCGCGCGGAACGCGTCGCCGACGCCGGTCGGCTCGACCTTGGCCTTCTCCTCCGGCACGCCGACCTCGATCGGGTCCTGGCCGACGGCCTCGATGCGTACGCCGCGCGAGCCGAGGGTCGTCACGCGGTGGCCCACCTTCGAGAGGATCTCGGCGTCGGTCCAGCCCGTCTTGGACTCGATGAGGCCCTTCTCGTACTCGTTGGAGAAGAGGTACGTGGCGCCGTCGAGGAGGGTGCGGATCTCCTCGCCGTCCATGCGGGCGATCTGCTGCGAGAAGTCCGCGGCGAAGGGGATCGCGCGGGCGCGGCACTCCTCGGTGTGGCGGAGCATCGCCTCGGGGTCGTCGGCGCCGATCAGGACCAGGTCGAGCCCGCCGACGCGGTCGGCGACGGTCTTCAGCTCGATGAGGCGCGCCTCGCTCATGGCGCCCGTGTAGAAGGAGCCGATCTGGTTGTGGTCGGCGTCCGTGGTGCAGACGAAGCGGGCGGTGTGCAGCGTCTCGGAGATCCGGACCGAGGCGGTGTCCACGCCGTGCCGGTCGAGCCAGGCGCGGTACTCGTCGAAGTCGGAGCCCGCGGCGCCGACCAGGATCGGGTGGGTGCCGAGCTGCCCCATGCCGAAGGTGATGTTGGCGGCCACACCTCCCCTGCGGACGTCGAGGGCGTCGACCAGGAAGGAGAGGGAGACCGTGTGCAGCTGATCGGCGACCAGCTGGTCGGCGAAGCGGCCGGGGAAGGTCATCAGGTGGTCGGTGGCGATGGAGCCGGTGACTGCGATACGCACGGCTGGGTGCTCCTGTGGAGGAGAGGAGGGGTTGACAGTTCACGCTACCGGGTCGAGACACCCACTCTGAAGAGGCAAAACTACCCAATAGTAGGGCTTTTTTCCTGGGCGGCCAGATGCTTACGGTGCCGTTATGGCCGTTATCTCGAAGGATGTCGTCATGAAGCGTTCCTCCGTCGCGCTCCCCGCCGAGACCGGCGGAACCCGCGGGACCCACGAGACGCACGAGACCCGCGAGACCCGCGAGGCCCCGGAGAGCATGGAGACGCTGCGCGGCGACTGCGCCCGCATGGCTCCGCACTGGGCGGCGCCCGCCGAGGCCGCGACCGCCTCCGTGCCGCCGTCCCTGATCCACGGCGTCACCGTGCCGCCGTCCTCCGCCCGGCTCATCGACGGGATGTCCGAGTACGGCGACTGAGGGAGACTGGTCCCGGGGCCCGGTACGCGTACAGGGAACCGTGCGCTCCCCCGCTGCGTCCCATCGCCGTCCCCCGTAAAGGGGAACTGGGATACGACGAAACCCGCCCGTGGGTTTCCAGGGACAGCAGTGCAGTCGAAGGAGCGATGCGGTGAGCACCGAGCGATCCGTTCATGAGGCGGCCGAGCCGCGGCGGCGGCGTGCCCGTCTCGCCGTCGCCTCGGTCGCGGCCACGGTACTGCTGGTCGGCGGCGGTGGCGCGTACTTCGCCGCGACCGCGTCCGGCGGTGGTGGCGGTGGCGGCCAGGGCAGCGACGGGGCCCCCGCGGGGGACGGCGGTGATCCGCCGCCGCTCGCGCTTGACGGCTACCCGGGCGACGACCGGCAGAGCGGCGGCACCGGGAGCGCCACCGGAGACGGCACCGGCGGCATCGCGCCGGGCGAGCCGGACCCGAGCGGCGTCACGTACAGGGCGACCGGCAAGCTGCCCAAGGGCCCGGAGTCGGCCGCCGTCCATCACGCGCGCGGCGAGGTCACCCGCGCCGAAGTGGCCGCGCTGGCCAAGGCGCTCGGCGTCTTCGGCACGCCGACGGTACGGGACGGCGCCTGGCGGGTGGGGCAGGACAAGGACGGTTCGGGCCCCTCGCTCCAGGTGAACAAGCAGGCGCCCGGCACCTGGACGTACGCCCGGCACGGCATGAGCGGCACGGACAACTGCCCCAGGAACAAGCCCTGTTCAGGCACCTCCACCGCGCCGAACGGCGACGCGGACGACGCGGCCGGCGCCGTCGGCGAGCAGGCCGCCAAGGACGCCGCGGCCCCGGTCCTCAAGGCGCTCGGCCAGGACGACGCGAAGCTGGACGCCCGCCAACTGATGGGCGCCGTACGGGTGGTGAACGCCGACCCGAGGATCGGCGGCCTGCCGACCTACGGCTGGTCGACCGGCATCCAGGTCAGCGCGGACGGCCAAGTGGTGGGCGGCAGCGGTCAGTTGAAGGAGCCCGTCAAGGGCGCCACATACCCGGTGATCAGCGCCCAGGAGAGCCTGGACCGGCTGAACTCGATCGGCGGCGGCGGCCGCGTCGGCATCGGCGGCTGTGCGACTCCGGTGCCGCACGTCGACGACAGCACCAAGACGGAGGGCGGCGGCGGCTCGAAGCAGGCGCCCTGCGACCCGTCGTCCGCGCCCCCGAAGCCGCGGCCGGTGGCCGTCAGCGGCGCCACGTTCGGGCTCGCCACGCACTTCGTGGACGGCCGGCAGGCCCTCGTACCGTCGTGGCTGTTCGAGATGAAGCCGCAGGGGGCGCGCGACACCTTCACGGTGACGCACCCGGCGGTCGCACCCAGGTATCTGACCTCGCCCAGCAGCCCCGGCACCCCCTCGCCCACTGAGAAGCCCGGTGGCGGAGAGAGCACGCGCAAGGCGGCCATCGAGTCCTACACCGCCGACGGCACGTCCCTGACCGTGCACTTCTGGGGCAGCGCGTGCGCCGACTACGCCGCTTCGGCGAGCGAGGACGGTGACCGCGTGAAGGTCACGGTCACGGAGACCAAGCAGAAGGACGAGGTCTGCATCATGGTCGCCAAGGAACTCTCGCGGACGGTCACGCTGGACAAGCCGCTGGGCGATCGCAAGGTCGTGACCGGCTCGGGCGAGACCGTGCGGCGGAAGTAGACGCGTCCGCTGGAGCGGTAGCCGTACGCATGACTGCGGCGGCCCCCTGAGGCTCAGGGGGCCGCCGCAGTCGTACGCGTGGGTCTATGCGTCTTCAGGCTCAGCTGAAGGAGTCGCCGCAGGCGCAGGAGCCCGTGGCGTTGGGGTTGTCGATCGTGAAGCCCTGCTTCTCGATGGTGTCGACGAAGTCGATGGAGGCGCCGCCCAGGTAGGGAGCGCTCATCCGGTCGGTGACGACCTTGACGCCGTCGAAGTCCTTGACGACGTCGCCGTCGAGCGTGCGCTCGTCGAAGAACAGCTGGTAGCGCAGGCCCGAGCAGCCGCCGGGCTGGACGGCGACGCGCAGCGCCAGGTCGTCCCGGCCCTCCTGCTCCAGCAGGCCCTTCACCTTGGCGGCGGCGGCGTCCGACAGGAGGATGCCGTCGTTCACGGTGGTGGTCTCGTCCGATACGGACATCTGCTTCTCTCCCGGGTTGTACGGAGACTGCTTGCCGACGGTTGCAACCGGCGGGGCCCCGGATTCATTCCGGGCCGAGCGCTTACGTCTTACCCCTTCATGCTCGCACATGGTTTCCCTTGGGGCACCGGTCCATGGACCGGCGAATGCGTCACATCGACACTATGGGCATCGTCAAACTGACGTGAAGCGGCTATGATAGATAACGTCAATTAGACGAAAAGTCGTCTGCAGAAGAGAAAGGGTAGGTGTCGTCGTGACCACCGCCCAGTCCCCCGTGGACCTCGACGTCCAGCCCACGCCCCTCGCGCTGCTGCTACTCGGCCGCGAGGCCGACCCGAAGAGCGAGCGCGGCGTCGAGTGCCCCGGTGACCTGCCGTCCCCCTCCGACCCGGACCTGGTGGAGCGCGCACGGGCCGCCAAGGAGAAGCTCGGCGACAAGGTCTTCGTCCTCGGCCACCACTACCAGCGCGACGAGGTCATCCAGTTCGCGGATGTGACCGGTGACTCCTTCAAGCTGGCACGCGACGCCGCCGCTCGGCCCGCCGCCGAGTACATCGTCTTCTGCGGTGTGCACTTCATGGCCGAGTCCGCGGACATCCTGACGACGGACGACCAGAAGGTCGTACTGCCCGACCTGGCCGCCGGCTGCTCGATGGCCGACATGGCCACCGCCGAGCAGGTCGCCGAGTGCTGGGACGTGCTGACCGAGGCCGGCGTCGCCGAGCAGGTGGTTCCCGTCTCGTACATGAACTCCTCGGCCGACATCAAGGCGTTCACCGGCAAGCACGGCGGCACCATCTGCACGTCGTCGAACGCCAAGCGCGCCCTGGAGTGGGCGTACGACCAGGGCGAGAAGGTGCTCTTCCTGCCCGACCAGCACCTGGGCCGCAACACCGCCGTGCGCGACATGGGCTTCTCGCTCGACGACTGCGTGCTCTACAACCCGCACAAGCCGAACGGCGGCCTGACCACCGAGCAGCTGCGCGACGCGAAGATGATCCTGTGGCGCGGGCACTGCTCCGTGCACGGCCGCTTCTCGCTGGAGTCGGTCGAGGACGTCCGCGCGCGGATACCGGGCGTGAACGTCCTGGTGCACCCGGAGTGCAAGCACGAGGTCGTGGCCGCCGCCGACTACGTGGGCTCCACGGAGCACATCATCAAGACCCTGGAGGCCGCGCCCGCCGGGTCGAAGTGGGCCATCGGGACCGAGCTGAATCTCGTACGCCGCCTGGCGAACCGTTTCGCCGCCGAGGGCAAGGAGATCGTCTTCCTCGACAAGACGGTCTGCTTCTGCTCGACCATGAACCGGATCGACCTGCCGCACCTGGTCTGGACACTGGAGTCGCTGGCCGAGGGCAACCTCGTCAACCAGATCGAGGTGGACCGGGAGACCGAGCAGTTCGCGAAGCTGGCGCTGGAGCGGATGCTGGCGCTGCCGTAACGGACGTACGGATTCCGTAGCCGACGCACGGCTTCCGTAGCCGACGTACGCAACGCGAAGGGGCGCCCCTCCGGCTGAGGGGCGCCCCTTCGCGTACCCGGCAGGCCGTCCCTCGCGTCACTCCACCCTTGGTCGTACCAGACCGGACTCGTAGGCGATGACGACCAGTTGGGCCCGGTCGCGTGCCCCGAGCTTCGCCATCGCCCGGTTCACATGGGTCTTCACGGTGAGCGGGCTGACTTCGAGGCGCTCGGCGATCTCGTCGTTCGAGTGGCCGCCGGCGACCTGTACGAGCACCTCCCGCTCCCGGGTGGTGAGCGCGTCGAGCCGCTCGGCCCGCGCCGGCGCGTCCCCGTCCGGACCGTCGCCCTGGGCAAGGAACTTGGCGATCAGTCCCTTGGTGGCCACCGGCGAGAGCAGTGCCTCGCCCGCCGCAGCGATGCGGATGGCGCCGAGGAGTTCGTCGGGCTCCGCGCCCTTGCCGAGGAACCCGGAGGCGCCCGCGCGCAGCGACTGCACCACGTACTCGTCGACCTCGAAGGTCGTCAGCATCACCACGCGTACGTGGGTCAGGGCCGGGTCGGCGCTGATCTCGCGGGTGGCGGCGAGACCGTCCGTGCCGGGCATGCGGATGTCCATCAGGACCACGTCGGCCCGCTCCGACCTGGCGAGCCGCACCGCCTCGGCGCCGTCGGACGCCTCGCCGACCACCTCCATGTCGGGCTCGGAGTCGACGAGCACCTTGAACGCGCTGCGCAGCAGCGCCTGGTCGTCGGCGAGCAGTACGCGGATCGTCACGCGGTCCCTCCCTTTGCCGTGGTGACGGGGGTGACGGGCAGGATCGCATGGACGCGGAAGCCGCCGCCGTAGCGGGGGCCCGCGGAGCAGCTGCCGCCGAGGGCCGTGACGCGTTCGCGCATGCCGAGCAGGCCGTGGCCGCCGCCGTCGGTGTTGTGCTTCTTCTCGCCGTCACCGCCCTTGCCGTGGCCGGGGCCGTCGTCGATGACGGTGACCTCGACGTTCGGGCCCACGCGGACGACGCTGACCTCGGCCTTGGCGTCGCGCCCCGCGTGCTTCTGTACGTTGGTGAGCGCCTCCTGGATGATCCTGAACGCGGCGAGGTCGACGGCCGCGGGCAGGTCGAGGCCGACCTGGCCGAGGGCGACCTCCACGGGCAGGCCGGCGTTGCGGAACGTCTCGACGAGCTCGTCGAGCCGGTGCAGGCCGGGGGCGGGTTCGGTGGGCGCCTCGGGGTCGCCGGTCTGCCGCAACAGGCCGACGGTGGCGCGGAGTTCGTTGAGCGCGGAGCGGCTGGCGTCGCGTACGTGCGAGAGGGCTTCCTTCGCCTGGTCGGGCCGCTTGTCCATGACGTGCGCGGCGACGCCCGCCTGCACGTTGACCAGGGCGATGTGGTGGGCGACCACGTCGTGCAGATCGCGGGCGATGCGCAGCCGCTCCTCGGCGACGCGGCGCCTGGCCTCTTCCTCCCGGGTGCGCTCGGCCCGCTCGGCGCGCTCCCTGATGGCGTCCACGAAGGCGCGGCGGCTGCGCACCGCGTCGCCCGCGGCGGCGGCCATGCCGGTCCAGGCGAAGATGCCGAGGTTCTCCTGGGCGTACCAGGGCAGCGGTCCCGAGAGCATCGCGACGCCGGTGAGGCCCGCCATGGTGACCAGGCCGATCCGCCAGGTCGTGGAGCGGTCGGTGGTGGCGGCCACGGTGAACAGCGCGATGACCGCGCACATCACGACGGGGGCGCGGGGATCGCCCGTGAGCAGCTCCGTGATGGAGGCGGCGCAGGTCACGGCGAGCACTGCCCAGGGGGCGCGGCGGCGGAAGACCAGCGCGAGGGCGCCGAGGGCCATCAGGAGCAGGCTGGGGGCGTCGGGGGTGCGGGTGCCCCAGGTGGGGCCGTGCTCTCCGTAGGGCTCGGCGAAGGAGCCGACCACCATGCAGACAAGGACGACGGTGGCCAGCGCCGCGTCCACTGCCAGCGGGTGCGTCCGGGCCCAGCAGCGGCCTTTACCTAGCGTGGTCACTTCCCGCTCTTCTGTGTGTCTCCCGCTGCGGGTCCGCCGCGCCTGTGGAGCCGCGCCTGTGGATCAGCCGGGGATCAGGCCGTCGTCGCTCAGCATCTGCCGGACCTCGTCGATCGTGGCGTCCGGGGCGGGAAGGATCAGTTCGGACGGTTCGAGGGCGTCGTCCGGGAGGGGTTCGCCGAGCTCCCGGACCTTGTCCAGGAGCGCGTGCAGGGTGCGACGGAAGCCGACGGAGTCGCCGCCCTCCATCTCCTCGAGCAGTTCGTCGTCCAGCTTGTTCAGCTCGGCGAAGTGGCTGTCGGCCAGCTTCACCTGCCCCTCCCCCATGATCCGTACGATCATGTCGCCCTCCTCGGCTCCTGCTCGCTCCTGCTCGCTCCTGCTCGCTACTGCTTGTCGAAGCGCGGGGTGTCCTGCGGCTGCTGCTGCGACTGCGGCTGGCCCTGGCCACCCTCGATCGCCTGCTGTCCGCTGCTGGAGCCCCCCGCGAGCTCCGCCTTCATGCGCTGCAGTTCCAGCTCTACATCAGTACCACCGGAGAGGCGATCCAGCTCGGACTGGATGTCGTCCTTGGCGAGGCCGGAGGAGTCGTCGAGGGCACCGGAGGCGAGCAGCTCGTCGATCGCGCCGGCCCGCGCCTGGAGCTGCGCGGTCTTGTCCTCGGCGCGCTGGATGGCCATGCCGACGTCGCCCATCTCCTCGGAGATGCCGGAGAAGGCCTCACCGATGCGGGTCTGCGCCTGGGCGGCGGTGTACGTGGCCTTGATCGTCTCCTTCTTCGTACGGAAGGCGTCGACCTTGGCCTGGAGTCGCTGCGCCGCGAGGGTGAGCTTCTCCTCCTCGCCCTGGAGCGTCTGGTGCTGCGTCTCCAGGTCGGTGACCTGCTGCTGGAGCGCGGCCCGCCGGGAGAGGGCTTCGCGGGCCAGGTCCTCACGGCCGAGGGCGAGGGCCTTGCGGCCCTGGTCCTCAAGGGTGGAGGACTGCTTGTTGAGCTGGGCCAGCTGCAGTTCGAGGCGCTTGCGGGAGGTCGCCACGTCGGCGACGCCGCGGCGGACCTTCTGCAGCAGCTCCAGCTGCTTCTGGTACGAGTAATCGAGGGTTTCGCGCGGGTCCTCGGCCCGGTCAAGGGCTTTGTTCGCCTTCGCGCGGAAGATCATCCCCATACGCTTCATGACACCGCTCATGGGCTTCGCGCGCCCCCTTCTGACGGACTTCCAGCTCCAGGTACTGCTCAGAACCCACAGTACGGGCCCTGCATCCATTACCGCACTGTTCGCGTGCGGATGCGCTCATCCCCAAGGACGACTGCGTACGACCCTGATCCGGCGTAAGGAGTAGGTGCACCCCCGAACCGGCTGGATACCGCCTGCTACGTCCCCTTAGGCACGTAAATCAAGACGCCCGGCGTTGCCGGATCGTTCCCCGTGCGGCTGGGGTCCATGCCGCCGCACCCCGTACCCTTGGATTTTGTGTTCCGTAGCCGATCCAAGGAAGAGAAGGCCCCGACCGCCCAGGCGCCGGTGACCGACTCCACGCAGCCCCGTGACCCGCAGGCCCCCAAGGGCCGCCCCACCCCCAAGCGCGCCATGGCGCAGTCGCAGCGCCGCAGCGTGACCAATACGCCGACGACGCGCAAGGAGGCGGCGAAGCGGCAGCGCGACGAGCGCCGCACCCAGATGGCGAAGCAGCGCGAGGCGCTGGCCAGCGGTGACGAGCGGTTCCTGCCCGCCCGTGACAAGGGCCCCGTGCGCAAGTTCGCGCGCGACTTCGTCGACTCGCGCTTCTGCATCGCGGAGTTCTTCCTGCCGCTCGCGGTGATCATCCTCGTCCTGAGCATGGTCCGCGTGCCCCAGTTGCAGAACGTCGCGCTGCTGCTCTGGCTCTTCGTGATCGTGCTGATCATCGCCGACTCCGTCGCCACCGCGTTCCGCCTCAAGAAGCGCCTGGCCGAGCGCTTCCCGAACGAGAACAGGAAGGGCGCCGTCGCCTACGCCCTGATGCGTACGCTCCAGATGCGCCGACTGAGGCTTCCCAAGCCGCAGGTCAAGCGCGGAGAGCGGCCCTGAGCGGAGTCACCGGCGGGGCCGCCGACCGGCCGGCGCAGCCGGGCGGTCTGCGCGACGCCGTACGCCAGGAGCTCGTGGCCCGGCAGCTCGACGAGCAGATAGCGGCGCGCTTCCCCGTGGGGCAGCGGCTGCGGGTGCTCGACGTCGGCATGGGCCGGGGCACGCAGGCGCTGCGGCTCGCCCGTGCCGGGCACAAGGTGACGGGGGTCGAGCAGGACCCCGCGATGATCGCCGCCGCGCGCGAGGCGCTCGCCGGGGAGCCCGAGGGCATCCAGGGGCGGGTGCGGCTCGTCCAGGGCGACGGCCACCAGACCGGCGTGCACTTCCTGCCGGGCAGCTTCGACGTGGTGCTCTGCCACGGCGTCCTGATGTACGCCGATGAGCCCGACGCCCTGCTGGCGGGTCTCGCCCGGATGCTGGCCCCCGGGGGGCTGCTCTCGCTCCTCGTGCGGAACGCGGACGCGCTGGCCATGCGGCCGGGGCTCGGCGGTGACTGGAGCGGGGCGATGGCCGCCTTCGACTCCGCCACGTACCGCGACGGGCTCGGCCTCGACGTGCGGGCCGACCGGCTCGACGCGCTGTCGGCGACGCTGGCGGGGATCGCCGCGCCGCTCCAGGTCTGGTACGGCGTACGAGTCTTCACGGACACCGTCCGTGACGAGGAACCGCTTCCCGCCGAGGGGGAGCTGGAGGCGCTGCTGACCGCCGAGGAACGGGCCGGGCGCACCGAGCCCTATCGGCGGGTCGCCGCGCTGCTGCATCTGTGCGGGGTGCGGGACTAAAGCCTCTGCGTAAGCGCGTAAACGCGTAAACGCGCGAGGGAGGCGGTGGCCGGGGTCCGGCCACCGCCTCCCTGCGTACCGGCTACCGGCTAGCCCTGTGCTTCCTCCTGCATGTGCAGGCTCATCGGGCCGTAGATCTCGCTCGCGTCCTCGAAGAGGGTCACCTGGTCGGCGCCGCCCTCGGCCAGCTCCTTCCAGTACTCACCGACCCAGGACTCGGCGTCGCCCTGCGTGGTGAACTCCTCGGGCTCCACGGCGGGCTGGACCTCCGTCCCGTCCGCCTTCTCGAACCGCCACGTCCATGCCGCCATGTCAGCCTCCCGAAGGTCCGTAGCGGTCTCGTGGGACCGCCTGAATCCGCTTGAAGCGTAGCCGGGCGCGCGGCGCCGGACCCGACGCGGGAGGATCTTCGTGTGGAACTGACTCTGCTCGGCACCGGCGCCCCCGAAGGGCTGCCCCTTCCCGGCTGCCCCTGCGCGGCCTGCGCGACCGCCCTCGGTGACGCGGCGCGCGCCGCCACCGCGCTCCTGGTGGACGGCGTCCTGCTGCTCGACCTCACTCCCGGCGCCGCCTTCGCGGCCGCCCGCGCGGGGCACTCGCTCGGCGGCGTGCGGCAGGTGCTGCTCTCCCATCCGCACGACGGGCCCGCCGTGGAGGTCCCGGCCGGCCTCCCGCGGCCCGTACGGGGCGCCGACGGGCGGGAGTTGACGCTCCTGACCGGCCACCGGGTGCGCACGGTGGCGCTGGACGCGCCCGGCTCCGGGTACGAGGTGACGGGGCCCGACGGGGAACGGCTGCTGTATCTGCCGCCGGGCGGCGCGCCCGCGGGGCTCGCCGACGGGAACGGCCTCGGCGAGACGAAGGACGGGCGCGGCGCGTACGAGATGGTCGTCGCCGATGTCCTCGGGCGTCCCGACGGGCTCGCCCGGCTGCGCGCGGCCGGGGCCGTGGCACCGACCACCGATGTGATCGCCGTCCACATCGGCCACGAGGTGCCCCAGGGCGGGGAGCTGACGCGCCGTCTCGCGGCCGTGGGCGCGCGGGCCGTGCCGGACGGGACGACGCTCGCCGTCGGCGCCTACGAGGACGTGCCGGACGTGCCGCGCCGCACCCTCGTCCTCGGCGGCGCCCGCTCGGGCAAGTCCGTGGAGGCCGAGCGGCGCCTGGAGGGCTTCCCCGACGTGCTGTACGTCGCGACGGGCGGGACCAGGAACGGCGACGCCGAGTGGGCGGACCGGGTGAGCCTGCACCGCGAGCGGCGCCCCGGTTCATGGCGGACCGCGGAGACCTGCGATCTGGTGCCGCTGCTCGCGCAGGACGGGCCGCCGCTGCTCATCGACTGCCTGTCGCTGTGGCTTACCCATGTGATGGACGAGGTGGGCGCGTGGGACGACGCCGAGTGGGCGGGCGGCGGCGAGCGGGCGCTGCGGGGGCGGGTCGCCGGGCTCGCGGACGCGGTGCGCGCCACCCGGCGCACGGTCGTCGCCGTCTCGAACGAGGTCGGCTCCGGCATCGTCCCGGCGACCGCGTCGGGCCGCCGCTACCGTGACGAACTGGGCCGCCTGAACGCGGCGTTCGCCGCCGAGTGCGAGCACGTCCTGCTCGTCGTGGCGGGCCAGGCGCTCCCGCTGCGCGGCTGACCCGGCGCTCTTGAGCACTTCGTACGTCAGTCGCCCTCGCCCCTGCGCGCGACGATCCGGTAGGTGTTGGAGAAGCCGGTACGGGTGAGCAGCGGGGCCAGCAGCCTGTCGAGGGCCTGGGCGAGGGTCAGCGCCGGCGCGCAGGCCCACCACCCGGCCCGGCGGAGCTTCAGCCGGAGCGGGGGCACGGGTCCGGCGCGCCAGGGGACGTCGGCCTTGGGCAGGCAGCGGTTGAGGACGAGCGCGAGCGCCCCGCCGAGGTCGGCGGGCACGTGGGCGGCGCGGCGCTCGATACCGACGACGGTGAAGCCTAGCTCCTCCAGCTCCTGGCGGAGGTTGGCGAGCGGGATGAAGTGCAGGTGGCGGGGCTGGGAGTACGAGAGCCACCACTTGCCGAGCAGTCGGGCGTAGCGGCAGCCGGGGTCCGGGGCCTCGATCATCAGGTGGCCGCCGGGGCGCAGCACGGTCTTCGCGGCTCTCAGCTCCGCGCGCGGATCGGCGCCGCGGCCCAGCTGGTGGAACATGCTCAGGGCGTCGTAGCGGCCGGCGAGGGAGTCGGCGAGCCCGGTGAGGGTGCCGCGATGGCCCTCCTCGACGCGGCCGCGGCGTACGGCGTCCTCGACGCCCCTGCCCGGGTCGAGCCCGTCGAAGGACGTGTAGGGCAGGACCTGCCTGGCCAGGGCCGGGAAGTACGCCCGCCCGGTGCCGACGTCCAGCCAGCACTCGGGCTCGTCGAACGCGCGCATGGCGCGGGCGCGGGCGAGGTGGCGCCTGTCGGTGGACCGGACGCCGGAGAGCTGGTGGTGGAAGTCCCGGTGGTAGAAGTCCAGGCCTTCGGAGGTGAGGCGGGGGTTCTGGAAGCAGTGGGCGCAGTCGCGGCAGCTGTCGAGCGTGAACGTCCCCGGCTTGTGCTGGACCAGGTCGGTGGTGCGCAGCCAGGCCCGCAGCCGCGGGGAGCCGCACCAGGGGCAGTCGGCGCGGCGGGGCTCGTGGAAGCGCCCGGTGCCCTGGGCCAGCGCGGCGAGATAGGCGGGTCGCCGTGCGGCGACCCGCTGGGAGACGTCCATGGTCGTGCTCCTGATGTGGGGGCTTTGGCACGATCGGTCCGGCAATGTCGATATGTGCCCCATGCGATACATGTCGTAACCGCCCGAGGACCGTTCGAACACCGGCGCCGCGCCTGCCGGTACTGTTCGGCGAATGAGCTCGCTGAATCTCGACGACTTCACCGACCTGATCGAGCGGCCCGACGGCGGGGTGCGCCGCGACGCCGAGGAGCGCAGGGAGCGGCAGACCGTGCCGCCCGGTGCCCTCGGCCGCCTCGACGAGCTGGGCGAGTGGCTGTCGGCGGCCCAGTCCTCGGTGCCGGTCCGGCCGGTCGAGCGGCCGCGCGTGGTGCTGTTCGCGGGCGACCACGGGGTCTCCGAGCTGGGCGTCTCGGCGCGGCCCGCGGGCGGCGCCGCCGATCTCGTCCGCTCCGTACTGGCCGGTGAGAGCCCCGTGGCCGTGCTCGCCCGCCGCCTCGACGTGCCCGTACGCGTCATCGACATGGCGCTCGACTGCGATCCGGCCGAGCTGCCCGCCGGGGTCGCCGGGCACCGGGTGCGGCGCGGCTCCGGACGTATCGACATCGAGGACGCGCTCAGTGCCGAGGAGGCCGAGCGGGCGGTGCGGGCGGGCATGGCCGTCGCCGACGAGGAGGCGGACTCCGGCACCGATCTGGTCGTGCTCGGCGATGTGAGCGTGGGCGGCACGACGCCCGCGGCGACGCTGATCGCCGCGCTCTGCGGCACCGACGCGTCCGTGGTGACCGGGCGGGGCGGCGAGGCCATCGACGACCTGGCGTGGATGCGCAAGTGCGCGGCGGTGCGGGACGCGCTGCGGCGGGCCCGGCCCGTGCTCGGCGACCAGCTTGAGCTGCTCCAGGCGGTCGGCGGCGCCGATCTGGCCGCGATGACCGGCTTCCTGCTGCAGTGCGCGGTGCGGCGTACGCCGGTGATCCTCGACGGCGTCGTGGCGTCGGCGGCGGCGCTGGTGGCCCAGCGGGTCGCCTTCCGGGCGCCGGACTGGTGGCTGGCGGGGCACGACAGCGGGGAGCCGGCGCAGGCCAAGGCGCTGGACCGGATGGCCCTTGAACCGCTTCTGAACCACGGCGTGAAGGTCGGCGAGGGCGCCGGGGCGCTGCTGGCGCTGCCGCTCGTACGGGCCGCCGCGGCGCTGTCGGCGGAGCTGCCCGAGCGGGCCGCCGCCGCGGAGGACGAAGCGGGGGACAGAGCGGCGGGTGACGCGGAGGCCGGCACGGACGGAGAAGCGGAGTCCGCGGTACCGCACGCCGAGTAGGCACCCGGCGGCGCGGGCCGACGGCGTCGATCTTGCCCATATGATCCCTTTTCATGGGAGATGAGCAGATCGTCGCCGGACGACAGAGACCACGCACCGTCACACAGCGCCGCGCCGCGGGTTTCACCGTCTGGTATCTCCGCGCCGTCACGTTCATCAACTTCCTCAGCGCTGTCTGGGTCTCCCTCGGACAGGACGTGCGGCAGCACAACACGGAGAACTACTTCACCCCGTACCTGCTGACCGCCGGCTTCGCCTCCGGGGCGTTCACCCTCTTCCTGGCGATCACCATGCGGCGCCGCAAACGCGCCGCGTGGATCCTCAACCTCGTCCTCAGCGGGCTCTTCCTGCTGCTCTTCGCCTTCGCCATGGTCTTCCCGGAGATCCGCGGATACGCGCAGAACTGGATCTCCCTCGTCCTGACCGCCGCCTTCGTCGCGGCGCTGGTCGTCGGGCGCCGCGAGTTCTACGCCAAGGGCGACCGCTCCAACCCGAAGCTGGCGTCGGCCGTCGCGGTCGGCGGGCTCCTGGTGACCTCGCTGATCGCGGCGCTGCTCGTCACCGTCACCAACCGCGCCGACGACGACTACCGTTCGACCTTCCTCGACCGCTGGCGCTACGGCACCATGCGCCTGGTCTCGCTCGCCGCCGACGACAGGCGCTTCGAGGGCATCACCACGCCCGGCTGGGTCAACGTCGCCATCAACGTCCTGAGCGCGCTGCTGCTCTGCGCCGTCCTGTACGCGGCGTTCCGCTCCCGCAGGGCCGTCGACCCGCTCACCGAGGAGGACGAGGAGCGGCTGCGCGCGCTCCTCGACCAGCACGGCGAGCGTGACTCGCTCGGCTACTTCGCGCTGCGCCGCGAGAAGAGCGTCGTATGGTCGCCGACCGGCAAGGCCGCGGTCGTCTACCGCGTCGTCAGCGGGGTCTCACTGGCCTCCGGCGACCCGATCGGTGACCCGGAGGCCTGGCCCGGGGCGATCGAGCCCTGGCTCGCCGAGGCCCGCGAGCACGGCTGGCTCCCCGCCGTGATGGGCGCGAGCGAGGAGGCCGGCACGATCTACGCCCGGCACGGCCTCGACGCCCTGGAACTGGGCGACGAGGCCATCGTGGAGGTCGCCGCCCGAGGCGGAGCCTCTCAAGAGCACTTCACCCTTCAGGGGCGGGCCATGCGCACCGTCCGCCAGGCGTACAACCGCGTGAAGCGCGCCGGGTACACCGTCCGCATCCGCCGCCACGAGGACATCCCCGCCGACGAGATGGCGTACCTCCTCGAACGCGCCGACGACTGGCGCGACGGCGCGACCGAGCGCGGCTTCTCCATGGCGCTCGGACGGCTCGGCGACCCCGCGGACGGACGGTGCGTGATGCTGGAGTGCACGGACGGCGACGGGGAGCTGCGGGCGGTGCTCTCCTTCGTGCCGTGGGGGCCGCGCGGGCTCTCCCTGGACCTGATGCGGCGGGACCGCGACTCCGAGAACGGCCTGATGGAGTTCATGGTCATCGAACTCCTCCAGCGCGCCCCCGAGATCCAGATCACTCAGGTATCGCTCAACTTCGCGATGTTCCGTTCGGTCTTCGAACGTGGCTCGCGGCTCGGCGCGGGTCCGGTCCTTCGCCTGTGGCGGTCGCTGCTCAGCTTCTTCTCCCGGTGGTGGCAGATCGAGTCCCTCTACCGGGCCAACGCGAAGTACCGGCCGATCTGGGAGCCCCGCTTCCTCCTCTTCGAGAAGAGCGGTCACCTGCCACGCATCGGCATCGCCGCGGCCCGCGCGGAGGGCTTCCTGGAAGCGCCGGGCCTGCCGAAGTGGCTGCACCGCAAACATCTGGAGTCGAGACGATGAGCACCCTGGCCCGCCGCGCCCGCGCCGAGTGGAGACCGCTGTTCTCCGCCGTGCGGGACGGGCTCCTCGCCCGGCGGTGGCGGGCCGCGCCCATGACACTGGCGGCGGTCTGCCTCACCGCGTGCTTCCAGTACGTCCAGAACCAGCCCTGGGGCTACCAGTTCGTACAGGACATCGGCTCCGTACGCGCCGAGGAACCGCTCTGGCTCGCGCTGCTGCGCACCCCGCTCTCCCTCTTCGTACCCGCCCTGGACCTGCCGGTGTGGGGCGCGCTCGCGCAGCTCCTGATCGTCTTCGGGATCGCCGAGATCTGCCTCGGCTGGTGGCGCACGCTCCTCATCGGCTACGTGGCCACGCTCGCCGGCACGCTCTACGCGCGCGTGGGCATCGAGCTGGGCCCCGGCCATCCCCTCGGGCTGCCCGCCTCCGACGCGCGGGTCGTCGACACGGGCCCGTCGGCCGCCGTCGTCGGCCTCGCCGTGTACGTGTGCTGGCGCCACCGGGCGTACTTCACCGCGGCCTTGGTCACCGTCCTGATGGTCGTCGAGGTGGCCGTCAAGAACAACCTCGCGGGCAAGGAGCACCTGGCGGCGATCGCGGCCGTGCTCGTGCTCTGCGCGGCCTCGGCGTCGCGTCACCGTCGCCGTCGCCGGGGCGGCGGTGTGCGCTCCGGTTCCGACGTGCGCCCGGAGTCGGGCGAGAAGCCGCCGATCCAGTCCTGAAGCCTGCGGCGGGGACCCGACCAGCGACGGTCGTGCCGGCCCGTCGAGCGGCAGAACCGCGCCCTGCTCGCGCTGAACGCCGTCGTCAACTGCGGCTTCACCCTGAGCGCGCCCACCGCCTCCACACTCTTGCGGCCCTGCTCGCTCCAGTGGTGGACGTGCACCTACCCCGAACTGATGTTCCGGAACGGCCCCTTGCCCGCCCGGATGAGCCGCGCGATGGTCCGGGTGACCAGGAACGCCCCCGCGAAGGAGAGCAGCGCGAGCAGCGGCCCGAAGAGTGATCCGCAGGGCGGACATCCTGCCGGGGTAGCCTTCCGCGGTGTCCAGAACCTCCCCCGCCGACGGCATACGTTTCGCCTTCGGCACCCTCACCGCGCTCCCCGTCCGAGTCACGAAGTGGGACCGCGCCGCGGCCCGCGCGGGCATGCAGTGGGCGCCCCTGGCCGGGCTGTCCGTCGGCCTCGTCGCCGCGGGGCTCGGCGGCCTGCTGACGCTCCTCGGCGCCGGGCCCCTCCTCACCGCCACCGCCACCGCCGCGGCCCCCGCCGCGCTCACCCGCGGCCTGCACCTGGACGGCCTCGCGGACACCGCCGACGGCCTCGGCAGCGCCAGGCCCGCCGACGACGCGCTGCGCGTCATGAAGCAGTCCGACATCGGCCCCTTCGGCGTCATCACCCTGCTCTTCGTCCTGCTCGCCCAGGTCGCCGTGCTGTACCAGCTGTACGAGAGGTCGTGGGCACACGGCGCCGTCGCCGCCGTCGTCTCGGCCACCGCCGCCCGCCTCGCCCTCACCCTGGCCGCCCGCGCCGGAGTGCCGCCCGCCCGCCCCGAGGGGCTCGGCGCCGCCGTCGCCGGGGTCGTGCCGCGCGGCCGTGCCCTGCTGGTCACGGCGGTCGTCGTGTGCGGGGCGGCGGCAGTGGGCGCGCCGCTCGGGACGTACGACATGGCGCGGGCAGCGGCGGCCGTCGTCCTCGCGCTCGGCGCCGCCGAACTGCTGCTCCGGCACTGCGTACGACGGTTCGGCGGGGTCACCGGGGACGTCTTCGGCGGCCTCGCGGAGACGGCGGCGACCGCCGCTCTCGTGGTGCTCGCGCTCGGCTGACGCACGGCCCCGCCGAAACCCCGGCGTTCGCGACATCCCATCGAACACACTCAGTGAGGCGCACCGCAGCGTTCACGGGCGTAGGCTCGCGACGGGCTCACCACCCCACAGCCCGTCGAAACCCAACCGAAAGAGGACCTCACCACCGTGACTGCTCTGACTCTCAGCACCGCCGCCGCGTCCGGCCTGCGTGCCGACGCGATCGTCGTCGGTGTCGCGAAGGGCTCTGGCTCCAAGGGGGCTCTGGTCGTCGCGCCCGGCGCCGAGTCCGTGGACAAGGCGTACGACGGCAGGCTCGCGTCCGTCCTGGAGACCCTCGGCGCCTCGGGCGGCGAGGGCGAGGTGACCAAGCTGCCCGCGCCCTCCGGTTTCAAGGCGCCGGTCGTCGTCGCGGTCGGCCTCGGCGAGGTCCCGGAGAAGGACGAGACGTACGGCACGGACGCGCTGCGCCGCGCCGCGGGTGTCGCCGCGCGCGCCCTGACCGGCTCGAAGAAGGCCGCGTTCGCGCTGCCCGTCGAGGACGCGGACGACATCTGCGCCCTCGCCGAGGGCGCGCTGCTCGGCGCGTACTCCTTCGTCGCGTACAAGGACCAGGGCGACGCCGACGCCAAGGGCGGGAAGAAGAACGGCAAGGACGCCAAGGCGCCGCTCGCCGAGGTCGCCCTGCTCGGCGGCAAGCCCCGCGACAAGGCGTACAAGGCCGCGCTGGAACGCGCCACCGCCGTGGCCGAAGAGCTGAACCGCGCCCGCGACCTCGTCAACACCCCGCCGAACGACCTCGACCCCGAGGCCTTCGCGGCGGTCGCCACCGCGGCCGCCAAGGAGCACGGCATCAAGATCCAGGTGCTCGACGAGAAGGCGCTCTCCAAGGGCGGCTTCGGCGGCATCCTCGGCGTCGGCGCGGGCTCCGACGCCCCGCCGCGCCTGGTGAAGCTCTCGTACACGCACTCCAAGGCCAAGAAGCACCTCGCCTTCGTCGGCAAGGGCATCACGTACGACTCGGGCGGCATCTCGCTGAAGCCCGCCGGTCACAACGAGACCATGAAGTGCGACATGGCCGGCGCCGCGGCCGTCTTCGCCGCCGTCGTCGCCGCCGCGCGCCTGGGCCTCGAAGTGAACGTCACCGGCTGGCTGGCGCTCGCCGAGAACATGCCGTCCGGCTCCGCCACCCGCCCCGGCGACGTCCTGCGCATGTACAGCGGAAAGACCGTCGAGGTCCTGAACACCGACGCCGAGGGCCGCCTGGTCCTGGCCGACGCGATCGCCAAGGCCTCCGAGGACGGGCCCGACGCGATCGTCGACGTGGCGACCCTGACCGGCGCCATGATGGTGGCGCTCGGCAACCGCACCTTCGGCATCATGGCCAACGACGACGCGTTCCGTACGTCGATCCACGAGATCGCCGAGGAGGTCGGCGAGCCGTCCTGGCCGATGCCGCTCCCCGCCGACCTGCGCAAGGGCATGGACTCCGCCACCGCCGACATCGCCAACATGGGCGAGCGCATGGGCGGCGGCCTGGTGGCCGGCCTCTTCCTGAAGGAGTTCGTCGGCGAGGGCATCACCTGGGCCCACCTGGACGTCGCGGGCCCCGCCTTCCACGAGGGCGCGCCGTTCGGCTACACCCCCAAGGGCGGCACCGGCAGCGCCGTGCGCACCCTGGTCCGTCTCGCCGAGCGCACCGCCGCGGGCGACCTGGGCTGATCCGCGTACACCGCTTCGGGGCTCCGGACGATCCCACGTCCGGAGCCCCGTACGTTGCCGCGCGCGTCCGGAGCCGTCCGGTTTCGCCCTCGACGAAATCCGTACGTTCGTATGCGGTAGAACCGCTGGAGACGGTCCATGAGACGTCTCACAGCCTGGCCCGGCGTCCCGTCTCCCGTCGACAAGTGCGAAGATGGGTTCTCGGCAGGACAGGGCCCCCACCAAAGGGCCGAAACAAGAGCGGCCGAATACCAGCCGACCGACCGGTCGTCCCCCGCGCAAAGGGGTCCGGCGTACGGCGCACATGCATGGAGGACGTGACGTGGCGAACGACGCCAGCACCGTTTTCGACCTAGTGATCCTCGGCGGCGGTAGCGGCGGTTACGCCGCGGCCCTGCGCGGAGCGCAGCTGGGCCTGGACGTCGCCCTGATCGAGAAGAACAAGCTCGGCGGCACCTGCCTGCACAACGGCTGCATCCCCACGAAGGCGCTGCTGCACGCCGGCGAGATCGCCGACCAGGCGCGCGAGGCCGACCAGTTCGGCGTGAAGGCCACCTTCGAGGGCATCGACATGGCGGCCGTCCACAAGTACAAGGACGACGTGATCTCCGGCCTCTACAAGGGCCTCCAGGGACTCGTCGCCTCCCGCAAGGTGACGTACATCGAGGGCGAGGGCAAGCTCTCTTCCCCGACCTCGGTGGATGTGAACGGTCAGCGCGTCCAGGGCCGCCACGTGCTCCTCGCGACCGGCTCCGTGCCGAAGTCGCTGCCGGGCCTGGAGATCGACGGCAACCGCGTCATCTCCTCGGACCACGGCCTGACCCTGGACCGCGTGCCGAAGTCCGCGATCATCCTGGGCGGCGGCGTCATCGGCGTCGAGTTCGCCTCGGCGTGGAAGTCGTTCGGGGCCGACGTCACGGTCATCGAGGGCCTCAAGCACCTCGTGCCCGTCGAGGACGAGAACAGCTCCAAGCTCCTTGAGCGCGCGTTCCGCAAGCGCGGCATCAAGTTCAACCTCGGCACGTTCTTCGAGAAGGCCGAGTACACGCAGGACGGCGTCCGCGTGACCCTCGCCGACGGCAAGACCTTCGAGGCCGAGGTCCTCCTGGTCGCCATCGGCCGCGGCCCGGTCTCGGCCGGTCTCGGCTACGAGGAGCAGGGCCTCGCCATGGACCGCGGCTACGTCCTGGTCGACGAGTACATGCAGACCAACGTCCCGACCGTCTCGGCCGTGGGCGACCTGGTGCCGACCCTCCAGCTCGCGCACGTCGGCTTCGCCGAGGGCATGCTGGTGGCGGAGCGCCTGGCCGGTCTCAAGACCGTCCCGGTCGACTACGACGGCGTGCCCCGGGTGACGTACTGCCACCCCGAGGTCGCCTCCGTGGGCATCACCGAGGCCAAGGCCAAGGAGATCTACGGCGCGGACAAGGTCGTCGCCCTCAAGTACAACCTCGCGGGCAACGGCAAGAGCAAGATCCTCAAGACCGCGGGCGAGATCAAGCTCGTCCAGGTCAAGGACGGTGCCGTGGTCGGCGTCCACATGGTCGGCGACCGCATGGGCGAGCAGGTCGGCGAAGCCCAGCTGATCTACAACTGGGAGGCGCTGCCGGCCGAGGTCGCCCAGCTCATCCACGCCCACCCGACGCAGAACGAAGCGCTCGGCGAGGCCCACCTGGCCCTGGCGGGCAAGCCGCTGCACTCCCACGACTGACCCTTCAGTTTCGGGCGCGACGACCTAGACTTCCTTCCCTGGGCTCTCGACTTCGCTCGAGCAGGGGAGGCCCCAATTTTTCGTAAGGAGCAACTGAAACCATGGCGGTTTCCGTATCCCTTCCGGCGCTCGGCGAGAGCGTCACCGAGGGCACTGTCACCCGTTGGCTGAAGGCCGAAGGCGAGCGCGTCGAGGCCGACGAGCCGCTGCTCGAGGTCTCGACCGACAAGGTCGACACCGAGATCCCCTCCCCGGCCGCCGGCATCCTGGCCTCCATCAAGGTCGCCGAGGACGAGACCGTCGAGGTCGGCGCCGAGCTGGCCGTCATCGACGACGGCTCCGGCGCCCCCGCCGAGGCCCCGGCCCCGGCCGCCGCCGAGGCCCCCGCCGAGGCCCCCGCCGCCCCCGCTGCCGAGGCCCCCGCGGCTCCGGCCCCCGAGGCTCCCGCCGCTCCGGCCGCGCCGTCCGGTGGCGCCGCCGAGGGCACCGCGGTCACGCTGCCCGCGCTCGGTGAGTCCGTCACCGAGGGCACCGTCACCCGTTGGCTGAAGGAGGTCGGCGAGGAGGTCGCGGCCGACGAGCCCCTCCTCGAGGTCTCGACGGACAAGGTCGACACCGAGATCCCCTCGCCGGTCGCGGGCGTACTGCTCGAGATCGTCGTCGGCGAGGACGAGACCGCCGAGGTCGGCGCCAAGCTCGCCGTCGTCGGTGCGCCGGGTGCCGCTCCCGCGGCTGCCGCTCCGGCCGCCCCGGCCCCCGCGGCCGAGGCTCCGGCTCCGGCCCAGCCCGCGGCCCCGGCCCAGCCCGCCGCTCCGGCGGCCCCCGCTGCTCCGGC